>NZ_CP016456.1:349375-698750 GCF_001713415.1 Sphingobium sp. RAC03 | reverse complement strand
TGCACTATCACCGAAAAGGAAGGAGAATGGCTGCTCCCGGATGCCCGCCATATCCCAATAGAAAAATTCATGCCCATGATCGGGGCTGAGCGCCATGACCTCACAATGTTCGGGTGCCCAAAGGATATTGGCCATCGTTGCATCCGTCGTGCCCACGACCATTTCGGCCTCGGCAAACAGGGCGACCTGTTCATCGATACTCATCGACTGCGGCGCAACGATAGTGAAATTACGCTTCGTCAATTGGCTCACAATATCCGGCTCGTTCAGCAGCCTGCGCTTGGTAGCGCCGTCTCGGCTGATGTAGAGGCGCCGATGCGCCTTGCCATGCGGCACCTTTGCCCGCGCCTGGGCCGATACATGGCGCAAGCCGGTAAAATCATGCGTATGGCTATGGATCGAGTTGACCGTGATAAAATGAAGGAAGTCAAAGCGCGTCGGCTCTGAACCAAGCCAAAGTATCTCATCATCCCGTACGCCCAGCCATTCGAGCGTACGTTGGCGCATGGGGCGCATGTCAGCTGGCGAAGCAGGTACGGCAAATTGTATCGCCTGTTGGGGAAACATCGCCCGAAACTCTCGCACCCGCGGCAGCAGTTCGGCGAGCCAATGGGCAAAATCACTGTCGCCTGCCTTACGCAGCAATGCCGTCGGTCGCGGCTCATGACGAACCACCCGATCTTCCTGAGGAGGGGTGACGTCGCGTGCGCCTACGATTGTTTCCTGGACAATGATGCCCTGTTCCGACCGCACAAAGCCATTCTGGAAGACCACCGCATTGCGCATCGTCGCCAGGAACGCAGACGGCAGCCGGGCAATATCGCGCTTGAGGACAGCTTCGGTTCGGCTTTGCCAATGCCCCTTAAGTTGTTCGACATTGGCGAATTGCGGCATCATGCTTGGATATGTCTGCACGCGCGCGATTGGACGAAGCGTCGCTCCACACGTCGCGGCATCTTCTGTTTTGAAAATCTGATTATCCGTCATCTGTTAGGGATTATTATAATTTTACCATTTTCGAAAGCGGATCGCGCATCATGACATCAAAATATTCAGCACCAGATCATCATATTCAGGAATGCTCGTTTGTACGCCAAAGGACCTCAGTGCCTTTGCCTTGATGATATCCCGTTTTGAACGGTTGATTTCTACCTGCTGAATAGCCGTTTCGAGACCGAGCACCCAAGTATCGACATCATTGGGTATAAGCGTCAATCCTTCCAACTCAGTAGCGATCTCCCGAAAAGCTGGAACGTCCGAAGCTAGCACGGGAAGGCCCAGGGCTGCGCCTTCGATGGCTTTCAAGCCGCTCTTGTAAAGATTGAATGTGGAGTCGATCAATGGTGCCAGGGCTAGATCAAAATCAGCCGCCTGTTCCCGCAGCCAAGGTACGAACGAAGAATAATTTCTGGCATGGACAGGTACGGCGATCCTTTCAATCCATTCAGGGGTCGCCTCTTGTTGAATGCCAACGACAGCCAGACGAAAATGCGGGTAGCGCGCCTGGATCGCCTCGATTGCAGGCTCGATCATGGCGAGATCTTCGGCATGCGTGACACTGCCAAAATAGAGTGCGCGCACATTTTCGTCAGGATTGCGGCGCGCGCTATACCCCCGCCAAAGCGCATTGCTTATACGATTGGGGAGTAGATGGACCCGTTCATTGACTTCGGATATGCGCGTAACGAGTTGATCCGTCGAGACAGTTACTCCTTTCGCCTGAACTAAAAGCCGTTGCAGATAGGGCGCATAGGCACGATAGCTGCCGGTAGGATCTTTATCAGACGGGACATCCAGCAGGTCATCGTCCAGATCGACCATATATCCCACCCCTGCTGCGTCGAACGCACGCAATAGGGGCACCACCATCGTCGCTGGGACGGCGTTGCGTTGGATGATCGCGCCATCAATTGACCCTGACCTCAGGTTGGCCAACAGCGCCTCTGGCGTCATACGAACAAAAATGGCGTTGCGGTCAAAACTATTGCGGGTGCGCTCCCACAACCTGATAAACGTTGAGGCGTTGGCCAGTTGAAGCTGTCGGTCTGCTGGTGCAGTCACGGCAATTATTGGTGCCCGATCCTGGCCTCCCGCCTGCCGGTAGACGTTCAGATAGCGGGCTCCCATCAATTGCGTCGATTCTCCCGGCCCCACATCATTTTGCCATGCAGTAAGGGCGGCATCGACTTTGTTCTGCTCCGACACATCAAACGCCAAAGCGAGTATCTTCTCATACAGCGCGTCAATATCGTCGTGAGGAAGCACCCACCCGGCCTCGCTGGTGCGAACACGGCCCGCGACCGTTGGGAAATCGAAGACCAAGGGCGGAACGCCAACGGACCATAGTTCGGTCAATGTATGGCAATATGTTTCGTCCCAGATGGAAAAAACGGCGCCAAGGTGGACGCTTAGCGCCTTTACGCGCTGGGCAAATTCATCACGCTTATAGGCGCCATGTTGTATCAGGCGGGGATGGCTGATTCCCTGCGTGGGATCGATGTTTCCGAGAATGTGGAACTCTAGCAGCCCTGCGCTATCCCGATCGAGCAGGGCACGGATGATCCCCAGTCCCTTGGCCATACTGATGTTGCCGGGTACGAGTATCCGCAAGGGATCGCCATGACGCGGACGTTGGCGCAAAATGGCCAATTGTTGGAAATTGCGACCGTGTGGAATGACGTGAAAGCGATCCGGCTCGATGCCCGGCAAATGGGTGAGGATGGTCGTGCGGGCGCTATCCGATGTCGTGACAAAGGCATCACAAGGCGTCAGCGCCTCAACGAATCGGGTGCGCCAATACCGGATCCATTCGGCATCCAGCTTGGGCATCGAATCCGCGGGCCACAATTCCGGCATGGCTGTGCCATTCAACAGGGCGAGATCGCCGCCGTAGAAAGTGCCATCCGCGCGCATCAACTTGATCGACGGACAAAGGGCATAAAAATCGTGAAAGGAAAATACCACGGTACAACCCTGCGCCTTGGCAATGCGCGGAAGGTTCAGGCTGTGCCATCCCAGGTGGCGGATATGCACCAATTCAAAATCGAACCGGCGAAGCCATTCCGCGATGACCCCATCATATTCTGACGAGATGTGGCGGATAGGGTCCAATCTTTCCTGAAGTTCATGCCGGGCAACTTCTTTGAAATTATCGCCTTCCCGGCGCATCAGGATCATATGCCTGCTATCGCAGCGCATCAGCCAAGAATCAAAACCGTCGGCCAGTGCGCCCATCAGATCTAGGTTGGTTTGGGGGGTGCCGCCGGTTTGCGTTGCGACCACAAACAGCAATCGGGACTGTGTCTCGCGCGGAACCGTGCAATCGCGCTGCGCCATCCGGGCGTGAATGCGCGCGAGTCCGATATCTGTTCCCGAAGAAAATACGCGGATCGCAGTCTTATATTCTGGATATCGCGCATCGATGACGGAACGGCCTGATTTCATCAGGTCGGTCTTGGCTCCGCCGAAACTCTTGGATCGATCATGGAAAACATAGGTGCGATCGTCGATCACGTTCGACCAGCCCGCTCGGCCCGCTCGCATACAAAAGTCATTTTCCTCGCCATAGCCACGCGGGAAGGCGACTTCGTCCAGGCTACCGATCTCGTCGATGCAGGCCCGATTGACGAACATGCAGAAACCATTGCCGGTCGGCACGATCGGATACAGACCCAGCGCCCTGCGCCGGAAGGCACGAGCATAGGTGACTTCATCCACGCCCGGCGGCAGTTCATTATCATTGCCGATATTCGGCGCGGAAAAGGCGCCGGCGCGATCCGACATCGCCGTAACCGTCGCGACACGTGGACGGGAACTGGCGGCGGTCAACATGCCTTCAAGCCAGCCGTGCGTCACCCGCGCATCGCTGTTGAGCAAGACAGCATGCTTCTTGCCAATTTCTGCAAGGCCGCGATTGACCGTCTGGGTAAAGCCGATATTCGCGTCGTTACGCAATACGCGCATATTGGGATAGGTTTTTGCCTGCTCCATCAACGTAGCTATCCGGTCGTCGGGGGAAGCATCGTCGATAAACAGAATTTCTACATCGTCTGTAGTGAATGCCGCCAGCCTGTCGATGCAATTTACGACATCGTCATAAGCGTTATAGACAGGGATGACGATCGCAGTATCGCGTGGCAAGATAGGCGCAACATAGCTGGTCCAACGATTATGGCGTTGTTCTGCCTCAATCGTTATCTCTCGTGAGAGAACCTTCCCGTCGGGCGTGCGCAAACCAATATTATAGGTGCCTGACCCCAATTCCGCCAAGGGCAGGGCGACCTGTATCCCGCCGATCCCGTCTGAAAGCCCTGCACGAAGCAAGTCGCTACGACGATGTTCGTTGCGAGCGTGGCAGAAGAACATATCGTCAATCAAAATATCGATCGAAAAACATTCTGCTTGATCAAGCGTATTGACGGCCCAACCGCGCAATTCTGTCTTGGATAGGCTCTCGATCCGGGCCTTGCAGGAATAGGCGGGCTGCGGCTTAACCGGCGCGGAGGCTATGATGGAAGGAGCAGCCTCCATGGGTGCCGCTTCGCTATGCACGGCGCTTGGCGGGATTTCAGGTGCCGCTTCAATGGCTACCGCTTCGCTCTGCGCGTCGGTTGCCGTCTCGCCCGCCGTGGGGGCCACCATCCCGCTCAACGCGGGCGTCCTATCGGACGTCAGAACAACTTCCACCAGAACTGGCATGCCCTCTTCCAGCGTCAACCCATCGGGCAGGTCGTTCGCCAATGTTCCGACAAATCCGCAATGGGCTTGGGGAAAGCCGGCGTCGACGACATCCTGTCGCTCGACATTCGCTGACACATTGGTGGCGACGGGCATCCCTTCGATCAGAATGTCGATCGTCAGTGGATCGTCAATCCCTTCCGCCTTTACCCAACCGATTACGGTGCCGCCCCTGATCTCATCAATATGTCCGATGAAAGTCCGCATTTGGGTCGCCTCGTCGGAAGGAGGGGCGCTCTGGGTCAGGATATCGTTCATACATCCACTCTGATTGTCGTCACGCAAGCAAATCACTTGCCAAACGGGAAGGGAGATTTGCATCCCCTTGATATATAAATGCGGTCAACCGTCTAGTCTGCTCTGGCCAGAATTTTGGCGCAGTGCAGCAAGATATGCAGATCATTGCGTTAAACGGTCAATGTGTCATTGGCGCGGCAGCGGCAATGACGTCCTGATTTTCCCGTAGGATGCTATAGGGCAGTCTCTTCGCATCTGCGTTGATCTTCCGGCCGGTCCGGGTTATCCTTTCGCCTTGATAACAATGCGTGTCTTTTCGCTACGGAAAGAGCAAGGCCATACGGGTTGCACAGGGGAGCGTGCCGGTTGGCGTTTCGATGCCGGTGAATCGATTTGGATTGTACGGGGGAAATTAGGTGAGTCAGATCAGTGTAGCGACCGCTGTGTCCGCGCAGGATGTTGCGCGGATTAAGGATTCGGGCCTGTTTGACGAGGAATGGTATGTTCGGACCTATCCCGATGTCGCCATTCTTAACATGGACCCGGTCGAACATTATCTTTGGCTTGGCGCGCGGCTGAACCGCGATCCCTCGCCCCATTTCAGCACGAGCGGCTATTTCGAGGTCAATCCCGACGTCCGCGACGCAGGCGCGAATCCGCTGGCCCATTATGCCAAGAACGGCCAGCGCGAAGGCCGCAAGATCGCGCCGCGCCGCCGCGCGGCCGACCCCGCCGCCTGGCGTCAGGGCGCGATCGATGTCATCGAAGATGCGCCCTCGGTGCTGCTGTGCGCGCATGAAGTGAACCCGCAGATGTTCGGCGGCGAACGCAGCTTCATCGACATGCTCGACGCGCTCGCGCAGATGAAGCTCAACGTCTATGTCGCCGTCCCGCGCGAAGGCAATCCCGACTATATCGACCTGCTGCGGCAGAAAAGCTGCGGCCTCTATTCCTTCCCCTATTTCCAATGGACGAAGAACCGCGGCCCCGACGAAACCTCGATCGAGGATTTCATCCACATCATCGAGCAGCGCAACATCGCTCTGGTCTATTGCAACACCATCGTCCTCGTCGATCCACTGATTGCCGCGCGCCGCGCCGGACGCTTGACCGCGATCCATGCACGCGAACTGATCGACCATGACGAACATCTGTGCGACCGCATGGGCATGGACGCGGCCGGGATCATCAAGCGCATCCTGCACCAGACCGACTATGTCATCGCCAATTCCGCCGCGACGCAAAAGCTGTTCGCGCACAGCCGTCGCAGCTTCCACGTCCCCAATGTCGCCAAGGTCGATTCGCTCGACATGCCCAATGTCGTGGGCGAACATGTGGTGTTCGGCATCGTCAGCTCGAACATTCCCAAAAAGGGCATCGCCGATTTCGTGGAGGTCGCGCGCCGGGCGGAGGAATTGGTGCCCAACGCCCGCTTCCGCGTCATCGGCCCGGAAAATGCCTATGTCGAGGAACTGAAAGAAGCCGGACTGCCCGGCAATCTGGAATTTGCGGGCTATGCCGACAGCCCGGCCGAGGCGATGGCGCAGCTCAACGTCGTGATGGCGCTGTCCCACTTCGCGGAATCCTTCGGCCGCACCGTGGCCGAGGCGCAGGCCGCGCGCCGTCCGGTGATCGGCTATCGCTGGGGCGCGGTGCCCGAACTGATCGATGATGGCCAGACCGGCTTCCTGGTCGGTTACAAGGATGTCGAGGCGGTGGTCGCGCGCGTCAATACGCTGTGCAAGGACCCTGGCCTGATCGCGACCATGGGCACCGCCGGGCGCGAAAAGATCATCCGCCAATTCTCGCCCGTCGTGCTGCGCAACAATCTGCGCCACGCCCTCTCGGCTATTCTTGCGGAAGACGTCCCATTACGGGACGATGAGACCCGCCGCCTCACCATCATCGTGCCGGTCTATAACGCGCCCGAAGCGGTCGAGCGCTGCCTGACCTCGGTGCTGGCGAAAACCGATCTCACCCGTGATCGCGTGCTGATGATCAATGATGGCAGCAGCAACGAACTGGTGCAGCCCCTGCTGGATCGCTTTGCCCGCCATCCGGGTTTCCACCTGCTCGTGAACCCGCAGAATATGGGCTATACCCGCACCATCAATCGCGGCATCCGCTGGGCCGAGGGCGACGATATTCTGCTGCTCAACAGCGATACGATCGTCCATGACGGCTGGATCGACGGCATGCGCAAGGTCGCCTTCGGCACGCCCAAGGCGGGCACGGTGACGGCGATGGGCGACAATTCGGGCAGCTTCTCCTTCCCGGTCGCCAATATCGTCAATGCCAAGCCCGACGATATGAGCCACGACGAATGGGCCAAGCGGATCATCGCCTTCACCCAGGTCTCCGAGCCGATCGACGTGCCGACCGGCAATGGCTTTTGCCTCTATATCCGTCGTGACCTGATGGATCATATCGGCCTGTTCGACGAAGAGACGTTCCCGCGCGGCTATGGCGAGGAAAATGATTTCTGCATGCGCACGATGAAGGCCGGGTGGAAGAATTTCATCACCCCCCATGCCTATGTCTTCCACCAGCGCACCGCCAGCTTCGGCGGCGAAAAGGATGGCCTCATCAAGACGGCGATGGAAATCGTCCACCAACGCTATCCCGACTATGCCCGCCGGGTAAAATCCGCCTTCGGGTCGGGCCGGATGAAGGCGCTGCGCGCGCTTTCGGCCAAGGCGTTCGAGGGCGCACCCGTGCCCACGCAGCCTGCGTGGCACAACGCGCCGGTCGGCGAACCGACCGATCGCCCCGGCTATCGCGCCGGACCGGAAAAGCGCTTCCTCTCGCTCAACAAGATGGTGATCGACTGGCACACGATCCGCGGGCAGGCGCCACAGCGCGACCCCGATCTCGTCTCGATCATCGTGTGCGTCTTCAACCAATATTCGCTGACCAATAAATGCCTCAACGCGCTCGCGCGCCATTGCGGCCGGGCGAAGGTCGAATTCATCATGGTCAATAATGGCAGTGATGAAGAAACGTCGGGCCTGCTCGACAGCTGGGCGGAGCGGGACGGGCGCGTCACCGTCATCCACAATTTCGACAATCTCAACTTCTCGCTCGGCAATAATATCGGCTTTGCCGCGTCGCAGGGCGCGCGCGTCATCTTCCTCAACAATGATACCGAAGTGAAGGCCGGCTGGATGGAGCCGTTGCTCGCCCCGCTCGCCGATCCGGAGGTCAAGGGCACGCAACCCAAACTGCTCTACCCCGACGGTCGCCTCCAGTGCATGGGCGTGGTCTTTTCCGGCAAGACGCCGCTCGGCTACCCCATCTATGTCGATGAGGCCGCCGACTCCCCGCTGGTCACGCAAAACCGTCGTTTCCGTGCCATCACCGGCGCCTGCTTCGCGATGCGCGCCACCGACTTCGCGGCGGTCGGCGGCTTCGACCCGGTGTTCATCAACGGACAGGAAGATATCGACCTCTGCTATCGCGTCGGCCATGGCGCCAATGTGTTCGAATATGTCGCCGCGTCGACCGTTACCCATCATGAAGGCCGCACCAAGGGCCGCGGCCGCTTCATCACCCACAACCGCTACAGCTATGCCGCGCGCTGGAACGATGTATTCCCCGGCGACGATGTCGATCATTATGCGAAGGACGGGTTCATCGTCGCTGACTATCAGATCGACCGTCCGGAACTGGATGGAAAGAGCATCGCCTGCTGGCGCGCGAAGATCGAGGCCAAGAGCGAACCGGTCGCCGAAGCGGGTTGAAGCAGGCTAAGGGTCGATAACAGGAGAGAGCCGTCGCTGCGCTCCTGTTATCGACGCTGCCTTAATTGGCGATCATTCCTGCAAGGGACTCAGTCGTCCAGTAATTCTTCGTTGCCCGCTCTATCGCCGACTTTTTGCCCGGTTCCATCTCGACCAGTTTGTTGAGGGCACGTAGCCCTTTGTCCATGTCACCGTCTTTCAGCGCCGGATTGAAAGCGGGCACCAGCATCTTCAAATTGTGAACATAGGCCGGTTTGACTTCGGTCAATATGCTGGAAATTCGGGACCAGTCTGTGCTGGCTGGTGGCAGGTCTTCCGGTGTCGGGCGGGGACAGCGCATCGCGAAACCATGTCGCTTGTTCAGTCGCTCGACAATATCGGCGTTGTTGTTCCCCACCAGCGCAGCGGCGGGGGGCGAAAGAACGGCCTTGGTCCCGACCATGCCGGATTCGTTCATCATCGCAAAAAAATCGATCAGTCGGGTACTGGGCGGTATCATCTTACCGTCGCTATCCCGGCAGAACTGCGCGCGATAATCCTGCAACACGACCATTTGCTCGGTTGAGAGCGAACTATTCTCATTGATATGTTCGAGCCCAAGATCCTTGCCGGTCAGGCTCTTCACCACATGTTCAAAGTCCGCGACGGCGTTCCCACCGACCAGGCTATTGCGATCGAACATGCGAACAGTCACGCTGCTGATCATGGGAAAACTGTTCCAGTTATCAAGCATCCTATCCAGCGACCGGACGTAGGTATCCGGCCGGGGAAAGCGGTGACTGGATTTGATGAGTTGCTGGGCCATCGACAGATACATGCCCAACGGGTCGCGAACATAAGCAATCACGTCGATCCGCTCAATGTCGAGCGTGATGAATTGCAGAATCTCGACGACTTCTTCCGGGTCCAGCGTTAAAAAGGCTTCGGACGATATGATGATGTAATCGCTGTGATCCAACTGCGATTGCAACGTCTTGATAGCTTGGAGCGCAAAACCCCGCTGCTGTTCGGCGTTGCCGCGCGTATTTTTGCCGAGCAGCGTACCGAAACAAAAATTGCCGCTGGTCCGATGGTGCGAAGCGTAGGCCAAACCCATGTCGCGCAAGCGGTCGCGCGCGTCGAACAGGGCCGCTTGCATCGACGAACTGCCGCACTTGCCGTCACCAATATGAACGATGAACTTCGCCAAGCACCTAATCTCCTTTATGGGGCATGAATCGCGCGGAGAAGGGTCAGGCGATATGCCATCGGCCTAGTGATTACCTTCCAGCGGACGCGGTTTGCTATCGGCGACGCGATTATTTATCAAGAAAGATGTGCGAAGAACTGGGTCAACCAAAGTCGGCCGAAGTCATCGTTCATATGGTTGAGATCGACGCTGGGATGCAGCGCATCGTCATGGGCGTCGCCAATCGCTAGCCGTTTCGATCCTTGGGCAAAGGGCATCGCCGTACCATTGCCGTTGACGATCGTCGTCGCCGGCTGGGGTAGCAGGGTGGCACCTACTGCAGCATATTTTTTGGCATTCAATAGCGCGATGCCGCGTTCATAGGGCCCGACATCCTGTGGTCCCTCGTTACGCCTTGCGCCCCGCATGGGATTGTGGCCGATATAAATAGGCTTGTCCGTAATGGTCCGCAGTTTTTGGAGCGTATTGTAGGAAAGGCTACCCTCCACGACATCATCGACTGCACGATCAAGTACGGCGCTCGAATAATAGCGATCTTCAGCGATGAAAAAGGGTCGTGCCTCCATGCCATAGAGGAGGAAGGCGTCATAACCGTCCGTATCGATTCTCCGTTCGCCGCCCGATGTGAAGGCGATCGCATCGGCGGTGCCTTCGTCGCTCGGCACAAGACTGCTGTCCTCGACCGTCAGGCTTTTCAACCCATCGCCGCGCGCGCCGAAGAAGCAGAGATCGTACAAGACCTCCTTTGCCTTCATCATATCCATGCCGCGCTTGAGCGAGCCAATATGGCTATTGCCGATGACCGCTATTTTCATCCTTTTTTGGCGTCGCCGAATGCGCCCAGCAATTCCTCTTCGCATACTTCATCCAGTTTTTTGGAGGGAGCAGATGCCTTGCGCGTCTGCGCTGTAAAATAATCGCCGAATGTGCGGACTAACCCCTGGAAGAAATGGTCCATCACGAAATCGACGCCGCGTTTATTTACGCCGCGCATGTTCGGCTCGAAGAAGGTGCCTTTGAAGACGGCGCTATTGATGATTTCGTAGGACGGGAAGTAATCGACCATCTTGTGATGCATGGCGATTTGCCCGGCCACGGCGCGCAGCACCGATTTTGAATACATCGTCGCCACCAGCACATGCTGCGGCGATTTGGTAGCCGTCAATGGCACCGGCGAGACCGTCAGGATGAACTGCAGTTTTGGATTGGCGGCGCGCATCATGCGGATCGAGTCCATCAGCGCCGATCGCACATCCTCAAAGGCCTGATTGCGGAACTGATGCTTCTCGGCGTCGAACTCCCCGGCGACCGTGCCGGGGCACATGGGATATTCATATCCATGCTCTTGGTTGAACCAACTTTCGGTCAGTCCCAACGTGAAGACGAAGAAGTGCGAGTCCGTGATGCAGGTGCGAAAGGCTTTGATCGTCTCTTCGCGCGACAGCAGCATCTCTTCCAGGGTGGCAAAACCATTGGGCTCGATCGCCGGGCGGAAGGGGTCGTAGAAACGCCCGTTCTTCTCCCAATATTCCTCCGGCGGGCTGCTATGCCCCAATGCCCAACTGGTCCATTGCCGCAATAGGGATGTGGTATAGATATTGGCCGTACGCGCCGAAAAAATATTATAATTGAACAGCTTTGCGCCTTCCTCCCTCATCCCGACGGGCGGCGTTTCAGCGATCATCCAATTGAATTTGCGATTTTTCAGGGCGTTGCCGATATGCTGCGCAAAGCAGGAACCAAAGGTCGCCACCGGCGCGCGCGGCGGAATGCGAAATTTGGGCGACCATAATTCTGCAATGTCGAACATCGATCGTTCAGCGATGGCGGGCCGCCAAAAGGCCTTCTTGGGCAGATCTTCATAAGGATTGGTCGAACCGACGCCGTCCGCTGTCTGTGCTTTCTTTGCCATCGCCGGTTCACCTACCTTATCGTGTGCTGCAACAGGAAAAAGAAACGAAGATCACCAACACTGTTTGTTGCACTGCACAGGAGCATATCGGATCGCCTTGGGAATGAAAAGGCGGTTCATCACAGGTGCAACATGATGGGGTTAAGACGTTTCATGGATCGCGCTTGCACATGGCACGTTATGATATTCGCGTGTGCAACATAGGGAAGGATGATGGTAGGATGGCGCATCGGATGACAATCTTGCGCTGGTCGCTGCTCGCGGCAGTCTTCGGCACCGCGATGGGCGCTTCCGCCGAACCCCAACGCCGTCTGTCGGTCGATTTCGACCAGGGCCAGCATATGAAGGCCAAGGGTTCTAACGTCATCGTCGATCCGCGCAGCAAGCTGACCTTCAACGCTACGACCGACAAGGGCACCAAGGCTGCTGACCGGCCGCAGGTCGTGTCCAGGGGATGCTTCACCCCGCCCAGTTGCCTGCGCATCTCGATGGACCCTAACGGCCAGGGCGCGGCCAAGAACAAGATCATGTACAGCTTCTGGTCGCATTACAAACCGCTGCCCGGCGGCGAGCAGGGGCGGATGCAGATTGGCGACAAGGGGACCACGCGGATCAGTTTCGCGATGAAGCTGGACCAGCGTTATGACACCCCGCCGCATCAGATGATCCATTTCCAGGTGTTTCAGCCCAAGATGGCTGGTCGTCCGTCCAAGGTGAAGAACGCCAATCCGGGTGGTCCCATCCTGTCGCTGCGCACCGTCCCGCTGTCTCGCCGCAAGGACAAGTCGCCCGACGTGCAGGAATTCATCATCGCCGTCCGCAATCCGCAGGCCGAAAACCTCTATTATTTCGACCAGCGCGACAAGGGCGTCCTTTACCGCGGCAAGGTGCGCAAGGGCGAATGGAACCGCTTTTCCTTCGTGCTGCAATCGGCCGACCAGCGCGGCACGATGCAGGGCCGCATAGGCTTTTGGCAGGACGGGCAAAAGCAGTTCGACCGGCCGGTGCAATGGGGCTTCAACCCCGCCACCTATGCCGTCAGCCCGAAACTGGGCGTCGAACTTGGCAGCTACCGCTCTGCCGACGCCAAGGGCCATCAGACCGTCTATTTCGACGATGTGACCATCGACCGCTGATCGGGCAGGGCAGGGGCCCCCCATCCCCGCCCCGCGACACGAAAAAGCCCGCCGAAGCGTCAAACGCTCCGGCGGGCTTTTTCGTGGGTGCTCAAGGCACCGTCAGCGCTGGAGCCACAGCCTGAACGGCATGTGGCCCCTGCACCCTATCGGATCACTCCGCGTCCTGCGTGGTGAAGTCTTCACCCTGCACGGCACCCAGCGGATCGTCACCGATCGCCGCTTCCGGCCCCTGGCGCAATTCGGCGGCATGTTCGGCCGCCGCCGTCTTGGGCGCGATCAGGTCGATCTGGCTGGCGGCCCGCAGCGAGGCGCGCATCGCTGCGTCACGCGACGAAGCGGCAACCCGCATCCGGTTCATGCCAGCGCCCGTACCCGCCGGGATCAGGCGGCCGACGATGACATTTTCCTTCAGGCCGATGAGCGTGTCCTTCTTCCCCTGAACCGCCGCCTCGGTGAGGACGCGGGTGGTTTCCTGGAACGACGCAGCCGAGATGAACGAACGGGTCTGCAGCGAAGCCTTGGTGATGCCAAGCAGCACGGGCTTGCCAGCGGCGGGCAGGAAGCCCGGTGCCAGCTTGCTGTTGATCTCGTCCATTTCCTCACGGTCGACCTGTTCGCCCACCAGCAAGGTGGTGTCGCCGGACTCGATGATCTCGACCTTCTGCAGCATCTGACGAACGATCGTCTCGATATGCTTGTCGTTGATCTTCACGCCCTGCAGACGATAGACTTCCTGGATTTCGGCGACCAGATATTCTGCCAGGGGCTCGATGCCGAGCACTTCGAGAATATCATGCGGATCGGGCGAACCGCCGATCAGATTATCGCCGCGCTTGACGAAATCGCCTTCCTGGACGTCGATCACCTTGCTCTTGGGGATCAGATATTCGACCGGCTCGCCGCCATCCTCAGGATTGATGGCGATCTTGCGCTTCGCCTTATAATCCTTGAGGAACTGGACGCGGCCCGACACCTTGGCGATGATGGCGTTGTCCTTGGGCTTGCGCGCTTCGAACAGCTCCGCCACGCGCGGCAGACCGCCCGTGATGTCGCGGGTCTTGGCCGCTTCACGGCTGACACGCGCCAGCACGTCACCGGCCGACACCGTGGCACCATCTTCGACCGACAGGGTCGCACCGACCGCCAGCATATAGCGGGCAGCCTCGCCCGAACCATCGTCCAGCAGGGTCAGACGCGGACGCAGATCCTCCTTGGTGCGCGCGGCACCACGATGTTCGGTGACGACGCGCTGGGCGATGCCCGTCGCTTCGTCGGTCTGTTCGGCCAGCGTCTTGCCGTCGATCAGGTCGACATATTTGACGATACCCGGACGCTCGGTGATCACCGGCATGGTGAACGGATCCCACTCCGCAAAGCGATCGCCCTTCTTGATCGTGTCGCCATCTGCAAACAGGATGGTGGCACCATAAGGCAGGCGATGGGTTTCGCGTTCGCGCCCTTCGCTGTCGATGATCGCGATCTCGCCGTTGCGGGCGAGGCTCAGGCGGCGGCCCTGCTTGTCGGTGATGGTCGGCATGTCACGCAGTTCGATCGTGCCGTCCGCCATCGATTCCAGGTTCGACGTTTCGTTGAAGTTCGCCGCGCCGCCGATGTGGAAGGTCCGCATGGTCAGCTGCGTACCCGGTTCGCCGATGGACTGCGCCGCAATGACGCCGACCGCTTCGCCGATATTGACCGGGGTGCCGCGGGCAAGGTCACGACCATAGCATTTGCCACAGACGCCCATCTTGCTCTCGCAGATCAGCGGGCTGCGGATCTTGACCGCCTGCGTACCGATTGCCTCGATCTGCACGATCAGCGCTTCGTCGAGCAGCGTGCCGATCGGCACGATGACCGAACCATCCTTGGTGTCAACGATGTCCTCGGCCGTGGTACGGCCCAGGATACGTTCGCCAAGCGACGCGATGACGCTGCCGCCCTGGACGATCGCCTTCATCTCCAGCGCCTTTTCGGTGCCGCAATCTTCCTCGACGATCGTGCAATCCTGGCTGACGTCGACCAGACGGCGGGTCAGGTAACCCGAATTTGCCGTCTTGAGGGCGGTGTCGGCCAGACCCTTGCGGGCGCCGTGGGTGGAGTTGAAATATTCAAGGACGGTCAGGCCTTCCTTGAAGTTCGAGATGATCGGCGTTTCGATGATCTCGCCCGACGGCTTGGCCATCAGGCCGCGCATACCGGCCAGCTGCTTCATCTGCGCCTGAGACCCGCGGGCACCGGAGTGCGCCATCATATAGATCGAGTTGATCTGTGCCAGACGGCCCGTCTTGGGGTCCTTGGGCTGGGCGCGGATCTCGTCCATCATGGCGTTCGCTACCTTGTCGCCGCACTGCGACCAGGCGTCGATCACCTTGTTGTACTTTTCCTGCTGGGTGATCAGGCCGTCCTGATATTGCTGCTCATAGTCGGCCACCAGCGCCTTGGTTTCAGCAACCGTGCCTTCCTTCGAGTCCGGAATGACCATGTCGTCCTTGCCGAACGAAATGCCTGCCTGGAACGCATGCTTGAAGCCCAGCGCCATGATGGCGTCGGCAAACAGCACCGTGTCCTTCTGGCCGGTGTGACGATAAACCTCGTCGATCACGTCGCCCACATCCTTCTTGGTGAGGAGGCGGTTGACGACGTCGAACGGCACTTTGTGCGCCTTCGGCAGACATTCGCCCAGCAACATGCGGCCCGGCGTCGTCTCGTAACGCTTGAGGTAGCTGTTGCCTGCCTCGTCGGTCTGCGGCACGCGGCTGATGATCTTGCTGTGCAGGGTCACGGCCTTGGCGAACAGCGCCTGATGCACTTCCTGCATGTCGGCGAGCAACATGCCTTCACCTGGCTCGCCTTCGCGCTCCATCGACAGATAATAGATGCCCAGCACCATGTCCTGCGACGGCACGATGATCGGCTTGCCGTTCGCTGGCGACAGGATGTTGTTGGTCGACATCATCAGCACGCGCGCTTCCAGCTGGGCCTCAAGGCTCAGCGGAACGTGGACGGCCATCTGATCGCCATCGAAGTCGGCGTTGAAGGCCGAGCAGACCAGCGGGTGAAGCTGGATCGCCTTGCCCTCGATCAGCACGGGTTCGAACGCCTGGATGCCCAGACGGTGAAGCGTGGGCGCACGGTTCAGCATCACGGGATGCTCGCGGATCACTTCGTCCAGGATGTCCCAGACTTCCTTGCGCTCCTTCTCGACCCACTTCTTGGCCTGCTTCAGGGTCATGGACAGACCCTTGGCGTCCAGACGCGCGTAGATGAACGGCTTGAACAGTTCGAGCGCCATCTTCTTAGGGAGACCGCACTGATGCAGCTTCAGCTCAGGACCGGTCACGATGACCGAACGACCCGAATAGTCGACGCGCTTGCCGAGCAGGTTCTGACGGAAGCGGCCCTGCTTGCCCTTGAGCATGTCGGACAGCGACTTGAGCGGACGCTTGTTGGCACCGGTGATGACACGGCCACGACGGCCATTGTCGAACAGGGCGTCGACCGCTTCCTGCAACATGCGCTTTTCGTTGCGGACGATGATGTCCGGCGCGCGCAGCTCCATCAGCCGCTTCAAGCGGTTGTTACGGTTGATGACGCGGCGATAGAGATCGTTCAGATCCGACGTCGCGAAGCGGCCGCCGTCCAGCGGCACCAGCGGGCGCAGCTCTGGTGGAATCACGGGAACGACGTCCAGGATCATCCATTCGGGACGGTTGCCCGATTCCAGGAAGCTTTCGACGACCTTCAGGCGCTTGATGATCTTCTTGGGCTTCAGCTCCGACTTGGTCGTCGCCAGCTCTTCGAGCAGGATCTTCTTCTCGCCCTCAAGGTCGAGATCCATCAACATGATCTTGACCGCTTCCGCGCCGATCCCGGCGGTGAAGGCGTCCTCGCCATATTGATCCTGCGCGTCGAGCAGTTCGTCTTCATTGAGAAGCTGATATTTCTCCAGCGGGGTCAGGCCCGGCTCGGTGACGATATAGCTTTCGAAGTAAAGGACGCGCTCCAGCTGCTTCAACTGCATGTCGAGCAGCAGGCCGATGCGCGACGGCAGCGATTTCAGGAACCAGATATGCGCAACCGGCGCGGCCAGTTCGATATGGCCCATGCGCTCGCGGCGCACCTTGCTCACGGTAACTTCGACACCGCACTTCTCGCAGACGATGCCCTTATACTTCATGCGCTTATACTTGCCGCACAGGCATTCATAATCCTTGATCGGACCAAAGATGCGCGCGCAGAACAGGCCATCGCGTTCGGGCTTGAACGTGCGATAGTTGATGGTTTCGGGCTTCTTGATCTCGCCGAAGGACCAGGACCGGATGCGCTCTGGCGAGGCAAGGCCGATCTGGATCTGGTCGAACGTCTCGGTCTTGGCGACCGGATTGGCGAAGTTGGTCAGTTCATTCATGTTCATGTCCTCATGGAGAGGGAAATTCTGATGGCTGAGGGGAGGGGGCGCCGCGGTCAGGCAGCGCCCGCAATCCCTTTACTCCGCCGCCGCCGCGAAGCCGTCGTCCTCGTCGGCGATCGCGTCCATCGTCGCGAGTTCGACGTTGAGGCCCAGCGAGCGCATTTCCTTGACCAGCACGTTGAAGCTTTCGGGAATACCGGCCTCGAACGTGTCGTCACCCTTGACGATCGCCTCATAGACCTTGGTACGGCCGACCACGTCATCGGACTTCACCGTCAGCATTTCCTGCAGCGTATAGGCGGCGCCATAGGCCTGGAGCGCCCAGACCTCCATTTCCCCGAAGCGCTGACCACCGAACTGCGCCTTACCACCCAGCGGCTGCTGCGTGACGAGCGAGTAGGGGCCGATCGAACGGGCATGGATCTTGTCGTCGACAAGGTGATGAAGCTTCAACATATAGATGATGCCCACCGTGACCTTGCGGTCGAACTTGTCGCCGGTGCGGCCGTCATACAGGTCGCTCTGACCCGATGTGTTCAGCCCCGCCAGTTCCAGCATCGCCGACACGTCCGCTTCGCGGGCACCGTCGAACACCGGCGTTGCCATCGGCACGCCGCGCTGGAGATGTTCGGCCAGGTCGACGATCTGCTCGGCCGTGCGGGCGTTGATCTCGTCGGCATATTGCGGACCATAAGCGGTCAGCAACCGGTCCCGCACCGCGTCGGGCATAACGCCCGGCTCAGGGTTGGGATTGGCCTCGCGCCAGTCTTCCAGCGCATGCTTGAGCTGCTGGCCGATGCCACGGGCAGCCCAGCCCAGATGCGTTTCGAAGATCTGCCCCACGTTCATGCGCGACGGCACGCCCAACGGGTTGAGCACGATGTCGACATGCGTGCCGTCTTCCAAGAACGGCATGTCCTCGACCGGCAGGATGCGCGAAATCACACCCTTGTTCCCGTGACGACCGGCCATCTTGTCACCCGGCTGCAGCTTGCGCTTCACCGCGACGAACACCTTGACCATCTTCAGCACGCCCGGCGGCAGTTCGTCGCCACGCTGCAGCTTGTCGACGCGATCCTCGAACTTGTCGACGATCGACTTCACCGCTTCGTCATATTGCGCCTTGACGGCTTCGATGCCGGCCTGACGAATGTCGTCCGCAACCGCGAACTTCCACCATTCATGCCGCTCGACTTCGCCCAGCAGGGCTTCGTCGATCTCGACGCCCTTCTTCACGCCCTTGGGCGCAGCCGTTGCCACCTGGCCTGTCAGCATTTCCTGCAGACGGTTGAAGGTCGCGCGGTTCAGAATGGCGCGTTCGTCCTCGCGATCCTTGGCGAGGCGGTCGATTTCCTCCCGCTCGATCGCCATGGCGCGCTCGTCCTTGTCGATGCCGTGGCGGTTGAACACGCGCACTTCGACGACCGTGCCCGCAACGCCCGGCGGCAGACGCAGCGAGGTGTCGCGCACGTCGCTCGCCTTTTCACCGAAGATCGCGCGCAGCAGCTTTTCTTCCGGCGTCATCGGCGATTCACCCTTGGGGGTGATCTTGCCGCACAGGATGTCGCCCGGCTCCACTTCGGCGCCGATATAGACGATGCCCGCTTCGTCGAGGTTGCGCAGTGCTTCCTCGCCGACGTTCGGAATGTCGCGGGTGATGTCCTCTGGCCCCAGCTTCGTATCGCGCGCCATGACTTCGAATTCCTCGATATGGATCGAGGTGAAGACGTCATCCTTCACGATGCGTTCGGAAATGAGGATACTATCCTCATAGTTGTAGCCGTTCCAGGGCATGAACGCGACGAGCGTGTTGCGGCCCAGCGCCAGCTCGCCGAACTCGGTCGACGGGCCATCGGCGATCACGTCGCCGCCTTCGATCAGGTCGCCGACATTCACCAGCGGACGCTGGTTGATGCAGGTGTCCTGGTTCGACCGCTGGAATTTCTGCAGCGTGTAGATGTCGACGCCCGACTGGCCGGGTTCGATGTCGCCGGTCGCACGGATGACGATACGGGTCGCATCGACCTGATCGACGATGCCCGGACGCTTGGCGGCGATGGCCGCGCCCGAATCGCGCGCAACCGTGCCCTCCATGCCGGTGCCCACGAACGGGGCCTCGGCACTGACGAGCGGCACCGCCTGGCGCTGCATGTTCGATCCCATGAGTGCGCGGTTGGCGTCATCATTTTCCAGGAACGGAATGAGCGAAGCCGCAACCGACACCAGCTGCTTGGGACTGACGTCCATCAGCGTGATGTGATCCTTGGGCGCCATCAGGAACTCGCCCGCTTCACGCGCGGAGATCAGGTCTTCGGCCAGCGTGTGGTCGGGGTTCAGCTCCGCGTTCGCCTGCGCGATCGTGTGCTTGGCCTCTTCCATCGCCGACAGATAGACGACGTCATCGCTCACCACGCCGTCGATGACCTTGCGGTAGGGCGTTTCGATGAAGCCGTACTTATTGACCCGGCTGAACGTCGCGAGGCTGTTGATCAGACCGATGTTCGGGCCTTCCGGCGTTTCAATCGGGCAGATACGGCCATAATGGGTCGGGTGAACGTCGCGAACTTCAAAGCCCGCACGCTCGCGCGTCAGACCGCCCGGCCCAAGCGCCGACACGCGGCGCTTGTGGGTGACTTCCGACAGCGGGTTGGTCTGATCCATGAACTGCGACAGCTGCGAGCTGCCGAAGAATTCACGCACGGCGGCCACGGCGGGCTTGGCGTTGATCAGGTCGTTCGGCATCACCGTCGACACGTCCACGCTCGACATACGCTCCTTGACGGCGCGCTCCATGCGCAGCAGCCCGACGCGATACTGGTTTTCCAGCAGCTCACCGACCGAACGCACACGACGGTTGCCGAGGTTGTCGATATCGTCGATTTCGCCCTTGCCGTCCTTGAGGTTCACCAGTTCCTTGACGACGGCGAGGATGTCCTCGACGCGCAGGGTGGTGACCGTGTCTTCGGCATCCAGCTCAAGCCGCATGTTGAGCTTGACGCGGCCGACTGCCGACAGGTCGTAGCGTTCGGGATCGAAGAACAGACCGGCGAACAGCGCTTCGGCGGTTTCCTTCGTCGGCGGCTCGCCGGGGCGCATGACGCGATAGATATCGCTCAGGGCCTGGTCGCGCTCTTCGGCCTTGTCGGCCTTCAGCGTATTACGGATCCACGGACCAGTGGTGACATGGTCGATGTCGAGCAGTTCGAGACGGTCGATGCCCGCCTGGTCCAGCTTTTCCAGATTTTCGGGCGAAATTTCGTCACCGGCTTCGACATAGATTTCGCCGGTTGCGTCATTGACCAGGTCATAGGCGCTGTAGCGGCCATAGACTTCCTCGGTCGGGATCAGCAACTGGGTCAGGCCGTCCTTCTCCGCCTTGTTGGCGGCGCGGGGCGAAATCTTGGTGCCCAGCGGGAAGATGACTTCGCCGGACTTGGCATCGACGATGTCGAACGACGGCTTCTGCCCGCGCCATGCTTCGGGCGTGTAGGGAATCTGCCAGCCGCCTTCGCCACGGACGAAGGTCACCTTGTTATAGAAATGCCCAAGGATTTCTTCGGCATTGAGGCCAAGCGCGAACAGCAAAGCCGTGACCGGCAGCTTGCGCTTGCGGTCGATACGGACGTTGACGATGTCCTTGGCGTCGAACTCGAAGTCCAGCCACGAGCCACGATAGGGAATGACGCGCGCGGCGAACAGATATTTGCCCGACGAATGGGTCTTGCCGCGATCATGGTCGAACAGGACGCCCGGCGAACGGTGCATCTGGCTGACGATCACGCGCTCGGTGCCGTTGACGATGAAGGTGCCGTTGCCCGTCATCAGGGGCATGTCGCCCATGTAGACGTCCTGCTCCTTGATATCGAGCACGGAGCGGGTTTCGGTGTCCTGATCGACTTCGAACACGATGAGGCGAAGGGTAACGCGCATCGGCGCTGCATAGGTGATGCCGCGCTGACGGCATTCCTCGACGTCATATTTCGGGTCTTCCAGCTCGTAATGGACGAAGTCCATTTCGGCGGTGCCCGCGAAATCGCGGATCGGGAAGACGCTGCGCAGCGTCTTTTCCAGGCCCGACACATAACCGATCGAGTGGTCCGAACGGAGGAACTGTTCATAGCTCTCCCGCTGCACTTCGATCAGGTTCGGCATCTGCACCACTTCGTGGATGTCGCCGAACACCTTGCGGATGCGCTTCTTCGCGCCGGTGTTACTGATCGGGGGGAGAGCTTTGGTCGCCATACTTGGTCCTTGCCTTCATTCGTCGCGTTTTTCCGCATCGCAGCGAAAATTCAGTCGAAGCGCGATGGAGAAAGGGGTGATTCGCACCGCTTCCGTCCACGCAAAAAAGTGCGGGTCGGGACTGTCCGATCCGCACTGTCAGCACCTGATGACTCGCCGTTTTCGTTCAATACTGCCCTTGGCCACGCGCTAACCGGCCTCGGTCCCCGAACGATACGGGAGACGGCCGACCCACTGCCAAGACTGGCGACAGGACAACCGGATTGCTGCCCATATAGTCTGCTTGTCCGGCTTTGGGAAGGGGGGTGTCAGGCAAACAGCCCGCGCTCCGCCCGGATCGCCGCCACCAGCCGGTCGAGTTCGGCGCTCGTGTTGAACAGGGCCGGGGTCACGCGCAGCACCGGCCCCGATGCCAGCCCCGCTTTCGCCACCACCAGCAGGCCATATTTTTTGAGGAACAGCGCTGCCGCCTTCTTCGCATCGTCCGGCCCGCCCATACCGGGCAAACGGAACGCCGCCACCGCGCCATGCCGCCCCGGCCGTTCGGGCAATAGGATCTGTACGCCCGGCACATCGCGCACCCGGTCGATCCAATAATCGCGCAGCGCCAGCAGGTGGCGATGCTTCGCTGGCAAGCCGATCGCGTCCTGCACCGCGATCGCATAGGGCACCGTCAGTCGCGCCGCGAAATCGACCGTGCCCGTCGGAATCCGCGCGCGAATATCGTCCGCGCCATGGATGCGGTTGCCAAGCCATGGCGAAATGTCCTGCAACCGATCCTTGCGGATATAGATGCCCCCGGTCCCCAACGGCGCGGCCAGCCATTTATGCAGCGAAAAACCGATGAAATCCGCACCCGTATCCGCGACCGTGAAGGGCAGGTGGCCGACCGCCTGCGCACTGTCGAGGATCACATCGACCCCGCGCGCCTTGGCCATGGCGACGATCGCCTTGACCGGCGGCACCAGCCCGTTGCGGTTGGACAGATGCGTGAGCAGCAGCAGCTTGGCGCGCGGCGTATCCTTCAACACCCGCTCATAGGCGGCCAGGATGTTCGCTTCGGTATGCGGTTCGAGCAGGTCGAAGCGGACGATCCGCGCGCCCCGGCTCTGCTCCAGATAGTCGCAGGCAAACTGCATCTCGTCATAATCGACATCGGCATAAATGACCGCGTCGCCCGCCTTGAGCCGCGCATAATTGGCGATCAAAGCGTACAGTGCCTCGGTCCCGCCGCCCGCCAGCGCGATCTCCTCGACCGACGCACCCAGCATCCTCGCCACCGCCGCACGCGACTTGTCCAGTTCGACATCGCGCGGATGACCCGGCGCGCCATTGCGCAGGAACAGCGCATGGTTGTGATTGACCCAGTGGGACCGCGCCGCATAGGCCGTCTGCACCGGCAGGGTCATCGCGCCATAATAGGCCGCATCGAACGTCGCGACATCGCGGTTCACGGTGTACAGCTTCGCCAGCGCAGCCTGCGCCGCGTCGAAATCGGCCATGTCGCCGCTAAAGCGAAACGGCGCTTCCTCAGGCCATTTCACATCCGTAACAATAGCCTGCGCCCGCGCCGTTCCGCCGCCCACAGCCAGCCCCATCGCGCCGCCAACCGCCAACCCGCCGCTGCCCAGAAATGCCCGCCGCGTCACCATAAACTGCCCTCACATCATAATGTAACAGCATATCATAACGAACGAATGTGACCATCCCGCTATGCGTTTAGTTTGTCCGGGTCGCTGTACTGCTCGCTGACCCCAGCGGCGCGATCTTCACCGTCTCGAACCGCTCCTTGCGCCGCACCCCGGCCAGCGCGGCATCGGCCGACGGGGCAGGGGCGGCGGTCGGCACCCGCTGGCGCATACATTCCGCCTTGCTGCTGCGCGGTGTCTGCGCGCAGTTCCACAGCGCCCGCTGCAACCCGCTCGCGCTATTATGGATATAGGCAAAGCTCATTGATTCGAGCTGCGCATCGCTCAGCGGTATCCTGGTCGGGGCAGCACCCGCCCGCCACGCCATGATCCGGCATTCGGGCCGCCCCGCGCAAAAAGTCTTGGCAAGCTCCGGCCATTGGTCGGGCGCGCCACCGCGCGGCAGTTCGACCAGGAAGCTCGTGCCATCCGGTCCCAGCACCGCCAGCCGCACACCCGCGATCGTCCGCCCCAGCATCGCCTCGCCGATCGCCTGCCTGGGCTGGGCGGCCAGCGCACTGGCTGCGATCCCCTCGACGGGCGCAACCGTTCCGTCAGGCAGCCCATCCTCGCCCCCCTGATGCGCCAGCGACAATTTGGCGATCCGCCCGATCAGCGGCTCGCCACCCGCGCTCCCCCGGCGAAAGGCAGGCGGCGTGCCCCACCACCCGCGCCAGCGGAAGAAGAGATGCGTGCCGACCGCCCCGATCTTATCGAGGCTCCCGCTCCAATAGGGGACCACCCAATTGGTATGATAATGGGTCGCATGGCCGACCGGCGCGAACACCTGCCCCGCCAGCGCCGCCCGCGCAATCGCCCGCGCCCGTTCCCATGCCGCCTGCGAGGGCGTGCGCGTCAGTGCGCCATCGCAGGAGAAGGTGAACTGGCACCCGGTCCGCCGTTCCTGCCCCTGAAACACCACGCCGCACACCGTCTTGGGGAAGGCGGGATGGCGCGCGCGGTTCAGCACCACCTGCGCCACCGCCTGCTCGCCAACGGCATCGTCGCCCGCCTCATAGAGTTCCGCCGCCGCCAGGCAATCGACCGCCCGCGCCAGATCCGTCTCGGACCCCGAAAACAGGAAAGGCCGCGCCGGGGGATTGGCAAGCCGCGAAAAGGGAATGGCGGCATTCACCGCCCGCGCCCGGTCGGCATCCAGCGCATAGACCGCCACTGGCTCGACCGGCGGCGGCGGACTGGGCGGCCGCACCGCGCGCCCTTCCACCTCCGCGGCGAAGCGTAACGGACTACTCGTCACGCTCTGCCCACTGTCCCAGCCAGCCACGAGCATGGGCAGGCCGACGAACATCAGCGCCCAGAAGACCATCGCCAAAGGGTGAGGCGTATCGCTCTTCTTCACGAGTGTCGTAACGACCGCTTATTCCGGCAGGAAATCGGGCACCGACAAATAGCGCTCGCCGGTATCATAGTTGAAGCCCAGCACCCGGCTACCAGCGGGCAGATCCGGCAATTTCTGCGCAATCGCTGCCAGTGTCGCCCCCGACGAAATGCCGACCAGCATCCCTTCCTCGCGCGCCGCGCGCCGGGCATAGTCCTTGGCATCGGCCGGATCGACCTGGATCACGCCATCGAGCAACTGGGTGTGCAAATTGGCCGGAATGAAGCCCGCACCAATGCCCTGGATCGGATGCGGTCCCGGCTGGCCGCCACTGATGACATGCGACAGCGTCGGCTCGACCGCATAGATTTTGATGCCCGGCCAGACCGCCTTCAACACCTCGGCCGTGCCGGTGATATGCCCGCCGGTGCCGACCCCGGTGATCAACGCATCAATCGGCGTCTCGGCGAAATCGGCCAATATCTCCTGCGCCGTGGTGCGGGCATGAACCGCGATATTGGCGGGGTTCTCGAACTGCTGCGGCATCCAGCTATTGGGCGTCTGCGCCACCAGCTCCAGCGCGCGCTCGATCGCGCCCTTCATCCCCTTTTCGCGCGGGGTCAGGTCGAAGCTCGCGCCATAGGCCAACATCAGCCGCCGCCGTTCGATCGACATGCTTTCGGGCATGACCAGTACGAGCTTGTAGCCCTTCACCGCCGCGACCATGGCCAGGCCCACGCCGGTATTGCCCGATGTCGGCTCGATGATCGTGCCGCCCGGCTGCAATTCGCCCGACGCCTCGGCCGCTTCGATCATGGCCAGCGCGATCCGGTCCTTGATCGACCCACCGGGGTTGGACCGTTCCGACTTGATCCACACTTCGCTGCCTTCGGGCGCATCGCCAAACAGGCGCGCCATGCGGATATGCGGCGTGTGACCGATGGTTTCGAGTATCGAGGTGACTTTCATGGGGCCTTCTCCTGGCTATGGTCCGCCGCCCTTATGTCGGGTGGGTCGAAGGTGCGTGCAAGGCGCAATTCGGGAAAGAGCCGCGCCCAGAACAGGGTGATGACGATAGCACCAATGCCCCCGCCTATGACAGCGACAACCGGCCCGACCAGCGCGGCGAGAAAACCGGATTCCGCCTCGCCCAGTTCGTTCGATGCCGATATGGTCAGCTGCGACAGGCTCGACACCCGGCCGCGCATCGCATCGGGGGTATGGAGCTGGACCAGCGACTGGCGCACGAACACCGACACCATGTCGGCCGCGCCCAGCACCACCAGCGCGCCAAGCCCGACCTCCATTGCGATGCTACGCGGCAGGAAGGCGGTGCAGCCAAAGACGATGGTGGCAAGGCCGAACACCATGACGGCGGCCAGCATCTTGAGGCCGACCTCGCGCTTCATCGGCCGGATCGAAAACCACAGCGCCACCAGCCCCGCGCCGATGCCGGGCGCAGCGGCCAGATGGCCAAGACCCGTCGACCCGACCTGCAATATGTCGCGGGCATAGACCGGCAGCAGCGCGGTCGCGCCCGCCAGCAGCACGGCGAACAGATCCAGCGTGATCGTCGCCAGCACCAGGCGATTGGTCCGCACATAATGCAGCCCGTCGATCATCTGGCGGATCGGGTGACGGGTCCGGTCGCGCGCTGGCTGCGGCACCGGGCCGATCAGCATCATCGCCCCGAACGCGACGGCATAGAGCAGGGCAGCCAGTGCATAGGCACCCCAGGGCGTCGCCGCATAGGCATAGCCGCCCAGCGCCGGCCCCACGATCGACCCAGCCTGCCACACCACCGCCGATATGGCGATGGCGTTAGGCAGCACGGCAGGCGGCACCAGATTGGGCGCGAGCGCGCCATAGGCCGGGCCATTGAAGGCCCGCGCAATCCCCACGACCACGGCAATGCCAAAGATCAGCGGCAGGCTGACCCAGTCCTCATAGGTGGCAAAGGCCAGCAACCCCGCCGCCAGCGTCAGCGCCGCCAGCGTCGTGCGCGAAATCATCCGCCGGTCATAATGGTCCGCGACCCAGCCCGTGACCGGCGTCAGAAAGAAGAGCGGCAGAAACTGCGCCAGCCCGATCAACCCCAACTGCGCCGCCGCGCCCGACGTGGTCATCGTCTCCCGCGCGATATTATAGGCCTGCCAGCCCAGCACGATCATCATGCCATATTGCGCCAACACGGCGGCGCATCGCCCGACGAGATAGGCCCGGAAATTGGGAAAATGCAGCGGGTGGCGAGGCGGAGAAGGGGCGGTCATGGCCAGCGCTTTAGCCTCTGTCCCGGCAAACGCGCAACCATGGCGCTGGACGAGGAACGCAGCTTTTCTTGGCCACACCATGCCAAGGCTATTGTCGGCTGGACCTTATCGTTTGGGGGGAAACAGGATCAAAAAAAGGAAGGCTTTGCGTTCATCCGGTGCAACCGCGGTAAATTTCTGGATCGCGACGCGCGCGGTTGCGATGACGGCCCGTGCATCGGACTTTCGATAGCGCGGCAGCGGATCATAATCCGCCGAATGACGCTGCTCCTGCAATGTTGGAAAGGCATCAGCGAAATCCGTCAAATCGGCACTGAATCCTCCTGCCGGAATATGCGCACGATATTTGGGCGAAGGCGTTGACTTGACTACTTCCTGGCACACATCCTTCAATTTGCCATGGTCCATGCTCCGAAAAACAAGGGCATATTCTCGCGTGCCACGATGGACGAACCCAACAAATTCGTCGGCAGCGGCAATCAATATTTTATGAAATAAGGCATAATAGGCTGCTGAGATGGCACGTCGCAAATCCACTTGACGGGGTGGTCCGGCAGGTGGCGGTTGCGTTAATCGTTCTGCTTGTTCCAGCAAATGTTCAGGATTCAGGATCGGCATCGTCGGCCAGTTCAGAAGGTGTGGCGTAATTTACCATAGCCGGGCGAGATTCGCCCGTGGCCCGAATTGTCTTCTTTATGGCTATCAACGTATCAAAAAATTGAAGGTCGTTGATCAGGTCTAGAGCGTCATCGTGAAGAATGACTGTCACACGAACAACCTCATCACCGTCATTATCGGTGTCTGGTGCGACCTGAACATCGGCGACACTGCCGTCCAAGATCGAACGCGCTCCCAACTCGGCTGCCGCTTTAATTTCCATCATTGCCGTCATACAAACAACCTAGCGGTTTTTGTGACGCTTGCCAAAGCCTTCATTTGAACAGCCCACCCAATATCCCCCGCATCAATCTACCGGCTATCCCGCTCCCCGATGCCTTGCGTCGGCTGGACCCGAACACGGCCTTGCCCAGTTCGTTCGCCACCTGTCGTCCGACCGAGGATGCTGCCGACCGGGCCGCGGACTGCACTGCCTTGTCGATGGCGGATGGCTTGGCCGCTTCGCGCGCCGCCGCCTCGCGCTGTTTCGCCTCGACCTTGGCCTGCGCGGCGGCGGCCTTGTCGGCCTCCGCCTGGGCCTTGCTGGCCAGCGCGGCGGCGGCCGCAGCCTCGCCCCGTGCCGCCAATATTTCTTCCGCCGACTCCCGATCCACCGCGGCATCATATTTGCCATCGCACGGCGAAATCGATTGGATGATCGCCCGCTCCTTCGCGCTCACCGGGCCAAGCCGCGAGCGGGGCGGGGCGATCAGCGTGCGCTGGACGATGCCGGGCGATCCATCCTCCTGCAGCAACGACACCAGCGCCTCGCCGACCTTCAATTCGGTGATCGCGGTCTCGACATCCAGATCGGGATTGATGCGGAACGTCTCGGCCGCCGCGCGGATCGCGCGCTGGTCGCGCGGGGTGAAAGCGCGCAGCGCATGCTGCACCCGGTTGCCCAACTGCCCCGCCACTTCCTCCGGTATGTCGATCGGGTTCTGGGTTACGAAATAGACGCCCACGCCCTTGGACCGGATCAGCCGCACCACTTGCTCGATCTTGTCGGTCAGCGCCTTGGGCGCATCATCGAACAGCAGATGCGCCTCGTCGAAGAAGAAGACCAGCACCGGCTTGTCCGGGTCGCCGACCTCCGGCAGCGTCTCGAACAATTCGGACAACAGCCACAACAGGAAGGTCGCATAGAGTTTCGGGCTCTGCATCAGCCGGTCAGCGGCCAATATGTTGATATAGCCGCGTCCCTGCTCATCCACCCGCAGCATATCGTTGATGTCGAGCGCAGGCTCGCCGAAGAAATGGTCGCCACCCTGCGCTTCGAGCTGCAGCAATTGCCGCTGGATCGCGCCGACGCTCGCCTTGGTCACATTGCCATAGCGCGCCGACAGCGTCCCGGCATTGTCCGCGCAATAGGCCAACATCGCCTGCAAATCGCCAAGGTCGAGCAGCAGCAAGCCTTCCTCGTCGGCGTAGCGGAAAGCGATCGTCAGCACGCCCTCCTGCGTCTCGTTCAAGCCCATCAACCGCGCGAGCAGCAGCGGCCCCATCTCGCTGACGGTGGTGCGAACGGGATGACCCTGTTCGCCATAAAGATCCCAGAAGATCGCCGGATTGTCGCTATAGCGATAGTCGGTCAGCCCGATCTCGGCCGCCCGCGCCACCAGCTTATCGGCATTTTTGAACGTCGGCGAACCCGCCATGGCAATGCCCGACAGGTCGCCCTTCACGTCGGACAGGAACACCGGGACGCCCAGCGCCGAAAAACTCTCGGCAATGCCCTGCAACGTCACCGTCTTGCCCGTGCCGGTCGCGCCCGCGATCAGCCCATGGCGATTGGCGCGGCGCAGGTTCAGCAACTGGCGCACGCCGCCATCCTTGTCTGGCGCGCCCAGCCCGATGAAAATACCCTCGCTCATGTGCCGCTGCCCCCAAAAAAAACGTCACCCCCACAGCTGCGGGGGTGACGAAAATTAGGCAGAGTTTGGCACCTTCCGCAAGCGCGGAAGCGGCTTACTTGTCGCGCAGGCGCACCGGCAGGAAGATCGGCGGCTGACCGCGACGCAGCACCTGCAGCAGGATCGCGTTGCGGTTCTGACCCGCCACGGCCTTCACCTGCGCATCCAGTTCCGCCTGGCTCGCGACCGGACGATTATTGGCGGTGATGATCACATCGCCTCGACGCAGACCCTTGGTGCCCGCATCGGTCGACGGATCGACGCCAGTGATGACCACGCCGCGCGTATCGGCGGCGATGCCCAGTTGGCGGATGATACCCGGCGTCAAGGGAATCGCCGAGATGCCCAGCGACTGCTGTGCCGCCTGACCCGGATTTTGCTGCTGCTGGCTGAAATCCTCATCCTGCTGCGGCGCGAAGTTGGTCAGTTCGTCCTCGCTCGGACGCTCACCCACCACGGCATTGACCGTCTGACGCTGACCATTGCGGATCAGCACGATCGGCACGCGCGAGCCGATGGGCTGCGACGCGACGATGGAGGAGAGATTCTGTTCGGGGCTGACTTCCTGGCCCGCCACGCTGACAATCACGTCGCCTGCCTTGATCCCGGCCTTCTCGGCGCCCCTGCCCGGCTCGACACCCTGCACGAACTCACCGCGATTCTTGGCGAGGCCAAGCGATTCGGCCAGATCCTCACCCAGCGGGCTGATCTGCACGCCCAGATAACCGCGACGGACAGTCTCGCCCTTGCGCAGCGTTTCCACGATCGGGGCGGCCTGTTCCGACGGAATGGCAAAGCCGATGCCGACATTGCCACCCGACGGCGACAAAATCTGGCTGTTGATGCCGATCACATTGCCGCGCATGTCGAACATCGGGCCACCGGAATTGCCCTGGTTGATCGACGCATCGGTCTGGATGAACTTCTCGTACCCGCCACCGGTATTGCGGTGAACGGCCGAAATGATCCCGGCGGTCACGGTGCCCGACAGGGCGAAGGGATTGCCGATCGCGACGACCCAGTCACCGACCCGCGCCTTGGTGCTGTCGCCGAATTTGACGAAGGGCAGGGGCTTGGGCGAATCGATCTTCAATACGGCGAGATCCGTCGCGGGATCACGACCCACCAGCTTGGCGGTATATTCCGTCTTGTTGGTCAGCGTGACGGTGATCGAATCCACCGATGCGCCTTCGGCTCCCGCCGACACCACATGGTTGTTGGTGACGATATAGCCGTCCGCCGAAATCAGGAAGCCCGACCCCAGCGACTGCGCCTGCCGGGTCTGCGGCTGGCCGCCGCCCTGGCCGAACAACTGGCCAAAGGGCGTGCCCGCGAAGGGATTTTGCACCTGGACCCGCTGCTTGGTCGAAATATTGACCACGGCGGGCTGCAATTTCTCGACCATGTCAGCCAAGCTTGCCGGCGCGCCCTGCGGGGCGGCGGCGGTCAGGCCTTCATTCTGTGCGGTCTGGGCGCCGACATTGGAACTGGTGGTAACGGCAATGGCGGTGCCGCCCAGCAACAGGGCGCCGGTGATGGCATAAGCGTAACGCACTCGTGACGGTCCTCTCATGAACTGCGAAGGAATTGGAAGGCGGGACTTTGACGAAGCCCTAAAATGCGCCGCCTTCCCTTAACCCTCATTGAATGACGCTGGTTCCGTAATGATCGGGTCAGGACTAGGGAGCGGCTCAACGCCGCCCCTGAAACTGCTGCAGGAACTCATTATTGGGCGAAAGGATGATGTTGGTTTCCCCCGCCCGGTCGGGCGAGAAGGTGTAGCGATAGCTCTGCATCGCCCGATAGAAATCATAGAAGGACGGATCTTTGCCATAGCTCGCCGCATAGATGCGCGCGGCATTGGCGTCCGCCTCGGCCCGGATGATCTGCGCCTGCTTGGCCCCCTGCGCCCGGATGGTCAGCGCTTCCTGCTCACGCGCCGTCCGCATACGGGTGAAGGCGCTGTCGAGCGGCGTGCCGTCGGGCAGGTCGGCGCGCTTGATCCGCACATCGACGATTTCAGCGCCATATTGACGCGCGACCCGGTCCAGGCCCGCCTCGATATTCTGCATCACCTGGCCCCGCTCCGGGCTGAGCAATGCCGCAAAGGGCCGCTTGCCCAGTTCGTTGCGCAGCGCCGAACCCAGGATCGGACGCAGAGCCTCCGAAACCCGCTCTTCGCTGCCTGCAGCGATATACATGCGCAGCGGATCGACGATGCGATAACGCGCAAAGGCATCGACCTGCAATCGCAACTGGTCGGTGGAGAGCACCTGCTGGCGCTCCATTTCGACCGACAGCACGCGCTTGTCGATCCACACCACCTGATCCACGAACGGCCAGCGCATGATGATGCCAGCGCCCGTATTGCCGAAGGTTTCATTCTGGCGATAGCGGTTGATGATCGCCTTGGGATCACCAAAACGGACAATCACGCCTTGCTTGGTTTCCGGCACGATCGCGATGGTGCTGCCCAGCAGGATGAGCAGCGCCAGCACGAACAGCGCCAGGGTTACGGGGTTGCGCAGGAATGCGGGCATCACTGACCCTCCGTGCTGGAGACGGCAGGCGCCGCAGGGGCTGCCTGCGCGGCACGCCGCTTGATTTCAGGCAGCGGCAGATAGGGTGTCACATTAGTCCCTTCGACGATGGTCTTGTCGACATTGGCCAACACGCCCTCCATCGTTTCATAATACATGCGGCGGCGGGTCACGTCCGGGGCCAGGCGATATTGTTCATACACTTTGTCGAAGGATGCGGCCTCGCCCTGCGCCTTGGCCGTCACCTGCTGGGCGGCGGCGCGCGCTTCGTTGAGATAGGTCTGCGCGGTCTGCTGCGCGGCCGACACGGCCTTGAACGCATCGTTGACCGCGGCTGGCGGATCGGCCTGCTTGATCGCAATACCCTGGATGCGGATGCCGGAGCGATAACCGTCCAAAATCTCCTGCATCCGCTGCTCGACCTGCTGTTCGATCGCGGTACGACCAGCACCCAGCGCATCGTCCAGGCTGACGCTGGCCAGCACGGCGCGCATCGCGCTCTCGGCAACCTCGCGCACGGCGGCATCGGGGTTGGACAGCTGGAACAGGTACAGTTCGGGATTGCGGATGTTCCAGCGCACCGAATAGGCAAGGTCGATGATATTCTGGTCGCCGGTCAGCACCAGATTTTCATTCTCGGCCGTGGTCGATCCGACGTCGATGGTGCGGATTTCCTCGACATCGACGATCGTCACCGCCGCGAACGGGGCGGGGAGGGTGAGGCTGATACCGGGGGTCAGGGTGCGGCTGTAACTGCCGAGATAGGTGACGACGCCGCGTTCCTGCGGACCCACCCGATGGAAACTGGTCAGCACCAGCCATAGGATGACCAGGATGGCGATCCCGATCGGCCATAGCGCCTTGCCATTGGGACGCTGCGGCAGGCCACCAAAGCCGCCACCTTGGCCAAAGCTGTCACGGCCACGCCGCAACATTTCCTCGATCGCGGACGGACCTTTCTGCCCAACCGGACGACCTGGCTGGGTCCAGGGATTGCGCGGGCCGCCATCGCCGCCCGCACCCTTTCCGCCCGAACCGTCATTACTCTCCGGCCCGTCGCTTTTGCCGCCCCAGGGGCCTTGCGCCATGCTCACGATGCCGGGCATCCACCCGAATAATCTTTTCATGTCACCTTCTATAGGAAGGCTGGCCCGCGAAAAACAGTGCCCTTAGGAGCGATTATTTCCTACAGGGCGTCGTCATGACCGATATTGCCGATTTTACCGCCCGCCTGACCGCTCTGACCGATGGACGTGCCAGCACGCCGCGCATCAAGGACGGGGTGATGACGATCGCCCTGGATGTCGGCGGCCTGTCGCCCGACCGGCGCGATGGCCTTGTTGCCGCAATCCGCGAAGGCGGATTGACCGTGCCGGGCGTCACCGATGTCCGCATCGCCCAGACGGCGGAACGCAAGTCGTTGCGCATCATCGCCGTGGCGTCGGGCAAGGGCGGCGTCGGCAAATCCACGCTATCCGCCAACCTCGCCGTCGCGCTACATCGCCTCGGCCACCGGGTCGGATTGGTCGATGCCGACATCTATGGCCCGTCGCAGGCGCGACTGATGGGCAGCGAAGATCAGAAACCCCAGGCCCGCGACAAGAAGATGATCCCGGTCACCGGCACGCTCGGCATTCCGATGCTGTCGATGGCGCATCTGGTCGAACCCGGCAAGGCGCTGGCGTGGCGCGGGCCGATGGTCGGCAACGCCCTGTCGCAACTGATCGACGCCGATTGGGGCGAGACCGACCTGCTGGTGGTCGACATGCCGCCGGGCACCGGCGACATTCAACTGACGATGGTACAGAAACATAAGCCGGTCGGCGCGGTGATCGTCTCGACGCCGCAGGATCTGGCGCTGATCGACGCGACCCGCGCGGTCAGCCTGTTCACGCAGGCTGGCGTGCCGATGATCGGCCTTGTCGAGAATATGGCGGGCTATGCCTGCCCGCATTGTGGCGAAATTTCCGATCCGTTCGGCACTGGCGGCGCAGAGGCGGCGGCAGGCGACATGGGAATGCCCTTCCTCGGTCGCATCCCGCTCGCCATCGATATCCGCTGCCAGTCCGACGCGGGTGCCCCCCCGGCAGCGGGCGAGGGCGTCCACGCCGACGCCTTCCGGGCCATCGCGCAGAAGGTGGCGGCGTGGCTCGATGGTGCGGTTTGACTGTCCTTTGACTGTCCTACAGCGGGGCAACAGGCTATGATCGGACGTCCGCGCACCGTGACTTTGCGATAGGATCAGGGACGCGCAAGAATATGTCGAAATCAGCGGGAAATGTGCGAAGTTAAGCGATCCGTCTCCATCATCGGGAACGTCCCGGTCCTTGGCTCGTCCTAGCTGCATAAGGAGAATTTCCATGCCGCTGACCGCCCCGCAGGACATCGCCACCCTGCTCACCGAAACCCGCACCATAGCGCTGGTCGGCATCTCCGATCGCCCGGAACGGGCCAGCTATCGCGTCATGGCCGTCCTTCAGGACCATGGCTATCGCGTCCTGCCGGTCAATCCACAGATTGCGGGCGAACATGTCCATGGCGAATTTGTCTGGGGCCGCCTGTCCGACATCGGCGAACCGATCGACATGGTGGATATCTTCCGGCGGAGCGAAGCGGCCGGTGAGGCCGTAGACGATGCCATTGCCGCTGGCGCTAAGGCGGTCTGGATGCAACTCGGCGTCATCGATGAAGCCGCCGCCGCTCGCGCCGAAGCGGCGGGCCTCAAGGTGGTGATGGACCGCTGTCCTGCAATCGAAATACCCCGTCTGGGCATCGCGCCGGTCAGCGCCGATTAACGCTTTCCACCCGGCCATCGCGCCCCTATCAGTCGGGCCATGGCTCGCCCCCCGCGCACAATATCGGACAGCCGCAAGGGCATCGACCGGCGCACCCTACTGGTCGGCGGCGGTGCGGCGGCGGGGTTGCTCATCGCTTGGGGCGTTTGGCCGCGTAGCTACCAACCCAACCTCAACGCCGGTCCCGGCGAAACGATCGTCAACGCCTTCCTCAAGATCGACCGGTCGGGGCAGGTGATCGTCATCGTGCCGCAAACCGAAACGGGGCAGGGAGTGACCACGGTCCTGCCGCAGATATTGGCCGATGAACTCGGCGCAGACTGGCGCACGGTCGCGGTGCAAAGCGCACCGATCAGTCCGCTCTACGCCAACACGCTGCTGGCGCGCGAATGGCTGGCGAGCGACTGGACGCGCTTGCTGGGCGATGCGGGCGATTGGGCGATCGGCCAATATGCGACGCGCAGCGGCCTGATGCTGACGGGCGGCGGCACGTCGATTCCAATGTTCCATGACGCCTATCGCGATGCCGGTGCGGCGGCGCGCGTCCTGTTGTGCAAGGCCGCGGCGGCGCGCTGGTCAGTGCCGTGGGAAAGCTGCGATATCATAGATGGCCTGGTCACCGACGGGAGCGAACGGCGGCTGAAGATCGGCGAACTGGTTGAGGAAGCGGCGCAGTTCGACCTCCCCGCCATCCTGCCCTTGCGGCAGGGGCAGGATGGGCGGCTGGCGGGGCAGGACGTCGCCCGGCTCGACACCTCCTCGAAGATCGACGGCAGCCATAATTTCGCCGCCGACATCCGCTTGCCCGACATGGTCCATGCCTCGATCCGGCAAGGGCCGATCGGCGACGCGATCCTCGCCGGGCTGGACGAGCGATCGGCAAGCAATGTCACGGGCTTCCTCAAACTGGTCCGCACCGAACGCTGGGTCGCCGCGGTAGCGACCAACTGGTGGGCGGCGAACAAGGCGCTGGACCTCGCCGATCCTGTCTTCACCCTACGCGGGAAGCCGGTGGATAGCGCGTCGATTGACGCGGCGCTGGAAGCGGCCTTTTCCGGCTCCGCGGGCCGACGCCTCTATGCACAGGGCGACCTGCTGCCGGTGTTCGAAGGCGCGACGATATTGGCCAGCGAATATCGGGTCGAGGCTGGGCTGCACCTCGCGCTCGAACCGCTCTGTGCCACGGCGCGGGTCGGGCAGGAGGGCGCGGAAGTGTGGATGGCGACGCAGGCACCGGGCTTGGCGCGTGCCGCCATTGCCGATGCTTTGGGCTTGTCCGAAACCGCTGTCACCCTCTATCCGCTGCACGCGGGCGGTTCCTTCGGGCGCAAGATGGACTGGGATGTCGGCGTGCAGGCCGCCTTGATTGCGCGCGATGTGGGCCGCCCGGTGCAACTGCTCTGGTCGCGGCTGGAAGATGTGGTACAGGACCGGCCCAGCGCGCCCGCGCAAGCGCGCATGGCCGCGAAGATCGGACGAAACGGCGCGATTGAGGGCTGGCTGGCGAAAGTCGCGGCCCCCTGCGCCATGACCCAGACCTGGGCGCGGATCGCCGATGGCGCGCTGCCCCATGCGGCGGCAGCGCAGACGGCGGATAAGGCATCCCGCCTGGCGGTGGCGGGCATGGCACCGCCCTATGCGATCCCCAACTGGGCGGTGGATCATTATCCCGCCGATGTCGGCCTGGCGCTGGGTTTCACGCGGAGCAATGCGCATTTGCATGGCGCTTTCTTCACCGAAAGTTTCGTCGATGAACTGGCGCATCTGGCGGGGATGGAGGCGATGTCCTTCCGTATCCAGATGCTGGGCGGCAATCCGCGCCTCGCCCATTGCCTGTCCACTGCAGCGGCGATGGGCGGCTGGCAGGGCGGCATAGCGGGCAGCGGGCAGGGGCTTGCCGCGCACGCTATGCAAGGCGGCTATGCGGCGGTGATGGTCGAAGCATCGATGCGCGGCGACCGGCTGAGCGTCAACCGCATGATCGCGGCGGTCGATGTCGGCGATCAGGTCCATCCCGACATTGCCCGGCAGCAGATCGAAGGAGGTCTCATCTACGGTCTCGCCTTCGCGATGGGGGCGTCCGTGCCCTATGCCCGCGGCCTGCCGACCCGCGCGATCCTGGGCCGAATGAATTTGCCACGTCTCGCCGACATCGGCGAAGTGACGGTCGAACTGATCCGCAGCACCGCATCCCCGGTCGGCGTCAGTGATCTCGCTGCGCCGCTGGTCGCGCCTGCTATCGCCAATGCATTGTACACATGGACAGGTCAGCGTTTGCGCAACCTTCCGCTATTGGCCACGACATGACCCTGCCCCCCAACCATCCCACCATTCCGACCCCCAAAGTCGGCGTCCTCCTCATCAATCTCGGCACGCCCGATGCGCCCGACGCCGGATCGGTGCGCCGCTATCTCGGCGAATTCCTGTCCGACCGCCGCGTGGTCGAACTGCCGCCGATCCTGTGGCAGCCGATTTTGCGCGGCATCATCCTGACCACCCGGCCTAAGAAATCGGCTCATGCCTATCAACAGGTGTGGACCGATCAGGGATCGCCGCTCGCCTTCCATACCCGCGACACGGCACTGGCGCTTGCCGAAGCGATGGGGCCGACGGTCACGGTCGACTGGGCCATGCGCTATGGCAATCCGTCGATCGCCTCGCGTCTGTCCGCAATGAAGAAGGCGGGTTGCGACCGTATCCTGCTCGCGCCGCTCTATCCGCAATATAGCGGGGCGACCACGGCGACGGCCAATGACGCGGCCTTCGCGGCGCTCAAAGCGATGCGCTGGCAACCCGCCATCCGTACCCTGCCGCCCTATCATGACGACCCGGCCTATATCGCCGCGCTCAAGACCGCGATCGATGCGCATGTCGCGGCGCTCGAATTCGCACCGGACGCTATTCTCGCCAGTTTCCATGGCATGCCCGAACGCACCTTGCATCTGGGGGATCCCTATCATTGCCAGTCGGTCAAGACCGTCCGCCTGCTGCGCGAAGCACTGACGCTGCCGGTCCATATGAGCTTCCAGTCGCGCTTTGGCCGGGCGAAATGGCTGGAGCCGGAGACCGAAGCAACGCTTGCCGGATTGGTACGCGATGGTGTCCGTAATATTGCTGTCGTAACACCCGGATTTTCCGCCGACTGCCTTGAAACATTGGAAGAAATAGCGTTGCGGGCAAAAGAGGCCTTTTTGTCTGCTGGCGGCGAAAAATTTGCCTATTTACCCTGTCTAAATGCGTCGCCCGACGCTATCACTTTGTACCAGAGGCTGATCGGCCGCGAGCTTTCGGGCTGGATCGACCAGCCCGCTTAGGTAAGAAGAGGATGCGCATATGGCGAGAGTAGCGATCGTGACCGGCGGTACGCGGGGCATTGGCGAGGCGATCAGCCTGGCGTTGCGGGACATGGGCTATACCGTTGCGGCCAATTATGGCGGCAATGACGAAAAGGCGAAGGCCTTTACCGAGCGCACCGGCATCGCTGCCTTCAAATGGGATGTGGGCGATCATCAGGCCTGCCTCGATGGCTGCGCTGCCGTCGCCGAACAACTCGGCCCGATCGACATCGTCGTCAACAATGCGGGCATCACCCGCGACGGCGTGCTGGCCAAGATGAGCTTCGACGACTGGAACGAAGTCATGCGCATTAACCTGGGCGGTTGCTTCAACATGGCCAAGGCGACCTTTGGCGGCATGCGCGAGCGCGGGTGGGGCCGGATCGTCAATATCGGGTCGATCAACGGGCAAGCGGGCCAATATGGCCAGGTCAACTATGCCGCCGCCAAGTCGGGCATTCATGGCTTTACCAAGGCGCTGGCGCAGGAAGGCGCCAAGGCGGGCGTCACCGTCAATGCCATCGCGCCGGGTTATATCGACACCGACATGGTCGCCGCCGTGCCCCCCGCCGTGCTGGAAAAGATCGTCGCCAAGATCCCGGTCGGTCGCCTGGGCCAAGCGAGCGAAATTGCGCGCGGCGTCGCCTTCCTGTGCAGCGAGGATGCGGGCTTCGTGACCGGCACGACCTTGTCGCTCAACGGTGGGCAGCACATGTATTGATAGACCAGGGCGACCCTGTTGATGGCCCGGAAGGGCCAATGGGGTCGCCCTTTGCCCCTCCGGTCAAACGGAGCGTGACGATCGCCGGGCACCAGACCGCGATCAGTCTGGAACCTATTTTCTGGGATGCGCTGCGAGACGCGGCGAAGCGGGCGGACCTGCCCATCAACGCCCTCATTGCGCAGATCGACGTGATGCGGATGAAGGCCGCCGATCCGCCCAATCTCGCCAGTGCGATACGCTGCTGGATTTTCGCCGCCGCCCTGCAACAGCGAAGCGATGCGGCCAGCGAAGCGGACACTGGTCCGGGGTGCGCCGACGGCGTGTGAGGGTGGCCTCTGCCTGATCGCGGTGGGAACGCGTGGGGCGACCGGTTGACGGGATTCGGCGCGGCGTTGAGTCCGGTCGGTATGGGCTTTCAGGCATACAAGACGCGCCATGAGGGTCACATCGCGAAGTTCACACCGTCGTCGGGCCATTGCACAGCGATTTGCGCCAATCGTACCGCTGAAGCGGTCGCGACGTGCCGCCTGCATATCATCGACGCGACAGTGACGCGACACACACGCGTCCCCTACGCGCCGGTGACGCGGCTTGGTTTGGAGCGGTGCGCGGAGAGGGCAGGAAAGGGCCGAGGGCGTCATCCGTCAGGATAGACCAAAGAAAATCCTACATTGGAAGGGGCGAGATTTGGGCTGACGAAGGAGGAATGGCAAGGAACGACCATTTTTTGCCGGTCGGTCGACCTCGCACGGGTCGCCATAGCGTACATCGTAAATCATGCTAGATAGCAATCATGAAGCGTTTGTTAGATGCCCTGTTCAGCGTCACCCACATCACGATATTTTTCATCGCGATTTGGGTGGGAATGGCCTTCATGGCGGGTGAGGCATTTGGCCTGCTTCGTCCCGACTATCGACGCTTGTTTTTCGTTGTGATCATTGCTTACTGGGCCGGGGTGGCGCTTGAACTTGGTTTTCTTGGTCACCGCAGAACGAGGCGCTAACGACCATTTTTGGTCATTCAATCCGTCTGGACGTGAACTCGATTGCAGACGCTGGCAACGGCTTTAGAACGCAGTCATGGCTATTTACGAACCGATCGATCCGGGTGTGCCGATAAAGGCAAGTGTGAGCGACCTAATTGCCTTTCGTTGGGATACGAACAGCGTCGAAGCGGACTTCATGATTCCAGGAGACGATACTCACCTGATAAGCGTTCGCTTCAATAGCCAATGCATCGTTCGGATATTAGATGAGATGCCATTAAGCACCGAGGATAATGGCGGTGCCAACATCGGGTTGGTTTCGGACCATTTTGCGTATCGAGTGCGAAACGCAGTTTTCGAGCGCACGCAGTCCGTTGCGTGGAAAGAAACTAATGGCGACCCAATCCACTACCAATTCGTCACTGGATGGGCTTGCATGGACGTCTTATCAAATGCCGAACCGTCATTTACCGTGGTCATGCGCCCAAAAGCAGACTGACTGCTCACCACCCCTTACCGTCACCCCAGCGAAAGCTGGGGTCTCAGGAGATAACGCGATGGCTTTGCGACAAGTGCCAAGCCTAACGGTTGACGCCTCCGCCTGAGATGCCAGCCTGCGCTGGCATGACGGCTAGGATATGTCCCCGCTTTTGCGGGCAATGTCCAGCTACCGACAGCCCGCTTCCCCCATCCAACGTGGAGATCTCCCTCGACTACCCCTGGGCCACGAACGTGCTGTATCGGTCTCGCCAAGCGGCCACTTCCGCCTTCAAATGACCCGGCGCGGGGTCACCGGACAGGACGAGGTTGGCAACATTGTTGTCGGGGTGCATCAGCATCTTCTTCGACCCGTCGCTGAACCATACGGGTATCAGTTGATCGCATAGCGCGTCGAGTACCGACGCGGCAATGCCATTGGTGATCGCGGCGCTGCCCGGCTCCATGCGGACCATAATCGAGACGCCTTCGAAGCAGTTGCGCGGTTCGCGGACGAAATCGAGCGACACCAATATGCCGGATCGGTCCGGGCGGGCCGCATCGGGCAGGCTCGCGATCCTGCGCCAGGCGCAAAACCATGTCCGGCAGATGTGCGGGCGTTCGGCATGAATGCTGCACCCCTGCGCAGCGAGGTGAATACAGGGGATGTCGGCCGACTTCTGGAAATCGGGCGTATCCACGGTGAGGATGGTGCAGCAGGCCGTGCAATCACCGCAGGTCCGATTGGGCAGGACTGGCCCCAATAGGGTGGTTTCCAGATCAGTCTCTGTGTGCATCCCCGGCGGGTGCCCCGGCCGTGTCAGGAATGCAAGAGGAAGGCGGTTATGGGGAGCAACGCCAGTAGACTGTGCCCCCTCACCCAGCTTCGACTAGGCAGCAAGCTGCCAAGTCTGCGCAGCCCTCTCCACCACGGGGGAGAGGGGTAATCGACTAGCCCCAGGCGATGTGCTGCGGCTCCCCTTATCACTCCAGCATCGCCGCCAATTTCGGCGTCATATGTTCCTGCGCGCCGGTGTCGGTGCGCAGGATCAGGCGGGCGGGGAGGGCGTGGCGGGTGGCGAGGGCCATGCCGTTTGCGGGGCCGAGGATGGTGATGGCGGTGGCCCAGGCGTCGGCGTGCATCGCGCTGTCGTGCAGGACGGTGACCGAGGCGACGCCGGTTGCGATGGGGGTGCCGGTGGCCGGGTCGATGCTGTGGGAGAGGCGGCGGCCATCTTCCAGGCGGTAGCGGCGATAGTCGCCCGACGTGGCGACCGACAGGCCGGACAGGGCGACGCGCAGGACCGGGATAGTCAGGTCCGGGGGCGATTCGACATCGACCCACCAGGGCTGGATGTCGGGCTTGATGCCTTCGCCGCGCAATTCGCCGCCGATTTCGATGAGGAAGTTGGCGAGGCCCATGGCGCGCAGGCGGGCGGCGACGGCATCGACGGCGAAGCCCTTGGCGATGCCGGAAAAGTCGAGCGCTACGGGCGCAAGGCGGCGGGCCTGATCGCCGTCGATCTCGATCGCCTGCCAGGGCGGTGTCGATGGCGCATCGTCCGGGCGGGGGAGGATGGCGGGGCCGAAGCCCCATCGGTCGACCTGATGGCCGATGGCGGGATCGAATGCGCCGTCCGACAGCCGGGCCATGGCGAGGCCTGCGCGCAGGACGGTCAGCATGTCGGCGGGCAGCGGCATCCATGTGCCGATTGGGGCGCGGTTAAAGCGGCTGAGGGCCGAGTCCGGCTCCCAATTGCTCATCTGCGCGATGATGCGGGCCAGCACCGCTTCGATTGCCGCCGTGCAGCCAGCGGGCGGATCGACGATATGCGCCGACCAGCTGGTGCCCATGGTCGGGCCGCCGAGTGTCGTGACGCGGCCCGCCCGCTGTCGCCCGACGAAGAGGTCGGGCGACAGGCCGGGCGGGATGGCGATGCGGATGCCAGTCGTCAGGGGGCCAGCACTTCGAGCGTGGACACATAGGCGGCGCGGCGCTGGGGTGGGCCAGCCGGACGCGTCGGGGGGGTGGGCGCTGCGCCGGGAGCGCCTGCGCCTGGACCGCCCATCCCGCCGGGGCCAGCCATGCCACCGGGGCCGCCTTCGCGCCCGCCGCCGATGCTCGCGTTCACCCAATACATGCCGGGCTGTGGCCAGGTGACGACGACCTTGCCATCCTTGTCGGCGGTCAGGTCCATCTGGCCCAGCGCGTCGCGATAGCGGATGCCGCCGGGGATGACGGTGACCTTGAGGTCGGCCGCAGGCTTGCCGTCGAGCAGGAACTGGAAGGTCGCCGCTTCGCCCGACACCAGATCATTGGGATGGGTGACGGGGACCATTTCGATGCCGGTGCCGGTGGGTTTGAAGATGGTCGTGGTCGGCGCGCCCAATGTCACGAAAATCTCGTTGCGGTTGGACATCTCGGCGGTCTGCACATCGGTTGCCCCTGCGGGGATGACGCTGGCCAGCTTATCCTTGGTCGTGCCGCGCGGGAGGCGTTCCTGCTTGCCGTTCAGCATATAGCTGCCCATCACGCCGGTCGAGACATTGGCGATGCGATAGGTGCCGGGCTTGGTCAGATGCACGTCGAAGGTCGAGCGATAGCGACCCTTGGCGGCGTTCTCGATTCTACCGGTGCTGCCGTCCGGTTCGGTGACGGCGATGCCGTCGGTCGCCATGGGGAAATGTTCAAAGTAGAAAACGTCATTGGAGATGGCGGCGTCCACCGTCACCCAGCTGTCGTCGCCCGACAGGGTTGTGGAGGATGGCAGCATCCATTGGCGATGGGCCTGCGCGGTGGCGGGCAGCATCAGGGCGGCAAGCGCGCCCGCGATCAGATATGTGGCTTTCATGGTCCAATCCCCTTTATTTGCCGAAGGTGAGGGCGACGGCGCCCAGTTCAGTGCTGCCCTGCGCCTTGACGGTCGCGCCGGGCTTTGGCGGCCAGGCGAAGGGTAGGCGGACGACTTCGCGGCCACCGACTTCGCGCGCGGCCTCGATGAAGAGCGTGTAGTTGCCGGGGCCAAGCGCGCCCAGCGGGCCTTTGCCTGCGGTGAAGCTGACTTTGTGTGCGCCGGGTGCCTTGGTCGCGCCGGAGACGCCATCGGCGGGGAGTTTCAGCGCACGGCCGGAGGCGCGCCACCATTGGCGCACATCGCGCAGCCATTTGGCGCCCTCGCCATTCTTCATGTCATAATCATACCAGACCGACAGGCTGCGAGGGGTTGCGCCCTCCTTTTCGATCCAGATGGCGACATAGGGGCGGTGATATTCGGCGACCGAGAGGCGCGGGATGGCGACCGAGAGGTTCAGCGTTTGCGCGGTGGCGGGTGCGGCGAGCGTGCCCACCGCGCCGAGCGCAGCCGTGCCGGTCAGGGCCAGGCGGTAGCGGATCTGCATGGATAGTCCCCCTTAATGAATGAAGATGATGGCGAGGATGGCGGGCAGAGCGAGGCCCGCGGCGACCAGCGGCCAGGTGGAAGGCCGCTTCTTGGCGTGAAGCTGGAGCAGGACGAGGCCGGTCAGGGCGAAGAGGAAGCAGGCGACCGAGAAAATGTCGATGAACCACTTCCACACGGTTCCGGCATTGCGCCCCTTATGCAGGTCATTGAGGTAGCTGATCCAGCCGCGGCTGGTCGCTTCGCTGGTGACGGTGCCGTCGGCGCGGTCGATCGAGACCCAGCCGTCGCCGCCGGGGCGGGGCAAGGCTAGGTAGATTTCGTCGGCGGACCATTCGGCCTCGCCGGTGCCACGCTGGCCCACGGCCTGTTCGATCCAGGCGGCGACGGGGGCGGGCAGGGGTTTCTTGGTATCGGGCTGATCGTCGGGGGCGATCTGGGCGCGCAGGTTGGCGGGCAGGGTCGCCGCTTTTTCGACGGTTTGCGGCGATCCCTCGATATCGGCGGCATGGTTGAGCGTGATGCCGGTGAAGGCGAAGAGAAGCAGGCCGATGAGGCTGATCGCCGAGCTGACCCAATGCCAGGTGTGCAATTGTTTGAGCCAGAACGCCTTGGCGCTCTTTTTCTTTTGCGAAGGGATGCGGGCGGTTCCGTGCATCGGGATGGGGACTGGTCCTGCTGAAGTGAGGATGATCGCATATCGCGAACGACTCTCAATTGCAAACGAGTCGCAGGAAGAAAAATGTAATAAAGTGTGATGAAGGGGATGATCGCCGCGACCGGTTGCAGATTGAGACTATTGACCGCAAGCGACGCTGGCCCTAGCCGCAAGAGGGACGGCATACGGGCGAGCGATCACCGGGACGTCAAGGCATCGGGTCGGCCCTGCTCATGGGAGAGGGGGCGGGTGTCGCTATCAGGATAAAATTATGCTGCTGTCGGGCGTTGCCGCAGGAATGATGTTGATCGGGACGCAGGCCGGGGCTGCGCCGCAATTGCCGGTCGAGCCGGTGGTGGAAACGGCACCGGCCACGCCGCCTGCACAGGCGGAGGATGAGGTTCAGGACATCGTCGTGACCGGCGACCGCGCGCCGCCCAAGGGGGATCCGCTGGAAGAGATCAACGCCCAGAGCTTCGAGGCGGTGCAGGCGGTGGACAAGAATGTCGTCGGCCCGATGGCCAAGGCCTATAATAAGGGCCTGCCGCGACCGGCGCGCAAGGGATTGCGCAACTTCTTCTCCAACCTGCAGGAGCCGGTGGTGTTTGCGGCCTATCTGCTGCAGCTCAAGCCCGGCAAGGCGGCGGAGACGGCGGGGCGGTTCGCGATCAATTCGACGCTGGGCTTTGTCGGCCTGTTCGACGTGGCCAAGCGCAAGCCCTTCCATCTGCCCTATCGGCCCAATGGCCTGGCGAATACGCTGGGCTTTTACGGGGTCGGGCCGGGGCCGTATATGTATTTGCCGGTGATCGGGCCGACGACGCTGCGCGATCTCGTCGGCTATGGCGTCGATGGCATCGTGACGCCCTTCGTCCTGGGCAAGCCGTTCAACCAGGCGGCCTATGTGATTCCCGCCAACATCCTGCGTCAATTGGGGGAACGGGCCGCGTTCGACGAGCGGATCACCGATATCCGAGCGCAGGAAGACCCTTATGGCACCTATCGCGACCTGTATCTCAAGCAGCGCAAGGCGGAGATCGAGGCGTTGCACGGGCGCGTGAGCGAGGAGCCGGTCGTGCCGATGTACGGGCCGGGCCTGGGCATACCGGGCAAGGCCAAGGATGCCAGTGCGGTGCCCGATAGCGCGCCGCTGCCGGAAACCGCTCCGGAATGATGGACCGGGTCATGTCTGCCATGCGGACATGACCCGGTTATCGGTTTAGCGCCCCAGTAGGCCGCGCGCCTGGCCCGCAATCTCCGCGAGCATCGCGACATTGGGGCTGGCGGCGGCCTTGGCGCGCTGGACCAGGGTGCGGAACTGGCGGACGCGGTCGCCCTTCTTCTGCAACCAGTTTTCGACATGGGCGGCAACGTCGCTGGCATCGCAATTTGCCGTGCATTGCGCCAGGAAGTCGAGCCGCACCTGCTGCATATCGCGGGCGACGCCGGAGATGAGCAGCCGTTCCCACGGGTCGGTCGGTTCCATCCGCGCGGCGGCGGACTGGACCCAGTCGATGCCGACCGCTTCGCCCAGATGGGTGAAGGCGCGGGTCAGTTCGACTTCATCGACGCCCATCCGGCCGGCCAAGGCCGCGATGCCGACAGCACCGTCAAGCTTGAACAGGCCAGCGGCGCGATGGGCCAGCGCTTCGGGTGCGCCAAGGCCGAGCAGGCGATCGGTCACGGCATTGGTGCGGCGCTGAGCTTCGCTGGTCAGCAGGTCGTCGACCTGCACGGCCAGCGTGCCGACACCCTTTGCCAACAGATCGTGCCCGGCCGCGGGCAGGGTGCCTGCGGGCACGCTGCGCAAGATGTCGGCGATCTGGGCGCGCATGCCGTTGGCGATGTCGCCGAACAAGGCGAGGCGGGCATCTTCCGACATATGGGCCGCGTCGATATCCGCCCATAGCGCGCGGATGTCATAGAGCCGCTCGGCGATCAGGAAGGCGCTGGCGAGGTCGGCGAGCGAGCAGCCTTCTTCTTCCGCCAGTTCGAACGGGTGGATGATGCCGAGGCGGTTGATGATGCGGTTGGCGACCTTGGTGGCGATGATCTCCTTGCGCAGGGCATGGGCGGCTATGGCGTCCGCCTCCTTGTCCTGCATCGCGGCGGGGAAGGCGGCCATAAGTTCGGCCCCCATGCTGGGATCGGTGGCGAGGTCGCCATGTTCGATCGCATCCTGCAGCGCGAGCTTGGCGGTGGAGAGCAGGACCGCGAGTTCGGGGCGGGTGAAGCCCTGGCCATCCTGGCCGCGCCGCAGCAACTGGTCGTTGGCGGCCAGCCCCTCGACGGCGCGGTCGAGCCGCCCCGATTCCTCAAAGGTCTCGATCAGCCGGACATAGCTGGCAAGGTCTGCCGCGCCGCCGCTTTCGGCGATCGACAGGCCAAGCGCCTGCAGGCGGTTATCCTCCAGCACCAGGTCGCCGACCGCGTCGGTCATGCTTTCGAGCAAGCTGTTGCGCGCGTCGAAGGACAAGCGGCCTTCGGCCATTTCCTTGTTCAGCGCGATCTTGATGTTGACCTCATTATCCGAGCAATCGACGCCTGCGCTATTGTCGATGAAGTCGGTGTTGATGCGGCCGCCATGCAGCGAGAAGGCAATGCGGCCCGCCTGGGTGATGCCAAGGTTCGCGCCTTCGCCCAGCACCTTGACCCGCAATTGTTCGGCATTGACGCGCAGCCGGTCATTGGCCGGGTCGCCGACATCGCCATGGCTTTGCGCCGCGGATTTGACATAGGTGCCGATGCCGCCGAACCAGAGCAGGTCGGCGGGGGCCTTGAGGATCGCGGAGATGAGCGCGCCCGGTTCCATCTCGGTTTCGGTCACGCCCAAAATCTGCTGGATTTCCGGTGTCAGCGGAATGCGCTTGAGCGCGCGGGAGAAGACGCCGCCGCCCGGCGAAATGAGCGCCTTGTCATAATCCTCCCAGCTCGATCGGGGCAGTTGGAACATCCGGTTGCGCTCTTCCCAGCTTTTGGCGGGATCGGGCGTGGGGTCGAAGAAGATGTGACGATGGTCGAAGGCGGCGACCAACTTGATCGCCTTGGACAGCAGCATCCCGTTGCCGAACACGTCGCCCGACATGTCGCCGCAACCGACGACGGTGACGGACTCGCTTTGCACATCGACGCCCATTTCGGCGAAGTGGCGCTGGACCGAGAGCCATGCGCCGCGCGCGGTGATGCCCATCGCCTTATGGTCGTAGCCGTTGGAGCCGCCGCTGGCGAACGCGTCGCCGAGCCAGAATTTGCGATCGAGCGCGATCGCGTTGGCGACGTCGGAGAAGGTCGCCGTGCCCTTGTCGGCCGCGACGACGAAATAGGGATCGTCGCCATCGCGCACGACCACCTTGGCCGGGTGCCGCACATGGTCATTCACGATATTGTCGGTGACCGACAGCAGCGCGCGAATGAAGATGCGGTAGCTTTCGGTGCCTTCGGCGAGCCAGGCGTCGCGATCGACCTGCGGGTTGGGCAGATGTTTGGGGTAGAAGCCGCCCTTTGCGCCCGTTGGCACGATGACGGCATTTTTGACGCGCTGCGCCTTCATCAGCCCCAATATCTCGGTGCGGAAATCGTCGCGTCGGTCGGACCAGCGTAGCCCGCCGCGCGCAACCGGACCCGCGCGCAGATGGATGCCCTCGACGCGCGGCGAATAGACCCAGATTTCGCGCCACGGCAGCGGGGCGGGGAGGCCGGGAATCTGGGCGCTGTCGAGCTTGAACGCCAGCGCTTCGGTGGCGGCGTCGCTGTAGAAATTGGTGCGCAGCGTCGCGTTGATGACGGCGCGCAGCAGGCGCAGCACGCGATCCTCGTCGATCGCGGTGACGGCTTCGAGACCCGCGTCGATCTCTGCCTGGGCCGCGGCAATCCGTTCTTCCGCGCCTTCGCGGCCGACTGGATCGTGCAGCGCCTGGAACAGGCTGGCGAGGCTGGCGGTGACGCCTTGCGCCCGGCGCAGCGTTTCGGCGAAGGTCGCCATGCCATAGGCCATGCCGGTCTGGCGCAGGTAGCGGAACAGCGCGCGGAACAGGACGACCGAGCGGGGGGCGAGCGCGGCGGTGACGATCAGTTCGTTGAACCGATCATTTTCCGCGCGCCCTTCCAGCACTTGGGCGATGGCTTCGGTGACGATGGTGGCACGGTCAACGACGGCCTGCGCATCACCGCCCGCGGGCAGTTCCAGCACGAAGCGCTGGACATTGCCCAGCCTGCCGCCATCCAGCGCGGTCGTCATTTCCTCGATCACGCGGAACCCGAAATTCTCGAAGGCGGGCACGACTTCGGACAGCGCAATGCCATGATGGCTGTAGAGTTTGAGCCGCAGCCGTTCGGCGCAATCTTCGGGATTGCGATAGATGCGGATCGACTTGTCGCCCGGCCCCGACAGGCCGTGGATCAGGCGAATATCGATCGCCGCCTCATCCGGCCCTGCGCCATTGCGATAGACCATCGGGAAGCCACCGGCATAGCGTTGCGCCAGCGCCGCGGCGCGGCCGGCATCTTCGGTCTTGGCCAAGGCTTCCTCGACGGCGGGTGCCCAGCCGCGCACCATCTGCTTCAACTGGCGGTCGAGCAGGACGTCGTCGGGAATGATCCCGCCTTCGCGCAGGTCGAGCGTGATGCGCAGCAGAGCGAGGCCGCCCTCTTCCAGCGCGATCGACCAGCTCAGCACCGGCGCATTGGCGGCCATGGAGAGCATTTCCTGCACCGAGAAGCGGCGTGCGGTCGACACTTCGTCGCGCGGCAGCCAGACGAAGGCGTAGAGATGGCGGGCGAGCGGGCTGCTCGCCAGCGCGAGCTTGGGCCGTGGCCGGTCGGTCAGCGACATGAAGGTCAGCGCCAGCCGCTCCAGCGTGTCGCGATCGAAGCCGATCAGAATGTCGTGGGGCAGGGTGGTCAGGGCATGGACCAGCGTCTTGCCGGCATGACCCTGCGGATCGAAATCGAACTTGTCCATCAGCGCGGACAGCGCCGAGCGCAGCACCGGCACCTTGTCCGGCGTCGCCGTCAGGCCCGAACTGGTCCACATGCCGGCATGGATGGAGAGCGCCTTGACCTCCTTGCCCTCCCGCACCGGCACGATGACGAGATCGAGCAGCACCAGGCGATGCACGCGCGACAGGCGGTTGGACTTGATGATGAGCGGGTTGCGCTTGCCTTCCTCGAACCAGGCGAAGGCGGCGTCGAGCGAGGCGGGGGCGATCAGCGGCTTGTCATGCCGGGTGCAGATGCCGAGCGAGGCATGGCTGCTGCCGTCGCGATGGATGATTTCGTGACCCGTCAGGGTGAAATGGCGCGCGAGGAACCAGCGCAGCAGCGCCGCGCCTTCCTCATCGGGGACGGCGTCGGCATCGGCCTGCATCGCCGCCTGCATCGGCGCCCAGTCGGCGACGGCGGCGCGCACGTCGGCCAGCGTTTCGGCCAGCGCCTTTTCGAGCGCGCGGCGTGCCTTCGCGTCGGCCCGGTCGGCCTCGATATAGATCATCGATTCGCGGCGGGCGCCGGGCGCGTCATCATCCAGGATCGCGGCGAGCGCGCCTTCGCTGTTGCGGGTGATCGACAGGACGGGATGGAGCAGCCGGTGGATGGTGATGTCGGCAGCGGCCAGCGCATTGGCGATCGAATCGACCAGGAACGGCATATCGTCGTTGATCAGCGCGATCCGCATGAAGCGGCCATTGGCGCCTTCGCCCAGCGTTTCGATGGCGATGGCGGGTTGTCCCGCCTGACGCCCATTGGCGGTGCGGCCCACGAACATCGCGGCGGCGGCCAGCGCCGCTTCGTCGAACCCTTCCCGCTCGCCCGGCAGCGCGCCACGCGCCAGCGCCGTTTCCAGCGCCTCACGGATGCCCGTATCAACTTCCTTGATCTTCGCGTCAGCCAGCGTCGTCATTCGCCTACCTCTCACCAGCGGGTACATTCCCGCTTTCATGGAACGGAGGAGAGGCTGGACGCCGCCATGCGACTCCCCGGCTTAGGATCGCCTTTATGCCTCCGCCTCAACGGAGGCTCAACCCAGGCTGTGGAATAAAGTTTCTGAAAATTGAAATAATATGATGATGTGTCGTTCCTGCTGCGGAGGATGACTATCGGCCCGGCCCGATGGCATGTCGAGCGGGTTTAGGGGATATTTTCCAGTATTTTGCTGCGCGTTGAAGCCGATGGGTGCGTGGCCGTGCCGTCGGATCAACGGGCAGCGGCGAGGATCACCTTCTGCCCCAGGTCCGAATCTTGCGGCAGCGCTGCGACCAAAGCAAGCGATCCGTCCGCCTCGCGCCGGGCGATGACGACGGCCAGGCCATCGGCATCGGTGGCGATGGCATCAGGCGCGAGCGCGCTGGCGGCCTTCATGGCGGTGCGGGCCTTGTGGCGGCGGTCGGGGCGGGGCGGGGCTTCGGCGCGGCGCAGCGCACGTTCGTCGCGGACCAGCGCCTTGAGGCCGCCAGTGTAGCTGGCGAGATAATCGGCGAGCGATCCGACGCCCAGGCCCGTCGCCCAGCCATGGTCGAGCGCGGTCGCATATTCGGTGATCCGCGTCTTGTCATAGGTGCCGCCGAAGACGAGCTTGATGATCGCGGTCATCGGGCTGCGCGCCTGCACCTTGAGGCCGTGGTCGGCCAGCAAAGTGGCATAATCGTCCGGGCGGGCCTTTGCCACCAGCGCGAAATCATAAGCGAGGCCGATGGCGCGGTAGAGGGCGGCATGGCTGCGCGCCTCGCTGACGCGCACCCGTTCCGCGCCGTCGCGGGCGATCGCCAGCCAGTCGGCGAGCGGGGCTGCTTCGTCGGGCGCTTCCATGCCGGACAGGTCGAGAATTTCGTCGTCATCCGGCGCGTGCGCGGGAGAGGGCGTTTCCGCTTGGGTCGGGCCATCGGCCCAGATTGCGGTCGTCGGGCCGGGCAGCGGCGCGGTGCGCAGGGCGTCGCCCACTTCCTCTTCCAGCGCGGCGCGCATCTGGGCGTTGGCCAATTCCTTCCAGTTGATCACGCCGAACACGAAATCGATCGTCTCGTCATCCGACGAGAAGGGCATCAATATGCCACGATACAATATGTCCGATCCGCGCTGATTGACGAATTCGGCCTCGAAGCCGATCGGCGCGGCATTGGCGATGATCTGGAGATAATGGTCGGTCAGCCGCGACACGAGCGAGCGGGCGGGCACGTCATCGATATAGGTGATCGATCCTTCGATCTCGCATTCCTGCCGCAACGCGGTGCCGAGATACACGACCGAAGGGTTTTCGAGACCCGTGCTGAAATCGAGCAGGATGCTGTAGGGGCCGAAATCGTCCAGTTCTTCAGGTGCGAGATCCTCGATCGAGGGCAAGGCGCGGTCGCCCAGCAGCGAGGCCCAATAATTATAGGCCCGCACCTGCATCCGCCGTTCGTCGGACACCACCATCAGCGGCGCGTCGATCGCGGCGTCTTCGCTATGGTCGACGTCGTCCCGGTCGTTGGCGACATCGAGTCCCCATAGAGTGTCCATTCGGCCTGTCCCTAAAACAGATAAAAGCGCTTCATCTGGGACTCGACAGTGGCAGCGGATGGTAAATTTGGGGTGAACAGGGGCGCGGATGTGCGCTTTCGTTGAAAAGCCCGCTTGTCCTGCGCCCCAACCGCTGTTATCTGCCCGCCGCAAGCCGCTTTAGCTCAGTTGGTAGAGCATCGCATTCGTAATGCGGGGGTCACAGGTTCGAGTCCTGTAAGCGGCACCAGTCCTTTGGCCTTGCGGGCCGGGATATCCCCTGTGGAAGCGCGTCAATATCGTCCCGCGTGGGTTCTTCCAGGCGGGTGGGCTTTTGGGTGCAAGCCAGGGACGCTTGCTGGATTTCCGCCAGACGGCTTGCCGCATCGCGACATTGACAGGATTAAGACGAATTTATGCGAGGATATAGAGAACCCGGTTTTCAGGACAGGGTCGCCGCGGCCAAGGATGCCAAGACGAAGGCGCTGGAAAAGCTGAAGGCCAAGCCACCGGTCGATGAAGCCGAGCAGGCCGAAAAGCTGGCGAATCGCCTGGCCAAGGAAGCGGCTGCGCGCGAACGGCGTGAAGCCAAGCTGCGCGAGAGAGAAGAAGCCGAGGCCGCGCGCAAGGCCGAGCGCGAGGCGGCAGCCGAGGCTGCGCTGCCGCCGCCAGCCATGACGGAAGCCGAACGCAAGGCGGCGCGCGATGCCCGCTATGCGGCGCGCAAGGCCCGCAAATAAGATAAGGCGCAGGGCGGCTGTCGGCTACATCGCTGCCCGCCCTGCGCCGTTGGCGGCCGCATTTGAAGGATGATTTCTGGACCAGTTGCACAGTGCCCATGCGCCGATCTATCGCGCTGAACCCGTCCTGCCTTTACATGCCGCCCCTTATGCGGCGGACTCTTCCCATCCGATCGAAGTCATCGATATCGCCGAGATTCCTGGCGGCGGACAGTTGCGGCTGCTGAAAAGCGGCGCTGATTTTTCGATCCAGTTCGGGTCGGAAGAATTGATGGGCAGTTGCGACCATGTGTCGGAAGAGGCGCTGGCACGGCTGACGTGCGAGCGGCTGGCAGACTGCGATGGGCAGGTGCTGATCGGGGGCCTTGGTATGGGCTTTACGCTGGGCGCGGCGCTGGACGCCTGGTCGCCGCGCGCGGGCATTATCGTGGCGGAACTGGTGCCCAAGATCGTGGAGTGGGCCAGGGGACCGTTGGCGCATGTCTTTGCCGATCGTCTGTCCGACCCGCGCGTCACGATCGACGTCGCCGATGTGCATGATGTGATTGCGGCGGCCAGCGATCGGTTCGACGCGATCCTGCTGGATGTCGATAATGGCCCTGACGGGTTGATCCAGGCCGAAAATGAGCGGTTGTATTGCAATTGGGGGCTGCGCTCCGCTTATGGCGCGCTGCGATCCGGGGGCGTGCTGGCGATCTGGTCGGCCTATCCGGCGCGGGGCTTTGACCGGAGGCTTGAACGGGCGGGCTTTGCCGTCGAGGCGGTGCGGGTGCCCGCTTATGCTGGTAGCACCGACGATGATCATCATATCTGGTTTGCGAGGAAGGTGGCCTAGCTGAGGGCTACACGACCATAGCGCGCCGTCTTTGACGGCATCAATCGAACATGCTGATACGAAAAATACATGAAATAGGGTGCTCCCGCGAAAGCGGGAGCCTAGGATGCACCGCAGGACGTTCGACCCTGGACTCCGGCTTTCGCCGGAGTACGACAACAGTTAAAGCATCTTCATGATCGATCCTGCTACCCTGTCCGACGCCGATGCTGCCAACCGTTTGATGCGCCTGGCGCGCGAGGTGGCGAAGCATAATCGGCTTTATCATGACGACGACGCGCCGGAGATTACGGATGCGGCCTATGATGCGCTGATTGCAGAGAATAACGCGCTTGAAGCGGCGTTTCCGCATCTGGTGCGGGCCGATTCGCCCAATGCGCAGGTCGGGGCAGCGCCGACGTCGGCGCTCAAGAAAGTCGCGCATGCGCAGCGGATGATGAGCCTCGACAATGGCTTTGCCGATGCGGACATCGGTGAGTTTATCGCGCGGGTTCGGCGCTTTCTGGCGTTGGCGGAGGATGCGCCGGTGGCGCTGACGGCCGAGCCGAAGATCGATGGCCTGTCCTGTTCGTTGCGTTATGAAAAGGGCGAACTGGTCCTGGCCGCGACGCGGGGGGACGGGGCGACGGGCGAGGATGTGACCGCCAATGTCCGGACCATTGGCGATATTCCCGATCGCCTGACGGGCGAAGCCGTGCCCGACCTGTTCGAGGTGCGGGGCGAAGTTTATATGGCGAAGGCGGATTTTACTGCGCTCAACGCCCGGCTGATGGCTGAGGCGGACGAACCGGAGAAGGCGCGGCAATTTGCCAATCCGCGCAATGCCGCCGCCGGATCGCTGCGGCAGAAGGATGCGAGCGTGACCGCCAGCCGTCCGTTGCGTTTCCTGGCCCATGGCTGGGGCGCGCATAGCGATTTGCCCGCCGATACGCAGCTTGGCGTGATGCAGGCGATTGCGGCCTGGGGATTGCCGGTGTCCGACATGCTGGTGCGGGTAGAGACGCTTGAGGCGCTGCTCGCCCATTATCGCGGTATCGAGCGGGCGCGGGCGGACCTGCCGTTCGATATCGATGGGGTCGTGTATAAGGTCGACCGGCTCGACTGGCAGCAGCGATTGGGTTTCGTCGCGAAAGCGCCGCGCTGGGCGATCGCGCATAAATTCCCGGCCGAACGCGCACAGACGACGCTGGAGGCGATCGACATTCAGGTCGGGCGTACCGGCAAGCTGACGCCGGTAGGGCGGCTGACCCCGGTGACGGTCGGCGGCGTGGTGGTGTCCAATGTGACGCTGCACAATGCCGATGAGATTGCGCGGCTGGGCGTGCGGCCGGGCGACCGGGTGGTGGTGCAGCGGGCGGGCGATGTCATCCCGCAGGTGGTCGAGAATCTGAGCCGTGATGAGACGCGTGCGCCTTATGTCTTTCTGGCCCAATGTCCGATCTGCCAGAGCGAGGCGGTGCGCGAAGAGGGCGAGGTCGATTATCGCTGTACGGGCGGGCTGATCTGTCCGGCGCAGCGGTTCGAGCGGCTGCGCCATTTCGTCAGTCGCGTGGCGCTGGATATTGAGGGGCTGGGCGAGAAGTCGATTCAGGAGTTTCTGGATCTGGGCTGGATCACCGAACCGGCCGATATTTTTCGCCTGAAACGCCATCGCGCCGAACTGGTCGGGCGCGAGGGGTGGAAGGAAAAATCGGTCGACAATCTGCTCGCCGCGATTGAGGCGAAGCGCGCGCCTGATGCCGCGCGGCTGTTGTTCGGGCTGGGCATCCGCCATGTCGGCGCGGTTACGGCGCGGGATTTGCTCAAGCGCTACACGACGCTGGAAGCGGTGCGGGCGCTGGCGCAGGAGATCATGGCGCTGCGGGAGGCGGCGCCGGAGGGCGAGACGCAGGCCAAGCGCGACAAGGCGATCGCCGAACATATCGGGGTGGAGAATGTCGGCGCGGCGGTGGGCCATGCGCTCGCCGATTTCTTCCATGAGCCGCATAATGTGACGGCGTGGGAGGATCTGCTAAGCGAAGTATCGCCGCCGCCTTATGTGGTGGAAACCACCGCCAGCGCGGTGACGGGCAAGACGATCGTGTTCACCGGCAAGCTGGAGACGATGAGCCGCGATGAGGCCAAGGCGCAGGCGGAGCGGCTGGGGGCCAAGGCGGCGGGATCGGTCAGTGCCAAGACGGACCTGGTGGTCGCGGGGCCGGGGGCGGGGAGCAAGCTCAAGCAGGCGAGTGCGCTGGGGATCGAGGTGATCGGCGAGGAGGCCTGGGCGGAGATCGTCAGGGCGGCGGGTTAGGCCAGCATCTTCCGGCGGGTGCTGATATGGTGGGCGAACGGCTGAGCGGTCTTCTGGGTTTGCTATTGTTCACGCGGAGGCGCGGAGGCGCGGAGATTTTTTGTTCGGCCTGCGGCCGGGGTGGGGATGGCAGGTGCCTTTCTCCCCCTTCTCCGCGTGAAGCAAAAGCTCAAAATACCGGCATGTTCGCGGGGTCTTCCGGGTCGACCACGGGGAGGGGGGTGACCGGCGAGTGGATGCCGCATTCGACCTTGTCCCAGCCGCGCCAGCGGCCTGCGCGCGGGTCTTCGCCGGGCAGCACTTTCGATGTGCAGGGTTCGCAGCCGATCGAGAGATAGCCTTGCGCCTCCAGCGGGTGGCGGGGCAGGGCGTGGTCGGCGAAATAGGCTTCCAGATCATCCTTGGTCCAATCGCCCAGCGGGTTGATCTTGAGCCGCCCATCCTCGACCTCGAAGCGGGGCAGATTCTGCCGGGTGACCGACTGGAACGCCTTGCGCCCGGAAATCCAGGCGTCGAGGCCGTCCTTGGCGCGCTTCAAAGGTTCGACCTTGCGGATTTCGCAGCAGCCGTCGGGATCATAGGACCAGCGCAGGCCGGTCTCGTCCTTCTTGGCGATCACCTCGGCGATCGGCGTCACGGTGCGGCTGTCGGTGAAGCCGAAGGCATTCATCAGCGTGTCGCGATAGGTAAGCGTTTCGGCGAACATCTTGAGCGTGTCGACGAAGATCACCGGTACGGTCGGGTCCGCCTGCGCCACCAGATGCAGCAGCACGGCGCTTTCGGTGCCGAAGGAAGAGACAACCGCGACATTGCCGGCCAGCCCTTCGGCAAAGACGGCCTTGAGCATGTCCAGCGTGCCCACACCCTCGAACCGCGCGTTGAGTGCGTCCGCGTCCGCCTGAACGAAGGCGGGGCGAGTGTCGATGATGTCGAGCGTGCGGGCGGCTTCAGCCATTCTGTGTCTCCGGGTGCCGCTTGGCCCAAATGGGCGCGCGGCCATCGATCGTCTTTTGATAGACGTCTGCGTAGCGGGTGAGGGCGCGATCGACGGCGGCATCGTCGAGCGCCTTGGCCGGGTGGAAGCTGTCGAAGCCGCAGCGGCGCATCGCGACGACTTGATCCACCAGCACGTCGCCCACGGCGCGCAATTCCCCCTGATAGCCCGCCTCGCGCAAGATGCGGGCCGCCGAATAGCCGCGCCCGTCGCCAAAGCCGGGGAAATTCACTTCGACCAGCGAGATGCGATCGAGGTGCGGCAGCAATTCGCGCGCGTCTTCGCCGGGTTCAATGCGGACGGCGGTGGCGTTGGACTGGCCGGTGAAGGCTTCGACCGTCACGGCAGGTTCCTGCGTGGATTCGCCATCGCGGAAGGAGAGAAATTCAACCATGACGAAAATCTCCGTTCGTTTCGAGCGCAGTCGAGAAACGAGAAGCGCGCCCTAGCCGTGTCTCGACTTCGCTCGACACGAACGGCTGTGGGATGAAGGGGGCCTTACCCATAAATCGCCTCCTTGAAGGGCGTCATGCCGATGCGGCGATAGGTGTCGAGGAAGCGTTCGCCGTCGGTGCGTTCGGCCAGATAGATGTCGGTGACCTTTTCGATCGCATCGACCACGCCATCCTCGGAGAAACCGGGGCCGGTGATCTGACCCAGAGAGGCGTCCTCCGCGCCGGAGCCGCCGAGCAGCAGCTGGAAATTCTCGACGCCGCGCCGGTCCACGCCCAAGATACCGATATGCCCGGCATGGTGATGACCGCAGGCGTTGATGCAGCCCGAAATTTTGAGCTTCAATTCGCCCAAGTCCGCCTGCCGCTCCGCATCGGCGAAGCGCGCCGCGATCTTCTGCGCCAGGGGGATGGAGCGGGCATTGGCCAGCGCGCAATAGTCGAGGCCAGGGCAGGCGATGATGTCGGTGATGAGGTCGAGATTGGCTTCGGCCAAGCCCGCCGCCGCCAGCTTTTGCCAGACGGCATAAAGGTCCGCTTTCTGCACATGCGGCAGGACGAGGTTCTGTGCATGGGTGACGCGCAGTTCGTCGAACGAATAGCTTTCGGCGAGGTCGGCCACCAGCGCCATCTGCTCGGCCGATGCGTCGCCGGGGATACCGTCGATCGGTTTCAGGCTGATGTTGACGATGGCATAGCCGGGCACCTTATGCGCCGCGACCTGCCGGTCGAGCCAGAGCGCGAACGCCCGGTCGCTGCGGTCGATCGTGTCGGACAGGCCGCTCTCATAAGCGGGCGGCGCGAAAAAGGCGCGAATGCGGGCCAGTTCCTCGACCGGCGGGTTGAGGCCAAGCGTCCGCATATGGGCGAACTCTTCCTCGACCTGGCGCTTATATTCCTCGACGCCGATCTCATGGACCAGGATCTTGATCCGGGCCTTATACTTATTGTCGCGGCGACCATGGCGATTGTAAACGCGCAGGCAGGCTTCGAGATAGGAGATGATCTCATCCTCGGCCACGAAGTCGCGGATCAGCGGCGCGACCATCGGGGTGCGGCCCATGCCACCACCGGCATAGACTTCCGCCCCGACGACACCGTCACGCTCGACCAACTTGAGGCCGATATCGTGCAGGCGCATCGCCGCGCGATCATCGTCGGACGCGATCACCGCAATCTTGAACTTGCGCGGCAGATAGGTGAATTCGGGGTGGAAGCTCGACCATTGGCGCAGCAATTCGGCCCAGGGGCGGGGGTCCGCCACCTCGTCCGCGCTGACGCCTGCATATTGGTCCGAGCTGATGTTGCGGATGCAATTGCCCGATGTCTGGATGGCGTGCATCTCGACCGTCGCCAGTTCGGCGAGGATGTCGGGCGCGTCGGCCAGCTTGATCCAATTATATTGCAGGTTCTGGCGGGTGGTGAAATGGGCATAGCCCTTGTCATATTTGCCCGCAATCTCGCCCAGCTTGCGCATCTGCGTGCCCGACAATGTGCCATAGGGGATGGCGACGCGCAGCATATAGGCGTGGAGTTGCAGGTAGAGGCCGTTCATCAGCCGCAGCGGCTTGAACTGGTCCTCGGTCAGCGCACCGGCGAGGCGGCGCTGGGTCTGGTCGCGAAATTCCTCGACGCGGGCATCGACGATCGACTGGTCATAGCTGTCATAACGATACATGGTTCAGATCACCCAGTTGCCGGCATCGGCATCGTTCGGTTTCAGGGTCAGGTCGGGGCGCACGGTCGGCCCCAGCGCGCGGATGCGGTCCTTGATATGGGCGGGGCGCACGCCATCGTCGGTGATGGTCGCGTCGATGACATAGGCGCCGACGACGCGCAGCGCCGCTTCCTCGGCGCGGGCGAGTTCGTCGCCCTGCGCGCCGACATCGGCGGCATCGCCCACCTGGCGCGACCAGCCATCGCCTGCCCACCAGATGACGTCGCCCGACGCCAGATCATTACCCGTCAAAATCTTCACGAACGAATCTCCGCCCCATTACTCTGTCTTTGTGCCCAGCCGACCAGCACGTCCTGCGCCAGGGCATGGCTCGCCACATCGCCGACCACGATCAGCGCCGGGCTGATCACGGCTTCGCGCTCCACCATATCGCCCAAGTCGGCGAGCAGGGTGCGCAGCGTGCGCATGTCGGCGCGGGTGCCGTTTTCCAGCACGGCGACCGGCAGGTCGGGCGATACACCATCGGCGATCAGCTTGTCGGCAATCTGCGCGGCGGTCGCCACGCCCATATAGATGACGAGCGTGCGGCCCTTGCCTGCAAGGCCCGACCAGTCCTGATCGGTCAATCCTTTGCACTGGCCGGCGACGAAGGTGACGGCGCTCGACGCATCGCGGTGGGTCAGTGGCAATTGCGCCTGTGCGGCGGCGCCGATGGCGGCGCTGATGCCGGGCACGACCTCGACGGGCACGCCTGCTGCGCGGCAGGCATCGACTTCCTCGCCACCACGGCCGAAGATGAAGGGATCGCCGCCTTTCAAGCGCACCACCGCTTCCCCCGCCAGCGCGCAGCGGACGAGCAGCGCGTTGATCGCGTCCTGCGGCATCGAATGGCGGCTGCGTTGCTTGGCGACGGAGATGCGTTCGGCATCGGGAGAGGCGAGCGCGAGAATTTCGTCCGACACCAGCCCGTCATGCACGATCAACCGCGCGTCGCGGATCAGGCGCACGGCCTTGATCGTCAGCAGTTCCGGGTCGCCCGGACCCGCGCCCACCAGGTGGACGGTAGCAGGTGAAGTGTCAGCCATGCTCGCCATGTGGCCAATGCGCGGGGCGAGTTCAATTCAGAATGCTTATGGGCGGGGGTAGGAAATGTTTTGGCGGGGGCTGGATCAGTCGCCCATGGCGCTGACGTCGATGTCCTTGAGGCCCACGCCGATCGCGGCGCGGGGGGTTTCGATTTCCGCCGACACGACCGGATAGGCGCAATAATCCGCCGCATAATAGGCGGTGGGCCGGTGGTTGCCCGAAATGCCGACGCCGCCGAACGGCGCGGCGGAGGAAGCGCCGTTGGTCGGGCGGTTCCAGTTGATGACGCCCGCGCGGACATTGGCCCAGAATTGATTATATTGGTCGGGCGATCCGCCGATCAGCGAAGCGGACAGTCCATAGCGGCTGCTATTGGCCTGCGCGATCGCATCGCTGAATTCGGCGACGCGGACGACCTGAAGCAGCGGGCCGAACAGCTCGACATCGGGTGGTTCGGCCATGGCGGTCACGTCGATGATGGCGGGGCTGAGGAAGGGCAGGCCCTTTTTGGGGCGGACCATATGTTTGATCGGCTTGCCGCCATTGCTCATCAGCCAGAGGAAACTTTCGGTCAGGCCGTCGGCGGTCGCATTGTCAATGACCGGACCCATATAGGGCGTAGGGGTGGCATGGGGGTGATCGACGATCAGCCGGTCGGCCAGTTTCTTGACCTCGGCTATGAACCTGTCGGCGATGGCGTCCTTGACGATCAGGCGGCTGGCGGCGGTGCAGCGCTGGCCGCTGCTCAGGAAGGCGGACTGGACGACCAGCACGGCGGCGGCGTTGATTTCGGGCGTGTCCCAGACGACGATGGGGTTGTTGCCGCCCATTTCCAGCGCCAGGATCTTGGACGGCTGGGCCGCGAACTGGCGGTTGATGGCGATGCCGGTCTGGGCCGACCCGGTGAACAGGATGCCGCCGACATCGGGATGGGCGGCGAGCGCCTTGCCGGTGTCCTGTCCGCCGAGCAGCAGGCGCAGCGCGTCGAACGGGACGCCCGCCTCATGATAGAGTTTGACCAGCATCTCGCCGACCGCAGGGGTCTTTTCCGACGGTTTGAAGACGACCGCATTGCCCGCCAGCAGCGCGGGGATGATATGGCCATTGGGTAGGTGCGCGGGGAGATTATAGGGGCCAAGCACCGCCATCACGCCATGGGGCTTGTGCCGCACCGATTGTCGCGCGCCCAAGGCTGCTTCCAGCCGCTTCTGTCCGGTGCGCTCCGAATAGGCGGCGACCGAGATATCGACCTTGGCCATCACGGCGGCGACTTCGGCATGGGCGTCCCATAACGGCTTGCCGGTTTCGCGCGCGATGAGGTCCGCCAGCGCATCTTCGTTCCGGCGCACTACATTGACGAAGCGGCGGAGCGTTTCGATGCGCACCGCGATGGGCTGCGCCGCCCAGCGCGGCCAGGCGGCACGAGCACGCGCGACCTCCGCCTCCACGTCGCCCGCCGCACCCTGCCAGAGCAGGACGCCGGTGGCGGGTTCATAGGACGTGAGCGGCGTGGTCATAGGGCGCTGATATGGGGGAAAAAGGTTAAGGAAGGAAGGGTGGTGGATGGGGTTGCGATGGGTGGAGTGACGTCGTCTCGACCCTTTAGGCCAAAGCAAAAGGCCCGGCCGCTGCTAAGCGGCCGGGCCTTTTGCGTGAGGTAGGACTGAAAGGATCAGCCGCTATAATACATGTCGAATTCGACCGGCGAGGGGGCCATTTCCCAGCGATATACTTCGGGCCACTTCAGTTCCATATAGGCGTCGATCTGGTCCTTGGTGAACACGCCGCCCTTGAGCAGGAAGTCCTGATCCTTTTCTAGGCTTTCGAGCGCTTCGCGGAGCGAACCGCAGACGGTCGGCACCTTGGCCAGTTCGACCGGCGGCAGGTCGTACAAGTTCTTGTCCATCGCTTCGCCGGGATGAATCTTGTTCTCGATCCCGTCGATGCCTGCCATCAGCAAAGCGGCGGTGGCGAGGTAGGAGTTGGCGAGCGGATCGGGGAAGCGGAATTCGACACGCTTCGCCTTGGTGCCGGCACCATAGGGGATGCGGCACGACGCCGAACGGTTGCGCGCCGAATAGGCGAGCAGCACGGGGGCTTCGAAGCCCGGCACCAGGCGCTTGTAGCTGTTGGTGGTCGGGTTGGTGAAGGCGTTCAATGCCTTGGCATGCTTGATCACGCCGCCGATGAAGAACAGGCAGGTTTCCGACAGGCCGGCATAGCCGTCACCGGCAAAGGTGTTCTGACCCTTGTTCCAGATCGAGATATGCGTGTGCATGCCCGACCCATTGTCCGCCTTGATCGGCTTGGGCATGAAGGTCGCGGTCTTGCCATAGGCCTGGGCGACCATCTTCACGACATATTTGTAGATCTGGATGCGGTCGCAGGTTTCAACGAGCTTGCCGAAGGTCAGGCCCAGTTCGTGCTGGCTGCCCGCGACTTCATGATGATGCTTGTCCATGGGCAGGCCCATTTCCATCAGCGTGGTCACCATTTCGGCGCGGATGTCGGTGGTGACATCGACCGGGCCGACCGGGAAATAGCCGCCCTTGGCACGGGGGCGGTGGCCCATATTGCCGCCGTCATAGCTGGTGCCGGTGTTGGTCGGCAGCTCGACATCGTCCAGCTTGTAGAAGGACGAGGCATAGGTGTTGTCGAATTCGACGCTGTCGAACATGAAGAATTCGGGCTCAGGGCCGATATAGACCGTGTCGCCAAGGCCGGTGGACTGCAGGAACATTTCGGCGCGCTTGGCGGTCGAGCGGGGATCGCGCGAATAGAGCGAGCCGTCGAGCGGTTCGACGATGTCGCAGACCAGGATCATCATCGGCGTCGCGCTGAACGGATCGAAGAAGACTGCGTCCAGATCGGGCTTGAGGATCATGTCCGATTCGTTGATTTCCTTCCAGCCCTCGATCGAGGAGCCGTCGAACATCAGACCGTCGGTCAGTTCATCTTCGCCAATGACGTTGGCGCACATGGTCAGGTGATGCCAGGTGCCCTTGGGATCGGTGAAGCGGACATCGACCCATTCGATCTCCTTTTCTTCGATCATCTTCAGGATGTCTTTTGGCGTATTGGCCATGTGCAGTTGCCCTTCTCTCAAAATACCCCCCCGAAGGGGTAAGGTGGATGCCCATCATGTTCCGGTCCGCGAAGAACCGGGCAGAAACTTACATAGTGCCAGCCTGCAAGTCGGGCTGGCGGAGAACCGTCAGATCGCGTCGCTGTCCCGCTCGCCGGTGCGGATGCGGACGGCGCCCTCGATGTTGGAGATGAAGATCTTGCCATCGCCGATGCGGCCGGTCTGCGCGGCGGCGCAGATCGCTTCGACCACACGGTCGGCCAGCGCGTCGTCGACGACGACCTCCAGCTTCACCTTGGGCAGGAAATCGACGACATATTCAGCGCCGCGATAGAGTTCGGTATGGCCCTTCTGGCGGCCAAAGCCCTTGGCTTCGGTCACGGTGATGCCCGACACGCCCACTTCGTGGAGTGCTTCCTTCACCTCGTCCAGCTTGAACGGCTTGATGATCGCTTCGATCTTTTTCATCACTCGTAATCCCAACCCATGACGCCCGACAGGATGCGGGCGATCCGCATCCCTCTCTCCCGTGCGAGAGACGAACATCATGCCCCCCTTGGCCTGCGTCGTCTCTCTTAATCTTCAATTACCGTGCCAATTGGCGAATCGCCTGGATATGCTTTCGGCGATGCCGCAATCTTTGTCCATATTGCCCGGATTCAGGGCAATTTCCTGTGGCTGTGCCCGTTTTTTAAGCAGTAATGTGAACCATCAAAGATAGGGCGGCGCGTCGAGACCGGCGGGGCTTTTGGTGAAAATCTCGCAGCCGGTTTCGGTGATGCCGATACTATGTTCGAACTGGGCCGACAGGGTGCGGTCGCGCGTTACCGCCGTCCAGCCATCGTCCAGCATCTTCACGCCCGCCTTGCCGATGTTGATCATCGGTTCGATGGTGAAGAACATGCCGGGCTTTAATTCGGGGCCAGTGCCGGGGCGACCGACATGGACCACCTCCGGGCTGTCATGAAAGACGCGGCCTAGGCCATGGCCGCAAAAGTCGCGGACCACGCCATAGCGGTGCTTTTCGGCATGGCGCTGGATCACCGCGCCGATGTCGCCGAGATGATTGCCGGGCTTGGCCTGTTCGATGCCCAGCATCAGACATTCATAGGTCACCTCGACCAGGCGGCGCGCCTTGATCGGCGCTTCGCCCGCGATGAACATGCGGCTGGTGTCGCCATGCCAGCCATCGACCAGGGGGGTGACGTCGATATTGACGATGTCACCATCTTTCAGCCGATAGTCGCCGGGGATGCCGTGGCAGATGACATTGTTGATCGATGTGCAGCAACTATGGGTATAGCCGCGATAGCCCAGGGTGGCAGGCACGCCGCCGCCGTCCAGCGTCATGCGCCGGACGATGTCGTCCAGTTCGCCGGTGGTGACGCCCGGCACGACATGCGGCACCAGCGCGTCGAGTATCTCGGCGGCGAGCCGTCCGGCCTTGCGCATGCCAGCAAAACCGGCTGCGTCATAGAGTTTGATCGCAGTCGAGCGGGAGATCGGCGCGTCCGCCGTCATCGTCATATATTCGGTCATGGCATGACTATAGGGGCAGATGCGCGATAATGCGAGAGGGCGGCTAGGCAGCGCGACCAGCGCAGGCTATGCAGCCGCCATGGCCGATACCACCCGCATCTGGACCGCAGCGCTGATCGTCATCGGCGACGAGATTCTCTCTGGGCGCACCCAGGACAAGAATGTCGCGCTGATCGCGCTGTGGCTCAATGTCCAGGGCATCCGCCTGCGCGAAGTACGGGTCGTCGCCGACGATCAGGATGCGATCGTCGAGGCGGTCAACATATTACGCATGCGCAACGATTATCTCTTCACCACCGGCGGCATCGGGCCGACTCATGACGACATCACGGTCGATGCGATCGCGGCGGCGCTGGGCGTGGCGGTGGAAATCCATCCGCAGGCGCGGGCGATGCTGGCGGGCTATTATGAGTCGCGCGGCGGGCTGACCGACGCGCGGCTGCGCATGGCGCGGGTGCCTTCGGGGGCCAGCCTGATCGAAAACCGCATGTCGGGGGCGCCCGGCATCCGGCATGGCAATATCTTCATCATGGCGGGCGTGCCGCATATCACCGCCGGGATGCTCGACAAGCTGACCGGGACGCTGGAGGGCGGCGTGCCTGTCCAGTCGGCGACGGTGGGCTGCTGGGTGGCGGAAAGCGAGATTGCCGACCTGCTGGGCGCGACCGAGCGCGCGCATGAGGGCTGCCAGATCGGTAGCTACCCCTTCTTCCGCGAAGGCCGCACGGGCGCGAATTTTGTGGTGCGATCGACCGATAGCGACAAGCTCGATGCGTGCGTTACGGCATTGTCCCAAGGCCTTGAAGCGGGCGGCTGGCCCGTGACGGCCGGGGGCATCTGACACCCCCCGCCGCCGGTCAGCGTTCGCGCGGCCGGTTGAGGTGCGAGATCACCCCGCGCAGCGTCCGTACCTCCAGATGGTTCCAGCCCGGCTTGGTCAGCAGGTTGCGCAGCGTCAGCTTGGTCGCGGGCGCGCGGTCGGGCGGGAAGAAATAGCCGACCTTTTCGAGCAGCGTGGTGAACTGGTCGATCATGCCCTCCAATTCCTCCTGCGGCGCGGGGACGCCAAGGTCGGTGATGGTGGGCTGGGCGAGGTTCGCCTGCTTGGACCATTCATAGGCGCACAGAATGACCGCTTGCGCGAGGTTCAGCGAGCCGAATTCGGGGTTGATCGGGACGGTCAATATCTTGCGGGCGAGGGCGACGTCCTCGGTCTCCAGCCCGGAGCGTTCGGGGCCGAAAATATAGGCGCAGCGGCCCTGAGCGGCATGGATTTCGCGGGCGGCTTCTTCGGGCGTGACCACGGGCTTGGTGACGCCGCGTTTGCGGACTGTGGTGGCATAGACATGGGCGCAGTCGGCGACGGCCTCGGCCAGCGTTTCATAGACCTGCGCCTGATCGAGGATGAAATCCGCGCCTGCCGCCGATGGGCCTGCGTCGGGATTGGGCCAGCCATCGCGGGGCGTGACCAGACGCATCTCGGTTAGCCCGAAATTGAGCATCGCGCGCGCGGCCTTGCCGATATTCTCGCCCAGTTGCGGGCGGACGAGGACGATGACGGGGGGTGGGGATGTATGTTCTATCATGTTACCGTTCGTCCTGAGTAGGGGCTGAGCCTCTTCCAACGCCGTTCGGTTCGAGCCAGGGTCGAGCGTAGTCGAGACCCGTGGTCGAGAACGGGCAGCGTCCGATACCGCTTTCCAGTCCCCTCGAATTAAGGCTTCCTTCTTTTTGCGTGACCAATCTTTCACCTGGCGCTCGCGTTCCAGCGCGTCGATCCGATCCGTGAAGGTTTCGCTGAACACCAACTCCACCGGGCGTCGATCATGCGTATAGCCCGGAATTGCCCCAGACTGATGTTGTCCGATACGCCGTTCCAGATCATCTGTGTGGCCGGTATAATAGCTGCCGTCGGCGCAGCGGAGGATATAGATCCAGAAACTCATGGTGCGCGTTGTTCTCGACAAGTTCGAACCGAACGGAGGGTGGTGTTCGAGGCGAACGGAGGCAGGAGCGTGTTCACCCGCCCACTTCCTTCACCGTTCCGGCAAAGTCCTCGAAATCTTTGGCATCAGTGAAGTCCTTATAGACGCTGGCGAAGCGGATATAGGCGACGCTGTCGAGGCGTTTGAGGCCTTCCATTACCATTTCGCCGATGGCGCGGGCGGGGACTTCGGTGTCGCCGCTGGTTTCGAGCTGGCGCTGGATGCCGGAAATCAGCTTTTCGATGCGGCTGGGGTCGATCGGGCGCTTGCGGCAGGCGATGCCGATCGAGCGGGCGAGCTTGTCGCGCTCGAACGCTTCCTTGCGCCCCTCGCTCTTGACCACCCAGATGTCGCGGAGCTGGATGCGCTCGAAGGTGGTGAAGCGCGCGGCGCACGCTTCGCACTGGCGGCGACGGCGGATGGCGGCGCCATCTTCCGTCGGCCGGCTGTCCTTCACCTGGCTGTCTTCATGGGAACAGAAGGGGCAGCGCATGATCTAATCAATCTCCGTTCGTTTCGAGCGTGTCGAGAAACGTCTGTGCGAGCCTGTCTCGACTGCGCTCGACACGAACGGCCTGTTTTGTCCTCAGTAGATCGGGAACCGCCCGGTCAGCGCCAGCACCTTTTCGCGCACATGCGCTTCGACCTGGCCGTCGCCGTCGTCGCCATTGCGCTTGAGGCCTTCCACGACCTCGGCAATCAACTCGCCGATCTCGCGGAATTCCGCTTCGCCGAAACCGCGCGTGGTGCCGGCGGGGGTGCCGAGGCGCACGCCCGACGTCACAAACGGGCTGGCGGTGTCGAACGGCACGTTATTCTTGTTGCAGGTGATATAGGCGCGGTCGAGCGCCTTTTCCGCGGCCTTGCCCGTGGTGTTCTTGGCGCGCAGGTCGACCAGCATCAGATGATTGTCCGTGCCGCCCGACACGATCGACAGGCCAGCGTCGGCCACCGTCGCGGCCAGCGTCTTGGCATTGGCGACGATCTGGTGCGCGTAGGCCTTGAACTCCGGGGTCAGCGCTTCCTTGAACGCCACGGCCTTGGCGGCGATGATGTGCATCAGCGGGCCACCCTGGAGGCCGGGGAAGATGGCGCTGTTGAACTTCTTGGCCAGTGCCTCGTCATTGCACAGGATGATGCCCGAACGGGGACCACGCAGCGACTTGTGGGTCGTGGTGGTGGTGACATGGGCGTGAGGGACGGGCGAGGGATGCGCGCCGCCCGCGACCAGGCCGGAGAAATGCGACATGTCGGCGAGCAGATAGGCACCCACTTCGTCGGCGATTTCGCGGAAGCGTTCGAAATCCCAGTGGCGCGAATAGGCGGTGCCGCCGCAGATGATGAGCTTGGGCTTGCTCTCGCGCGCGATGCGGGCGACCTCGTCCATGTCGATCATATGATCGTCAGCACGCACGCCATAGGCGATGGGGTTGAACCACTTGCCCGACATGTTGACCGGCGATCCATGGGTCAGATGGCCGCCCGACGACAGGTCAAGGCCCATGAAGGTGTCGCCCGGCTGGAGCAGGGCGAGGAACACGGCCTGGTTCATCTGGCTGCCGCTATTGGGCTGGACGTTGGCGAATTTCGCGCCGAACAGCTCTTTTGCCCGTTCGATCGCCAGCGTCTCGACGACATCGGCATATTCGCAGCCGCCATAATAGCGCTTACCAGGATAGCCTTCGGCATATTTGTTGGTGAAGATCGAGCCTGCGGCCTCCAGCACGGCTTTCGACGCGATATTTTCGGACGCGATCAGTTCGATCTTGTCCTGCTGGCGCTTCAATTCATGTTCGATCGCGCCGAAGATTTCGGGGTCCGCGCTGCTAAGCGATTCGCTGAAGAAGCCGTCCTGACGGATGGCCGGGCTGAGAGTGTCGATGCTCATCGAAATATCCTTTCAGAGCGCGGGCTGGGATAATTTTTCGACGCGGCCGGCATGGCGGCCTCCGCCAAATTCGGTGGTGAGGAACGCGATGACGCACGCCTTGGCCATGTCCACGCCAGTCAGGCGCGCACCCATGGCCAGCACATTGGCGTCATTATGCTCGCGCGAGAGCGCCGCCGACAGCGGCTCGCCGACTAGGGCGCAGCGGCAGGCCGGGTTGCGATTGACCGCGATCGAAATGCCGATTCCCGACCCGCACAGCGCAATGCCGCGATCCGCCGCGCCGGAGGCGATCGCTGTCGCGAGTTTGTAACCATAATCGGGATAATCGACGCGGTCGGCGGTCGCCGGGCCGAGGTCGTCGACTTCATGCCCTTCGTCGCGCAGCCATTGCGCCAGTTCCGCCTTCAATTCGACGGCGGCATGGTCGGATGCGATGGCGATCTTCATTTGCGGTGCGTCCCTTCACCGATGGGGTGATTCGTTCCCGCGCCTCTTAGGGGCAGAAGCGGTAGATTGCCACCTTGGTCCGCCGCCCTTATGGGCAGAGCCATGACAGGCACGATCCTCTCCATCCTCATGCTGGCCGGGCTGCTGCTGACCGGCGGTGGTCTCTATGTGATGTTCCGCTTGCGCGACCGCAAGCGCGGCGCGCTGATGATCATCGCGGGGCTGGTGATGTTCGGCAATGTCGCGATCACGGCCATACCGGGGCCGGACTTGCCGGGGCTGGAACGCCGCTGAGCCGCAGCGCCAGCGTCGCCAGCAGATCGGTCTGCGTCACCAGTCCCAGCAGGCGATGATCGGTGTCGACCACCACCGCAGCATGGCGCACACCGCTGCTGAACGGACCTATCAGGCGCGCGACCGGCGTATCGGCATGGACGAAGAGCGGCCGGTGGGCGACGTCGGCGACAAGTACGCCGTCCTGCAACAGGTCGCGGGCATTGATCATCCCCTGCACCCGGCCAGCATCGTCCAGCACCGGCAGCGACAGGAGATGGCGCGCCTGCATCAGCGTGCGGGCCTCTGTCACCGTCTGACTGGCGGCGATATGCAGCACGTCGCGCGCCATGATCTCATCGCACCGCGTCGCGCCATGCGTGCGTTCGGCCGCGCGCAACTGGGCATCGGCCAGCAAGGGGCGCAGGTCCGCCTCGTCCACGTCCAGCCTTGCGCCAAAGCCATGGAGCGCGTCGGCGATATCCTGCGCGCTGGGGGCGGCGCGCAGCAGGGGAGCGGGATCGGTGGTGGCGTGGGGCGACGGTGCCCTGGGCGGTACATGGGGATAGTTTTGGCCGACCATGCGGTGGAACAGCATCGCGACGATCAAGAGCAGCAGCGTGTTCGCGCCCACAGGCGTCAGGGCGAACAGATAGCCGGTGTCGCTTCCGGCCAGCACGGCAGACAGCGCGACAGCGCCGCCGGGCGGGTGGAGGCAGCGCAGCAGCGACATGATCGCGATCGCCCCGCCGACCGCTACGGCCGCGGCCATGGTCGGGTTGGGGATGATGTGGGCGATGGCGATGCCGACCAGCGCGGAAATGATGTTGCCGCCCAGCACCGGCCAGGGTTGCGCCAGCGGACTGGCGGGCACGGCGAACAGCAGCACCGCCGAGGCACCCATGGGGGCCACCAGCAGCGGATGGGCTAGGCCATTGCCGAGCATCAAGCCGCATAGCAGCCCGGTGATCGCGATCCCGCCGATCGCGCCGCTGGCCGCCTTGATCCGGTCGAGTAAGCCGGGACCGGGCGGGGCGGGTATGAAGCTGCTATAATAGCGGCTCCAGACCATGCGGGGCTTGGGTTCGGGCGTGTCGGACATGGTCGCTGCGCTAACGGGCGGAAGCGAAGGATGCCACGCCGAATAATCAGGCCCGTTGAAAGTCTGGCTTTGCCTTTACCCAAAGAAAAAGGGGCCGCCTTGCGGCAGCCCCTTTTTCTTTCTCGCGGGCTTTGTGCTCAGCGGATCGGCGAATCCGGGGACAGGCGCATGTCGAGATAATTGTCGACCGACTTCATCAGCTGATCGAGTTCATGTTCGAAGAAGTGGTTGGCACCCCGGATTTCATCATGGTGGATGGTGATGCCCTTTTGCGTGCGCAGCTTGTCGACCAGTTTCTGGACGGCGCTGGCGGTCACGACTTCATCGGATGTGCCCTGCACGATGATGCCCGAAGAGGGGCAGGGGGCGAGGAAGGAGAAGTCGTACATGTTGGCGGGCGGCGCGACCGAGATGAAGCCGCGGATTTCCGGGCGGCGCATCAGCAATTGCATGCCGATCCACGCGCCGAAGGAGAAGCCCGCAATCCAGGTGGTCTGTGCTTCGGGATGGAAGCTCTGGACCCAGTCGAGCGCTGCTGCGGCATCGGACAGTTCGCCGATGCCGTTGTCGAACGTCCCCTGGCTGCGGCCGACGCCCCGGAAGTTGAAGCGCAGCACGGCAAAGCCACGCTTCACGAAGGTCTTGTAGAGCGCTTGGGTGATGCGGTCGTTCATGGTGCCGCCGCCCTGCGGATGCGGGTGCAGGATCATGGCGACCGGCGCACGCGGGCGGGGCGGGGGGCTGAAACGGCCTTCGAGACGGCCTTCGGGTCCGGTAAAGATTACGTCGGGCATGGCACCTGTTATCGTTCTGGGCCACTCGGCCCGGATGGGCAGGGCGGCAAATGGAGTCGCGTCGGGCACGCCAAGGGATGTGCTGGCGCAGCGCGGCAGACCGCCTATATAGAAGCCGCCGCCATTTCCGCAATCAATGAGTAGCCCCCTTGGCCGCCGACCGTCTCTATCTCGATCATGCCGCGACGACACCGATGCTGGCGCAGGCCCAGGCGGCGATGGTCGCCGCCATGGGCCATTGGGCCAACCCGTCCAGCCCCCATGCCGACGGCCGCGCCGCGCGTGCCGCGCTGGAGGATGCCCGCGCCCGGATCGCGGCGGCGCTGGGCTGGCAGGGCCATGTGATTTTCACGTCCGGGGCGAGCGAGGCGATCGCGATCGGGCTTGGCCGGGCGAAGGCGGGGCGGATCGTGACGTCGGCGGTGGAGCATGATGCGGTGCTGCGGGTGACGAAGGGGGCCGAGCGGCTGGCGGTGGATGGGGATGGCATAGTTAGAACACCCGTTCGGGCTGAGCCTGTCGAAGCCCCTCTCTTCTCGCAAGAAAAGGAAGGCCCTTCGACAGGCTCAGGGCGAACGGATTATAAAACAGTGTTCGCCATCCAGCATGTCAACAATGAGACCGGCGTCATCCAGCCGCTCGACCAGATCGAGCGCCATGGCGCGATCCTGTTCGCGGATTGCGCGCAGAGTGCGGGCAAGTTGCCGCTGCCCGATGCCGACATGATCGCGATCAGTGGGCATAAATTTGGGGGTCCGCCGGGTATTGGCGCGCTGCTGATCCGCGATCTGGCGCTCATTGAGGCGAGCGGCGGGCAGGAGCAGGGCTATCGCGCGGGGACCGAGAATCTGCCTGCGATCCTGGCGATGGCGGCGGCGCTGGAGGCGCGGGCGGACTGGTTGCCGGGCGCTGCGCTGCTGCGCGCGCGGCTCGACGCGGGGATCGAGGCGGCGGGCGGGGTGATCGTCGCGCGCGATGCGCCGCGCATCGCTGCGATCGCCAGCTACCGGATGCCGGGTCTGTCGGCCCGCGCGCAACTCATTCAGTTCGATATGGCGGGCATTTCGGTGTCGGCGGGCAGCGCTTGTTCGTCCGGTTCGCTCAAAACCAGCCATGTGCTGCACGCCATGGGCTGGGACGAAGCGGTGGCGAGCGAGGTGGTGCGGGTGAGTTTCGGGCCGCAGGCGCACGAGGCCGATATCGATCGTTTCCTCGCCGCCTGGACCGCGATGGCGCAGCGGGCGCGGCGATGATCTATCTCGATTATCAGGCGACGACGCCGCTGGCCCCTGAAGCGTTCGACGCGATGGTGCCGCTGCTGCGCGACCAGTTCGCCAATCCGCACAGCGCGCATCGTCTGGGCCGGGCAGCGGCGGCGCAGGTCGAGGTCGCGCGCGAGGCGGTCGGCGCGCTGCTGCCGGCGGGTGGGCGGTTGCTGTTCACGTCTGGCGCGACCGAGGCGCTCAACATCGCCATTCAGGGTGCGCCCAAGGGCGATATCGTCACCATCGCGACCGAACATGCCGCGGTGCTGGATACGGTGGAGGCCTTGGCGCGCGCGGGGCGGACGGTGACGGTGCTGCCGGTCGGCGCGGATGGCGTCGTGGACTTGGATGCGGCCGCTCAGGCGATACGGCCCGGCGTGGCGCTGGTGGCGGTGATGCTGGTCAATAATGAGATCGGCGTGATCCAGCCCGTCGCAGATTTGGCGGCGATGGCGCATCGGGCGGGCGCGCTGCTGCTATGCGACGCGGTGCAGGGCTATGGCCGGGTGCCGATCCCCGACGCTTGCGACATGGTCGCGATCAGCGCGCATAAAATCCATGGGCCAAAGGGGGTGGGGGCCTTGTGGCTGCGTGACGGGGTCAGCCCCACACCGCTCCTCCATGGCGGCGGACAGGAAGGCGGGTTGCGCTCCGGCACGCTGTCGCCTGCGCTGTGCGCCGGATTCGGGGTTGCTGCGCGATTGATGGTCGAACGGGCGGAGGCCGACCGCGCGCATGTCGAATCGTTGTCCGACCTTGCCCGCGCGCTGTTTGCCGACTGGACGGTCAACGGCAGCATGACCGCGCGCTATCCGGGTAATCTCAACCTCCGCCGCGCCGGAATCGATGGCGCGCGATTGTTGTCGGATTGCCGCAATATCGCTTTTTCGCTCGGCAGCGCTTGCGCAAGCGGGTCCGGCAGGCCTAGCCATGTGCTGCGCGCACTGGGCCTGACAGACGCACAGGCGCGTGGATCGGTGCGGATCGGCTTTGGCCGCTACACGACATCGGCCGAACTGGAGAGCGCTGCGGAGGCATTGAACAAGGCAGCAGCCGCACAAGCGGCGCTGTAAAAAAGGGAGCGTCGCACCATCATGACCAGGGTTACCTTCATCAGCGCTGACGGGGAACGGCGACAGGAGGTCGATGCCCCGGCGGGATCGGTGCTGCTCGACATCGCACAGGCGGCGGGCCAGCCGCTCGAAGGGACATGCGAGGGGCAGATGGCCTGTTCCACCTGCCATGTCATCGTCGAAGCCACCGATTTTCCGCGCCTCGGCCGCGCCAGCGAGGATGAGGAGGATATGCTCGACCTCGCCGCGTCCGCCACGCGCACCAGCCGCCTGTCATGCCAGATCATCCTGGCTGATGGGCTGGACCAGTTGACGGTGCGCATTCCGCCCGAATCCTACAATATGCAGGGTATGTGAAGCCGATGAAACGCTTGTCCGCGCTTGCCTTGCTGCTGCTGATCGCCGCGCCGTCCAGCGCCGCCGAGAAGCAGAAAAAGACCAAGGAGCCGGTGCCGACCGGGCAGCTTGATTCGCTGCTGCCGCCTGCGCCGCGCTATCTGGTGCCGCAATCGGCGCTGGCGCAGGTGCGCAATCCCAAGGAGATTGAGCAGGAAACCGGCGGGCGGCTGGGTGTCGCGCTGGTCGATAAGCAGGGCGCGCTCTTGCTGGGCTTCAACCGCGACGAGCCGTTCGCGATGTGCTCGACCTTCAAGGCGCCATTGGCGGCGGCGGTGCTGATCGGCGCGGAGGGCGGTAAGTTCGGGCTGGAAGGAGAGATATCCTTCAGCAAGGACGATATTCTCGATTATGCGCCGGTGGTGAAGGCAAACCGCAAGCGCGGCCGGATGAGCATGGCCGAACTGGCGCAGGCGGCGGTCGAAGTGAGCGACAATAGTGCGGCGAACCTGCTGCTGCCGATGCTGGGCGGGCCGCAGGGGCTGACCGCCTTCATGCGCGCGCATGGCGACAGCGTGACCCGGCTGGATCGTAACGAGCCGGACCTGAACGAAAATGCCGAGGGCGACCCGCGCGACACGACCACGCCCGCCGCGATGGCCGGGCTGATGGGGCGGCTGTTGTTCCGCGACATGCAGGGGGAGAGCGCCGATCGGCTGCGCGGCTGGCTGAACGCCAGCAGCACGGGCGACAAGCGGATCAAGGCGGGCCTGCCCGAAGGCTGGACGTCGGGCAGCAAGACCGGCAGCTGCGGCACCGCTTATAATGACGTGGCGCTGGTCAAGTCGCCGGCGGGCGATGAATATATATTGGCGGTCTATCTCGACCGGCCGACGGTCGATGCCAAGAAGGCCGAGGCAGCGATTGCCGAGACGGCGCGGGCTGCGTTGGAATTTGTCGGGCAGGCGCAAAAGAGCGGGCTGGAATAGGAGTATTCCACCGTTCCGTTCGTGTCGAGCGAAGTCGAGACACGCTTGCGCCAAGGTCGCCGCTTCTCGACTTCGCTCGAAGCGAACGGTTTTGGTTGCCCCTTGCCATTATGTCACCCTTTCGCCATATGCGCGGCGGGAGTCGGGCGGACGTGATCGTCGCGAACCGGGTCAGGTCCTGACGGAAGCAGCCACAGTGATTTCGTCACGGGTCGTTCCGGCTCCCACCTTCCAGCCATCATCCCGCTTCGACAATGGCGGCCCGAACGGCTAGACCAGACCGATGTCCGATTCCCAGCAGCCCTATCGCGTCCTCGCGCGCAAATATCGACCGCGCAGCTTTCATGAGCTGATCGGGCAGGACGCGATGGTCCAGACGCTGGGCAATGCGATCCGGCGCGGGCGGCTGGCCCATGCCTTTTTGATGACGGGCGTGCGCGGGGTCGGCAAGACATCGACCGCGCGGCTGATCGCCAAGGCGCTCAACTGCATCGGCGCGGACGGGCAGGGCGGGCCGACGATCGACCCGTGTGGCGTCTGCGAACCCTGCACCGCGATCGCCGAGGGCCGCCATATCGACGTGGTCGAGATGGACGCGGCCAGCCATACCGGCGTCGATGACGTGCGCGAGATTATCGAGGCGGTGCGCTATGCTGCCGTCTCCGCGCGCTACAAGATCTACATCATCGACGAAGTGCATATGCTGTCCAAAAACGCCTTCAACGCGCTGTTGAAGACGTTGGAGGAGCCGCCCGCCCATGTGAAATTCCTGTTCGCGACGACCGAAGTGAACAAGGTGCCGGTCACCGTCCTGTCGCGCTGCCAGCGGTTCGACCTGCGGCGTATTCCGGCCGAACTGCTGGCCAGCCATTTCGCTCATGTAGTCGAAGCGGAGAAAGTCGCGGCGGAGCCGGATGCGCTGTCGCTGATCGCGCAGGCCGCCGAAGGGTCGGCGCGCGATGGCCTCTCCATCCTCGACCAGGCAATCGCCCATGCGGAGATGGGGGAGGGGGAGCCGGTCGTCACGGCGGCGCAGGTGCGCGACATGCTGGGCCTGTCCGATCGCGGGGCGGTGCGCCGTCTGCTGGGACTGCTGCTGGCGGGTGATACCGCCGCGCTGCTGGTCGCCGTGCGCGATCAATATGCGCTGGGCGTCGAGCCGCTGGCGCTGATGCGCGGGCTGATGGAACTGGTCCATGCCGTGACATTGGTGAAGGCAGGGCGCGACATCGCCAGCCCCGGCCAGTCCGCCGAGGAGCGCGATGCGCTGGCCGACTGGGCCGCGCAAATCGGCTTCGCGCCCTTGCATCGGCTGTGGCAATTGCTGGTCAAGGGGCATGACGAGGTGGCGAGCGCCATCCTGCCGATCGAAAGCTGTGAAATGGCGCTGCTGCGAGTGATGCACGCCGCGACCATGCCCGATCCGGGCGAGATTGCGCGGATGCTGCGCGAGGGCGGGCCTGTTGCTGCTGCGGCACCGGGCGCGGTGGCTGCAACGACAGGCGCTGGTCCTGCCGCGCAATTGCCGGCCACTTTCCCCGATCTGATCGAGGCCTTCTGGCAGCGGGGCAAGGGGCAGCTAGCGCAGGAACTCCATGATAGCGTCGCGCTGGTGCGCTATGCGCCGCCCGAACTGGATTATCGGGGGGCACCCTCACTATCGGCGGATTTTGCGGCGCGGATCGTGCCTGCGCTCAAGGAGGTGACGGGTGTTGCCTGGCGCGTGGCGCAGAGCGATGGCGAGGCGCAGCCGACCTTGTTAGCGCAGGAGCAGGCCGCGCAGGCCAATGCCCGCGCCACTATTCTCGAAACCCCGGTGGTGAAGGCGGCGATGGCGGCCTTTCCCGATGCGGAGCTGGACGACCGGCTCGAACAATGGAGTGTAGGACAATGAAGGATCTGAACGAAATCCTGGGCATGGCAAGCCGTGTGCAGGAAGAATTGCAGCGTGCGCAGGACAATCTCGACAAGCTGGAAGTCGAAGGCGCGGCGGGCGGCGGCCTCGTCAAGGTCAAGGCTTCGGCCAAGGGCCGCATCCTCGGCGTATCGATCGACGACAGCCTGCTGGCGCCGTCGGAAAAGCAGATGCTCGAAGACCTGGTCACCGCCGCGTTCAACGATGCGCGCAAGAAGGCGGACGAGGTCAGCAATGCCGAAATGGGCAAGATGACCGCTGGCCTGCCCTTGCCCCCCGGCTTCAAACTGCCGTTCTGAGCGCGGATGTGCGCGAAGAGCCCTATAATAACCCTGGGTTCATCGTGACCGCATTATGACATCCCCTGATTGATTGACGCGATAGCCATCCCCATAAAGGCGATGAACCGTAGGACAGGCCCCATTTGGCCCGGAGTGTGAATGACTGTGCAATATCCCCTTCTGCCGCTGCGTGACATCGTCGTCTTTCCGCAGATGATCGTCCCGCTCTTCGTCGGTCGCGACAAGAGCGTTTCCGCGCTGGAAGCGGCGATGGAAGGCAATAAGGAAATCTTCCTGGTGTCGCAGCTCGACCCGGCCGAGGATGATCCGGGCCAGGATTCGCTCTATGATACGGGCGTCGTGGCGGTTGTGCTGCAATTGCTCAAGCTGCCCGATGGCACGGTGCGCGTGCTGGTCGAAGGCAAGCATCGTGCGCGGCTGACGACGATGGCGGAGACCGGCACGCATCTGGTCGCCGATGTCGAGTCGGTCGAGGATATTGCCGCCGAAGGGCCGGAAGCCGCCGCGCTGATGCGCTCGGTCGCTGAACAGTTTGAGAATTACGCCAAGCTCAACAAGAAGCTGCCCGCCGAAACGCCGGTGCAGCTGCGCGAGATCGAGGATGCCGGGCGGTTGGCCGATGCCGTGTCCGCCAACATCAACGTCAAAGTGTCCGACAAGCAATCGCTGCTGGTCGAGGCTGATCCGGTCAAGCGGCTGGAAATGGTGTTCGCCTTCATGGAAGGCGAACTGGGTGTCTTGCAGGTCGAAAAGAAGATCCGTGGTCGCGTGAAGCGGCAGATGGAGAAGACCCAGCGCGAATATTATCTCAACGAGCAGCTAAAAGCGATCCAGCGCGAACTGGGCAATGGCGAAGGTGAGGAAGGCGACGAACTGGCCGAACTGGCCGAGAAGATCGCCAAGACCAAGCTGAGCAAGGAAGCCCGCGCCAAGGCGACGGCCGAGCTTAAGAAGCTCAAGGGCATGCAGCCCATGTCGGCTGAGGCCACTGTGGTGCGCAACTATCTCGACGTGCTGCTGGGCTTGCCCTGGGGCAAGAAGGGCAAGGTCAAGAACGACCTCAAGCGCGCGCAGGATGTCCTCGATGAGGATCATTTCGCGCTCGACAAGGTCAAGGACCGGATCATCGAATATCTCGCGGTGCAGGCGCGTACCAATAAGCTGAAAGGCCCGATCCTGTGCCTCGTCGGCCCGCCGGGGGTGGGCAAGACCTCGCTTGGCCGTTCGATCGCCAAGGCGACGGGGCGCGAGTTCGTGCGCCAGTCGCTGGGCGGCGTGCGCGACGAAGCCGAAATTCGTGGTCACCGCCGCACCTACATCGGCTCGCTGCCGGGCAAGATCGTCACGAATTTGAAGAAAGCGGGGACGATGAACCCGCTGTTCCTGCTCGATGAGATCGACAAGCTGGGCCAGGATTTCCGCGGCGATCCGGCATCCGCACTGCTCGAAGTGCTGGACCCCGAACAGAATAGCAAGTTTCAGGACCATTATCTGGAGATCGACGTCGATCTTTCGGATATCATGTTCGTGACGACCGCCAACTCGTTGAATTTGCCGCAGGCCTTGCTGGACCGGATGGAGATCATCCGGCTGGAAGGCTATACCGAGGACGAGAAAGTCGAGATCGCGCAGCGGCATCTGATCGCCAAGCAGATCGACGCCCATGGCCTGAAGGAAGGCGAGTTTGAGGTGACCGAGGCGGCCGTTCGCGACCTCATCCGTTACTATACCCGCGAGGCGGGCGTCCGCACGCTGGAGCGCGAAGTCGCGCGGCTGGCGCGCAAGGCGCTGCGCAAGATCCTCGAAGGCGTCTATGACAAGGTCGTCATCACGCCGGACACGCTCGCCGACTATGCCGGTGTGCGGAAGTTCCGCCATGGCGTGGGCGAGGAAGAGCATCAGATCGGCGCGGTAACGGGCCTTGCCTGGACCGAGGTGGGCGGCGAACTGCTGACGATCGAGGCGGTCACCGTGCCCGGCAAGGGCATGATCAAGACGACCGGCAAGCTCGGCGATGTGATGACCGAATCGATCCAGGCGGCCTTCTCTTATGTGAAGGCGCGCTCGCCGGGCTATGGCATCAAGCCCAGCATCTTCAATCGCAAGGACATCCACATCCATCTGCCCGAAGGCGCAGTGCCCAAGGATGGGCCGTCGGCGGGCATCGGCATGGTCACCTGCATCGTGTCGACGTTGACCGGCATCCCCGTCCACAAGGATGTCGCGATGACCGGCGAGGTGACCTTGCGCGGTCGCGTCCTGCCGATCGGCGGCTTGAAGGAAAAGCTGTTGGCGGCGTTGCGCGGTGGCATCAAGACGGTGTTGATCCCGCAGGAAAATGAGAAAGACCTAGCGGAAATTCCGGCCAATATCCGTGACGGGCTGGAAATCGTGCCCGTCAGCCATGTGGACGAAGTGCTGGCGCGTGCCTTGATGTCGGTGCCCGAAGCGATCGCCTGGACCGAAGAGGATGACCTGGCCGCGCAGCCAAGCAATGGCCAGGGGCGCGACGGGGACGCTACGCTGCGGCATTGACCGACGGGCCGATAGGGCAAAAGCGACGGGTTTCCGGCATTTTCATGCTGCATTGCGAAATTGCATGTGATCCGGGAACTTCGTCGCTTTCCCTTTGACAGCCACCGAAAGCTGCGCCTTATTGCCGCCTTTACGCCGCGATTCCTAAACTAACCAACAGCATCAGGGGGTTCCCAAGGCATGAACAAGCAGGATCTGATCAGCGCGGTTGCCGAAAGCAGCGGCCTTACCAAGAATGACGCGACCAAGGCTGTGGAAGGCGTGTTCGATGCCATCACCGGCGCGCTGAAGAAGGGCGACGAAGTGCGCCTGGTCGGCTTTGGCACTTTCTCCGTCACCCAGCGCAAGGCATCGACCGGCCGCAACCCGCGCACCGGCGAAACGATGACCATCAAGGCGTCGACCCAACCCAAGTTCAAGGCCGGCAAGGGCCTCAAGGATTCGGTCAACTGACGGTCCGGGCATCGGCACAAGATGCAGATGCCCGCGTCGCACGATCTTAAGGGCGTCGCGGCCTGAAAAAATCGAGAGTGCGTGATAACGGGAACTGAGCCGCACGCATGGGCGCAAGACAATAGGGTGGGTGCTGGATCAGCACTCACCCTTCTGCTTTTGGGCCAGGCGGGTTAGGGAAGCGGCATGAGGATGAGACGATTTGCCGCGCTGTGCGGCGCGGGCGCGATGGCGCTGCTGCTGTCGGCCTGTGGTGGCGGTCAATACCGGCCGGTGCGGGATGTGCCGGTCAAGATCGGCCCGCCCTATGTGGTGCGTGGCGTCACCTACACGCCTGCGGCTGATCCGGGTTATGACATGCTGGGCTATGCCAGCTGGTATGGATCGGAATCGGGCAATCGCACCGCCAATGGCGAACGCTTCCGTCCCGGCTGGGTGACCGCCGCGCATACCAGCCTGCCGCTGCCGAGCTACATCGAGGTGACGGCGCTGGACACCGGACGCACCATCGTCGTGCGGGTCAATGATCGCGGGCCTTTTTCCGGGCGCGGGCGGGTGATCGACCTGTCGCGCGGCGCGGCCGAGCAATTGGGCGTGCGGGCGCAGGGGCATGTGCCGGTGCGGGTGCGGCTGGTCGATCCGCCCGAAAAGGATCGCGCCCGGCTGCGCAAGGGCAAGGCGGCACCGGCGCGCCCCTCCGTGCCCGAAGCTACCCTGCGCAAATTGCGCGCGCAGTTGCGCGCGGCGGGGCTGTAAGCGGCGGAAAGCGCCGATCGCGGCATTTGCCTGCTTGACGGGGCGAGATGAGCCGCATATGTGCCCACATCTCGCGGGCCTCATGGCCCCATGGCGATCGTAGCTCAGTTGGTTAGAGCGCCGGTTTGTGGTACCGGAGGTCGGGGGTTCAAGACCCCTCGATCGCCCCATTTTCTTCCTTCCGCCCTGATACCGGGCATAATTGCCGGACAGGCGGGAAGGGGCTTCGCAGCATCGCGATTGCGCCCTATAGCCCCCGGCATGACCGATGCGCGCGACAAGGGGCTGACCCTCAATCCCAAATATGACGACCATGGCCTGATCACGGCGGTGGTGACCGATGTGGACAGTGGCGACGTGCTGATGGTCGCGCATATGAATGCGCAGGCACTGGCGTTGACGGTCGAAACGGGCCTGGCCCATTTCTGGTCGCGCAGTCGGCAGGCGCTGTGGAAGAAGGGCGAAACGTCGGGCAACATGCTGGCGGTGCGCGACATTCGCATCGATTGCGATCAGGATGCGGTTTGGGTGAAGGCGGTGCCTGCCGGGCCGACCTGCCACACTGGCGCGCGCTCCTGTTTCTTCCGCCGGGTCGGCCCCGATGGCCTGAGCGCAGTCGATTAGGACGTCGATGCGGCGATCCGGCCTTGCTCTGTGTCTGATGCTGGCAGCGTGCCAGCCTGCCGCCGTTTCCAACGACATGGCGGCCGAGGCGGGCAGCGACGTGCCTGCGTCCGGGCTGGAGCGCGCCGCGATCGAAAGTGGCGTCATCACCGATGCGGCCAAGATATCGCCGGTCGGGCTGTTTCAGCGCCGCCATGAAGCCGGGCGGGATGCGTTGTGCGTGGTGCCCGGTGCCAAGGGCGCGCTGCGCTTCGGCTTGGAAGCCAATTTCGGCGAGCAACTCGCCTGCCGGGGGCAGGGGACCGCACGGCGCGCGGGCGACAAGCTGATCCTGCGCTTTGCTGGCGGCGATCGCTGCATTATCGTCGCCCAATATGATGGCGATCAGGTTGCGCTGCCGGGTGTCGTGGATCTCGCCTGCGCGCAGCTCTGCGATGGGCGCGCCACGCTGGAAGGGGTCAGTTTCCCCCGGATCGCAGGTGATGCAGGCACGGCTTTGCGTGCGCAGGGGACAGGTGGCGACCCGCTCTGCAAGAGCTGAACGCACTGGCTCAATGGCCGATATAGCGGCCCGGCCGGTGGTTGACGATCAGCACGGCATTGATCGCCGCCGCCGACAGGACCGACAGCGCGAAGCGATCGGCGCTCAGCAGCGGTAGCGATGCCGCCAGGATGATGGCGTCGCCGATCATCTGCGTGCGGCCCGCATTCCATCCCCGCGTCTTTTGCAGCGTGAGCGCGATGACGCCGAGGCCACCGACGCCCGCGCCATGGCGCGCGATGGCGAGGATCCCGAAACCGATGATCGATCCGCCGAACAGCGCGGCAAAGAGCGGGCTGACCCGTGCCAGTTCCAGCGCCAGCGGCATCATCGTGCCCAGCCCCATGATCGCGATATTGGCGAACAGCGTTTTCAGGCCGAAGGCCGCGCCCATCGCCCGCCCGGCGAACAGGAAGAAGGGGATGTTGATCAGCAGGAACAGCGTCGCTGGCGACCAGTGGATCAGATAGGACAGCAGCAGCGCAATGCCCGCCATGCCGCCCGTCACCAGATTGGCCTGTTTCAGCAGCATCAGCCCCATGGCGATGAAGGCGCAGCCAAGCGCAATGGCATAGCCATCTTCGGCGAGATTGTGCGGGCGGGCGGCTGGGAAGGCATGCGTGGGAGTCATGGCGTGTCCGTCAAGCGTTACGCCCCGGTCATCCTCTTGCCCTGCCGCTGCTCATACAGCGGACGCGCGCCACTGCAAGAGGCTGCGCTTATCCGCCGGTGTCGATCTGCGCCGGGCCATATTGGTCGATCGCTTGGAACAACAGGGTCAGCGCCGCGCGTTCCTCCGCCACGATCTCCGGCCGCCACACTTCGAACAGCAGGATGACGCGGGTGTCGGCGCTGCGGTTCCAGGCCTCATGTTCGATACTGTCGTCAAAGATCAGCATCTCGCCCCGGTGCCAGGGCCGCGTTTCCGCGCCGACGCGCAGCGCGCAATCGGGGGGCGTCAGCAGTGGCAGGTGGCAGATGAGCCGCGTGTTGAGCAGGCCATGATGGGGTGCGATATGGGTGCCGGGCTTGAGCAGCGACCACAGCGCCGTCGGCGATCGCCCTTCGATCACCGGCATCGGCGCATGGTCGAGCGCGGCCATGACGGCTGGGCAGCGCGTGGCATGGTCCGCCACCGGCGCGCCGCTCTGCCAGAAATAATAGGCCCCCCAACTGGGATCGTCGCGCAACTTGTTGTTGGGGGCCGGACGCTCCTTCGATGTCTGGACATAGGGCGCGAAGTCCGGCGCACCCGCGCGCACCGCCGCCAGTTCAGCGACGATCGCGTCGGTCATCGCCTCCATTGGCGCGACCCAGTCGAAATCGCTGCGCTCGTAAAAGGCGCGCTGGGGTAGGCCGGGGAAATAGAACATGCTGGGCTGTTGCAGATATATCTCGCGCTTGCCGAGCAGCAGGTCGGTGGCGTGCGCGATGCGGGGTAGCGGCGGCAGGTCGCGGATCGCGGCGGTCAGATGATCCTCGAACCGTTGGCTCGATTGGGCGATCGCGTCTTGCGCCTGTTGCAGCATCGGTTGCAATTGCGGCGGCGCGCCATGGGCGGCCGCCTGCGCCAGCGCGGTGCGCCGCCAGCTGATCGCGCCACGATCGTCACCGCGCGCCTGCGCATTATGACCCATGGCGAGCAAAGCGGGCAGGTTGCGCGGATCGCCCGCCAGGATCGCGCGCAGGGCCTCCGCCTCGCCATCCCGATCGCCGAGCCGATTGCAGACCTGCGCCAGCAGCATCGGCGGCGGCGCGGCCATCTGCGCCAGTGTCGCGCGCGCCTTGGCCGCGTTACCGCCGCGCAGCGCCACCAATGCGGCCTGGGCCAGCGCCTCTTCTCTTGCCTGATCGCTCATGCCCCTGCCTTATCGGGGAGCCTGATCTGGGACAAGCGCTGCGGCAAAGCGGCTTATTCGGCCGGAACCGCGATCATCCGCGTGGTCCGCTGTTGCAAAGCGATCGACAGGAGGAAGACGACGAGGCCGCCCAGCGCCAGCGCGGCACCGATCCAGCCGGTCGAGGTTAGGCCATAGCCCGCCGCGATCGCCATGCCGCCGAGCCACGGGCCAAGCGCATTGGCGACGTTGAAGGCGCTATGGTGCAGTGCCGCCGCGAGCGTCTGCGCATCGCCCGACACGTCCATCAACCGCGCCTGCAACGGCGTGCCAAGCCCGCCGCCCGCGCCGATCAGGAAGATGATGAGGCTGAGCGTCCAGATATTGCCCGCCATCAGCGGGAACAGCGCCAATGCGCCCGCGCTCCACAGCAGCACGAGGATGACGGTGCGGTTGAGCGCCCGGTCGGCCATCCACGCGGCGACGAGGTTGCCGATCGTCATGCCGACGCCAAAGATCATCAGGATCACTGGCACCCAGACCTCGGATACGCCGGTCACCTCGATCATGGTCGAGGCGACATAGGTATAGACCGCGAACAGCCCGCCAAAACCGATTGCGCCGGTCAGCAGCGTCAGCCAGACCTGTGGCTTGGCGAGCGCGGTCAGTTCGCGCGCGGCGCTCGCCTTGGGGTCGCCTGCGTCGCGCGGGGCGTAGAGCGCCACCAGCGTCATGGTTGCGATGGCGAGCGCGGTGACCACGAAAAAGCCCGACCGCCAGCCCAGCGCCTGCCCCATCCAGTTGGCGACGGGCACGCCCAGCACCGTGGCGATGGTGAGGCCCGACATGACCCGCGCAATCGCCTGCGCGCGCTTTTCGATCGGCACCAATTTCGCGGCCACCAAGGCGGCGACACCGAAATAGGCGCCATGCGGCACGCCGCTCAGGAAGCGGAAGGCGAGCATCCAGCCATAGCTGGGCGACAGCGCCGACAGGCCATTGCCGATCGCGAACAAGGCCATCAGGCCGATCAGCAAGTGGCGCCGCGGCAGGCGCGCGCCAAAGGCGGCGATCACTGGCGCGCCCGCCACCACGCCCAAAGCATAGGCGCTTATCGCATGGCCGGCGGTCGGCACATCGATGCCGAGGTCACGGGCGAAGAAGGGCAGCAGACTCATCGCCGCAAATTCGGTGGTCCCGATAGCGAAGGCGCCAACGGCCAACGCGAAAAGGACGAGCGCGGGTTGCGCCTGGTGGGGGCGGGTGCCCATGGCTTAGCTCCATGCTGCAATGCAAAATAGCGGAAGCGCGGCAGATGGTCCCGCTGACAACGCTGGTCAAGGGCAGGCGCGCTTGAGTTTATTGCAAGTGCTGCGGCGTATTACGCAACACACGCCATCATCGCGGGATAATGTCGCGGGGCGCTACGCCCCGACCTGCGCCTTGCTGACGTCGAGCCGCTTGCCGTTGGTGATGACGACGACGTCGCCCAATTTGGTGACACCGAACAATTTTTGCGCGAAGGCGACGGGGACGCCGATGCAGCCATGGGTTGCCTTGCCCCATTGCACGTCGCTGCCATGGATCGCCACGCCGTCGCTGGTCAGGCGCAGCATATAGGGCATCGGTGCATTGTCGTAGAGGTTGGAATAATGGTCGGCGTCCTTCTGCGTGATCGGGAAGGCGCCCAGGGGGCTGGGCTTGTCGGTCGCGCCATAGAGGATGACCGCCGCGCCGATTTCATAGCCTGCGCGGAACACCGATAGCGTTTGCGCGCGCAGGTCCACGGTGATGATGACGGGGCCGGTCGTCGGCGCACCGCTTTCGTCCCAGGCATAGTCGCCATGGCGGAACGGGCCGTCGATCTTGAGGACGCGTTTGACCGTCAGGGCGCGCGGATCGATCGTCATTGGCTGATCGCTGCGGCGTTCGGCGGGCTTTGCGGGGGCAGGGGCGGGGGCAGGTGGTGCCTTTGCTATGGGCGCAGGCGGGGCGGGTTCTTCGGCGGCGGGGCGGTCGATCCAGCCCGACGCAAGCAGGCCAATGCCCGCCAGCCCCGCGCCGATCGCCAGCTTGGGACCAGCGCTTTTCGCCAATGCTTTGAGCAGAGCTGCCATATCATCCTCGAATAAATTCCTCCCCTGGTAGGGGAGGGGGACCACGAAGTGGTGGAGGGGTGTCGCCCTATGAACAGGGGGACATTCTTCCGTCACACCTCCCCTGTCAGGGAAGGCTATCGCATATGGCACCTAACCTATTTAAAGTCGTCACCCTGAACTTGTTTCAGGGTCCATTTCTCCCCACGAGCCACCGCTTTTGGGGCATGATGGATGCTGAAACAAGTTCAGCATGACGCGGTAAAATGGAGTGCGTTCCATATGCGATAGCCCTCCCCTTACAGGGGAGGATTACCATCCTCCGCCATAGCGGCAAAAGGTTAAGCTCAGCCTTCGCGGGCGACTTCCGCCGCCGCGATGGCGGTGAGGTTGAGGATGCCGCGCGAGGTGACGCCGGGGGTCAGCACATGAATGGGCTTGGTGAGGCCCATCAGCATCGGCCCGACGGTGGGCGAACTGGAGGAGGCGGACAGCGCGGTAAGCGTGATGTTTGCCGCGTCAAGGTTGGGCATGACCAGCAGATTGGCCGGCCCTTCGAAGCGCGAATCGGGGATCAGCTTCTCGCGCAGCGCTTGGCTCAAGGCCGCATCGGCGTGCATTTCGCCATCCACCGCAAGGTCGGGCGCGGCCTGCCGCACCAGTTTGAGCGCGGCGCGCATCTTGCGCGCGCTGTCGCTGTGCGAGGCACCGAAATTGGAGTGGGACAGCAGGGCGACGCGCGGGACCAGGCCGAAATGCTCCAACTCGGTCGCCGCCAGCAGCGTCATTTCCGCAACCTGTTCGGGCGTCGGATTGGGCACCATATGGGTGTCGGTGATGAACAGCGCGCCTGCGTCGAGGATCAGCCCCGACAGCGCATAGACGCGGTTGCGGCCCGGCACCCGGTCGATGATGCGCAGCGCATGTTCGACCTGGCCCCAATATTCCGAATTGCCGCCGATCAGCGCGGCATCGACATGGCCGAGGCGCAGCAGCATGGCGGCGGTGACGCTGGGACGGCGATAGACATGGCGCAGCACTTCGGCGGCGGGCACGCCCCGGCGCGAGGCGACGGCGCGATAGCCCTCGACCAGTTGCGCCATGATCTCATGATCGGTTTCGGGGTCGATCACCTCGACATCACGGCCCAGCTCAAAGCGCAGGCCAAGGTCGGGCAGCTTCTGGTTCAGGATGCGGCGGCGCGCGATGATGGTCGGGCGGACGATGCCTTCGTCCAGCGCGTCCTGAATGGCGCGCAGCACGCGCTCATCCTCGCCCTCGCCATAGACGATGCGGCGTGCGCCGCCGCGTGCGGCCTCGAACACCGGCAGCATCAGTTGGCCGGAGCGGGTATTCTGCCGCGTCAGGCGGCGGCGATAGTCGTCCAGGTCGATCGGGCGGCGGGCAACGCCGCTGTCCATCGCTGCGCGCGCCACCGCGACCGCGATCTCGCCGATCAGGCGCGGATCGAAGGGGGTGGGGATGATGTAATCGGGGCCGAAGACCAGCCTGCGCCCGCCATAGGCCTGCGCCACGCTGTCATGCGCAGGCATGCGGGCGAGGCTGGCGATCGCGTCGGCGGCGGCGACCTTCATCGCTTCGTTGATCTGGGTCGCGCCGACATCGAGCGCGCCCCGGAAGATATAGGGGAAGCACAGGACGTTGTTGACCTGATTGGGATAGTCCGAGCGGCCGGTGGCGATGATCGCGTCGGGGCGGACTTCGCGCGCCGCTTCCGGGCGGATTTCGGGTTCGGGGTTGGCGAGCGCGAAGATCAGCGGATTGGGGGCCATCAACGGCAACCATTCGGGCTTCAGGACGCCGGGCGCGGAGAGGCCGAGGAACAGATTGGCCCCCGGCAGCACGTCGGGCAGGGTGCGTGCATTGGTGACGCGGGCATAGCGCGCCATATTGGGCAACATGCCTTCGCGGCCCGAATGGATGACGCCATCCTTGTCGGTCATGGTGACATTGTCGACCGGCAGGCCCATCGACACGAGCAGGTCGACGCAGGCGAGCGCCGCCGCGCCCGCGCCCGACGTCACCAGCTTGGCATCGGCCAGCGTCTTGCCCTGAATCACCAGCGCGTTGCGCACAGCGGCGGCGACGACGATGGCGGTGCCATGCTGGTCATCATGAAAGACCGGAATATTCATCCGTTCCTTCAACCGCGCCTCGATCGCGAAACATTCGGGTGCCTTGATATCTTCCAGGTTGATGCCGCCGAAGGTCGGCTCCATCAAGGCGACGGCTTCGATGAATTTTTCGGGGTCAGTGGTGTCGAGTTCGATGTCGAACACGTCGATATCGGCGAATTTCTTGAAGAGGACCGCCTTGCCCTCCATCACCGGCTTGGACGCCAGCGCGCCGATCGCGCCCAGGCCAAGGACGGCGGTGCCGTTGGAGATGACCGCGACCAGATTGCCGCGCGCGGTATAATCGAGCGCCTTGTCGGGATCGGCGGCGATCTCCATGCAGGGGGCGGCGACGCCGGGCGAATAGGCCAGCGCGAGATCGCGCTGGTTGACCATGCGTTTGGTCGGCTCGATCCGCAGCTTCCCCGGCTGGGGAAAGCGGTGATAGTCGAGGGCGGCGCGGCGGGTATTATCGTCCATGCGATGGGCCTTAAGGGCTGCGTTCCGCAAGGGCAATGGTGGAACGCGCCCAGGGGGGCGTTGGCGCATATAGTCCGACAAGAAAATCGACAAAGGCGGTGATGGCGGCGGGCGGATTATGCTGTGGCAGTTGCACCGCGAACAGGCCGACATCCGCCGACCCTTCATGGTCCGGCACGATCTGCCGAACATCGCCACGCGCCAGCGCGTCGCTGATATCCCAGAGCGAGCGCAGGGCGATGCCGCCGCCTGCCAGTGCGAGTTCGCGCACGACCTCGCTGCTGTTGGTGCGGACATGGCTGCGCCCCTCGACTGTCACCGGGCCTTTCGGGCCGACGAGGCGCCAGGGCATCTGGCCATCGGCGGCGAGCAGGCGGTGGGTTTTGAGGTCGGCGAGGGTGGCGGGCGTGCCGTAGCGGTCGAGATAGGCGGGCGCGGCGCACAGGATGCGGCGGTTGGTCGCCAGCCGTCGCGCGGCGAGGCCCGGCCCCGGATCGGCAGTGATGCGGATGGCGAGGTCCGCGCGGGTGTCGATCAGGTCGGCGAAATCGTCCGACAAGTTGATGGCGAGATCGACACGGGGATGGGCGTCCAGAAAGCGTGGCAGCCAGGGGGCGAGATGCATCCGGCCGAAGGAGGTGGGCGCGGTGATGCGCAGTGGTCCCGCGACGATCGCCGACGTGCCCGAAACGCGCCGCTCGGCTTCGTCCAGCGCCGCCAATATGCCGCGCAGATCGGCATGGAGCCGCTCGCCCGCCGGGGTCAGGGCCAGCCGCCGCGTGGTGCGGTGAACGAGGCGCGTGCCCAGCCGCTCCTCCAGCCGGGCGAGCCGCTTGGACATCATGGCGGGCGAGATATGCAGGCGGCGACCGGCAGCAGCGAGGCCGCCTTCGTCGACGATCGCGACGAACAGTTCATGGTCGGGGTCCATCATATTCGTTCACCATGGGAATGACTATGTTCGCATAATAGTGAATATACGACATAATGGGAATGGGGTATTCCAGTATCCAACATCATCGTCATTCCCGCCTTGGTGGGAAAGACGGGGCAGAAGTTAGGAGCAGATTGATGACCGACCGCATGATCGACAAATCCGGGCTGAAGGTCGCGGCATCGCTCGCCGACTTCATCGACAACCAGGCGCTGCCCGGCACCGGCATTGAACCCTCCGCCTTTTGGGCAGGAGCTGCGGACATTTTCGCGCGCTTCACCCCGGACAATATCGCGCTGCTGGAAACCCGCGACGCGATGCAGGCGCAGATCGATGACTGGCATGAGCAGCGGGCAGGCCAGCCGCATGACCCGCAAGCCTATCAGGCCTTCCTGCGCGAGATCGGCTATCTGGTTCCCGAACCCGCGCCCTTCACCATCGGCAGCGAGCATGTCGATGACGAGGTGGCGCGGCTCGCCGGGCCGCAGCTGGTCGTCCCCATCCTCAACGCCCGCTTCCTGCTCAATGCCGCCAATGCGCGCTGGGGAAGTCTGTACGATTCGCTGTACGGCACCGACGCCATTCCCGGCACGGCGGCAGGCAAGGGCTATGACGCGGCGCGCGGCGCGCAGGTCATTGCCTGGGCCAAGGCGTTTCTGGATGACGCCATCCCGCTCGCTAACGGTAGCTGGGCCGATCTTGCGAGCGACGAGATCGTCCTCGCCGATTCCAGCCAATATCTGGGCCGCAGCGAGAAGGGCCGCCTGTTCCGCCACAACGGCCTGCATATCGAAGTCGTTTTCGATAGCAGCCATCCCATCGGCGCGACTGATCCCGCAGGCATATCCGATGTCATCCTCGAATCGGCGCTGACCGCCATTTGCGATCTGGAGGATTCGGTCGCGGCGGTCGATGCGGCGGACAAGGTGGCAGCCTATGTCAACTGGCTGGGGCTGATGAAGGGCGACCTGACCGAGACGTTCGAGAAGGCGGGCACGATGATGACCCGCGCGCTCAACCCCGACCGCGCTTATACGGCATCGGATGGCAGTGGCTTTACGCTGCCCGGCCGTAGCCTGCTGTTCGTCCGCAATGTCGGCCATTTGATGACGACGCCCGCCATCCTGCTGCCCGATGGTGCGCAAGCGCCCGAAGGCATACTCGACGGCATCGTCACCAGCCTGATCGCGCTGCACGATCTGGCCCGCGAAGGCGGCAACAGCCGCGCGGGTAGCGTCTATATCGTCAAGCCCAAGATGCACGGACCCGACGAAGCGGCCTTCACCAATCGCCTGTTCGACGCGATCGAGGATATGCTCGGCATGGCGCGCCACACGCTCAAGGTCGGCGTCATGGATGAGGAGCGCCGCACCTCGGCCAATCTCGCCGCCTGCATCCATGCCGTGCGCGACCGCATCGTCTTCATCAACACCGGCTTCCTCGACCGCACCGGCGACGAGATGCATACGTCGATGCAGGCCGGGCCGATGATCCGTAAGGGCGAGATGAAGAGCAGCGACTGGATCACCGCCTATGAGGATCGCAACGTCCAGATCGGCCTCGCCTGCGGCCTGTCGGGTCGGGCGCAGATCGGCAAGGGCATGTGGGCCGCGCCCGATCGGATGGCCGACATGCTGGAACAGAAGATCGGGCATCCCAGAAGCGGGGCCAACACCGCCTGGGTGCCATCGCCGACCGCCGCGACGCTGCACGCGACCCATTATCATCGCTTCGACGTGTTCGCGCGGCAGGCGGAGCGGGCGGCGGAGGGCATCGCCCCCCTCGAAAAGCTGCTGACCATCCCGGTCGCCACCGGGCGTAACTGGTCGGAAGAGGAGATCCGCCAAGAATTGGACAATAATGCGCAAGGCATATTGGGCTATGTCGTCCGCTGGATCGACCAGGGGGTCGGCTGCTCGAAAGTGCCCGACATTCACGACATCGGCCTGATGGAAGACCGCGCGACGCTGCGCATTTCCTCGCAGCATATGGCCAACTGGCTGCTGCATGGGATTTGTACCGGCGAGCAGGTCGATGCCGCGCTCCGGCGCATGGCGGCCAAGGTCGATGCGCAGAATGCGGGCGATCCTTTGTATCAGCCGATGAGCGGGCGCGAGGCGGAGAGCCTGGCGTTCCAGGCGGCGCGTGCGCTGGTGTTCGAAGGAGTTGCCCAGCCCAATGGCTATACCGAACCGCTGCTCCACGCCTATCGCGCGAAGCAGAAGGCGGCGGCGTTGGAGGTCGCATAAAACTGTTCGTCATCCCTGCGAAGGCGGGGATCCATCTCCCAACCTCGCGCCTGAAGATGGGGCCGGAGATGGGTTCCCGCCTTCGCGGGAATGACATGGCTTTGCTTGAACTTGGCAACGCCCCGATGCTGCGTTAGCCCTGACCGCCACGCAGCATCGGAGCCGTCATGACCATCATCGTCCACCACCTCAACAACAGCCGCTCGCAACGCATCCTGTGGATGCTGGAGGAACTGGGCGAGGCTTATGAGGTGCGCCGCTATGAACGCGACGCCAAGACGATGCGCGCGCCCTCGTCGCTGCGTGCGATTCATCCGCTCGGCCGGTCGCCGGTGGTGGAGGTGGATGGCCATCGCCTGATCGAAACCGGCGCGATCATGGACTATCTGGTCGGGCGTGCCGCCAATCGCTTCGGCCCGCCCGCTGATGCGGACGGCGCGATCCGTTACCGTCAGTTCCTCCATTATGCCGAAGGATCGCTGATGCCACCGCTGCTGGCGCTGCTCATCATCGGCAAGCTCGGCCTGCTGGGGCGTCCGGCGCGGCCGACGGTGCAGGGGATGCTCGACGATCATCTCGACTGGATCGAAAGCGAATTGGCGAGCCGCCCCTATTTTGCGGGCGATGCCTTTACGGCGGCAGACATGATGATGAGTTTCCCGCTGGAAGCGGCCTGCTCGCGCGGTGGCCTCAACGACAGTCGGCCGCATATCCTGCGCTGGCTCAGCGAGATGCACGCCCGTTCCGCCTACCAGGCCGCGTTGCAGGCCGGTGGCCCCTATGCTTACGCCTGATCGCCGCAGCCTGCTCGGCTATGCCGCCGCTGGCATCGCCGCCGCCGTCACCCCGCGCCTGTTCGCGCAGGAGCGGGCGGCGGAAGCGCTGACGTCCCTGACCCAAGGCATTAAGCCCATCGGCCCGGCCGAACGCGCCGATCGCCTGTCCCGCGCGCAGACGATGATGCAGGCTCAGGGCATCGACGCGCTGCTGATCGAACCGGGGGCGAGCCTCATTTACTATAGCGGCGTGCGCTGGTGGCGCAGCGAGCGGCTGACCGCGCTTGTGATCCCGGCGTCGGGCGCGCCGCTCATCATCTGCCCCTTTTTCGAAAAGCCCTCGATCGACGAATCGCTTGGCATCCCGGCGGAGGTACGGGTGTGGCAGGAGCATGAAAGTCCCCACGCGCTGGTCGCTGCCTTCCTGACCGAAAAAGGGCTGGCGAAGGGGCGGATCGGCATCGAGGAGACGGTGCGCTATTTCGCGGTCGATGGCCTCAAGGCGGCGCTGCCGCAGGCGCGTCTGATGACCGACCCGGTCACCCGCGCGCTGCGAATGCGCAAGACGCCCGCCGAAATCGCGCTGATGCAGACCGCCGCCGATGTCACCATGGCCGCCTATCGCTGGACCTATCGCCAAGTGAAGGCAGGCATGACCCCGGCCGATATCGGCGCGCTGATGACCGCCGCGACTACCGCGCTGGGCGGCAAGACCGAGTTCAACCTTGTGCTGCTGGGCGAAGCCGCCGCCTATCCGCATGGCTCCGGCAAACCGCAGGCGGTGCGGGCCGGGGAGGTCGTGCTGATGGATTGCGGCTGCACCGTGGCGGACTATCAATCGGATATTAGCCGGACCTTCGTTTATGGCGCTGCGCCCAGCACCCAACAGCGCAGCGTCTGGAACGACGTGGCGCAGGGGCAGGCGATCGCCTTCGCCGCCGCCAAACTCGGCACGCCCGCAGGGGCCGTCGATGACGCGGTGCGGGCGCATTATGAGAGCCGTGGCTATGGCCCCGGCTATGCGCTCCCCGGCCTGTCCCACCGCACGGGCCATGGCATCGGGATGGAGGGCCATGAGCCGGTCAACCTGGTCCATGGCGAAACCACCCGGCTGGACGTCGGCATGTGTTTCTCCAACGAACCGGGTCTGTATCTGCCGGGCACGATGGGCGTGCGGATGGAGGATTGTTTCCACATGACCGCGCAGGGTCCGGCGTGGTTTTCAAAGCCCCCAGTATCGATCGAGGAACCCATCGGCTAGTCCGTTACAGGTCCAGCACCATGCGCCTCGCCCATGCGACGGATCGCGGCGACCTTGGTGTGGAGCGGGGCCCAGTCATCATTCTCGGCGATGGCGGACCAGATCGCTTCGACCTCTTCGATATGCATGGAGCAGGGTTGTGGGTCGGCCCAATAGGCGTGGTCCTTTGCGCCGGGCACCGCACGGAAGCCGCTGATGGCGGCGCGGAATTCGCCCCAGGCGGCGTCGCTATAATCGGTGCCGATCCGTGCGGTGCCGCCGCGCCAGTCGTGGAAGAAGCGGTCGATGGGGGTGGCGGTGGTGATCATGGCGCGGACGGCGGACTGGATCATGCCGTCGCTGTCGTCGCCGGGGATGACGCCCAGCCGCCAGCAGAAGCGGCGGGCCATGGCCTGGCCATAGAGGGCGGGGAAGCGCTCAAGCTGCGCGATCAGCGGTTCCGCTTCCACCAGCGCGAGGAGCGAGACGGCGAGTTGGGCGACGTCCCAATGGATCGCCTCGGCCTGCCGACCAAAAGCGTACAGGCCCTGATGGTCGAAATAGGCGGCGGTGAAGCCCGCGTCCCACAAAGGGGTGAAGCGCCACGGGCCATAGTCGAAACTTTCGCCGGTGACGTTGATATTGTCGCTGTTGAGGACGCCATGGACGAAGCCCGCGATCATATAGCTTGCGGCGAGATCAGCGGTGCGTTCGACCACACGGCCCAGCAGTTGCGCAGGGGGATTGTCGCCGGGCGCTTCGCCGTACAGCTGCGTCAGCGCATAGTCGGTCAGGCGGGTGAGCAGTTGCTGGTCTTCATGGAAGGCGGCGCGCTGGAACGTGCCGATGCGGATGTGCGAGTGGGACAGGCGCACCATCGCCGCGCCGCGCGTGGGCGAGGGTTCGTCGTTGCGCTCCAGTGCTTCGCCGGTTTCGATGATCGAGAAAGTGCGCGAGGTGGAGACGCCCAGCGCTTCGAGCATTTCGGTCGCCAAAATCTCGCGCACCCCGCCCTTGAGCGTCAACCGCCCGTCGCCCGACCGACTATGGGGCGTCCGCCCGGTGCCCTTGGTGCCGAGGTCCATCAGCCGGTCGGCATCGTCGCGCAATTGCGCGAACAGGAAGCCGCGGCCGTCGCCAATGTCGGGGTTGTAATGCCGGAACTGATGGCCGTGATAGCGCAGCGCCAGCGGGCGGGGGAGCGATCCGTCCAGCGGCTCGAAATGGCCGAAATGGGCGATCCATTGGTCGTCGGTCAGGCCATCGAGGCCCACCGATGCGGCCGCCCTGTCGTTGCGATAGCGCAGGATGGTCTGGGGGAAGTCCGCTGCCCCGACGGGATCGGCGATGTCGGGCATCAGCGTGTCGATTTGGCGCGCGGGGCGAAATTTGGCGGGTTGCGGCGTCTGGGTCATAAGGTGATATGGGGGTGGCAAGGCGGAAGGATCAAGTTTGAGCGTGTATAACGACGGATATTGGTGGTCCCCCGACGGCCTGCGGCTGCATTATCGCGATTATGCCGGGGGCAGCGATGGACGGCCGCCCTTGCTCTGTCTGCCGGGGCTGACCCGCAATGCGCGCGATTTCGAACCGTTGGCGCAGCGGCTGGCGGGGGAATGGCGGCTCATCTGTCCCGACATGCGCGGGCGCGCCGAAAGTGCCTATGCCAAGGACGCGATGACCTATGTCCCGCTGACCTATATGCAGGATATCAGCCGGTTGCTCGCGGACCTGGCCATCACCCGGTTCGTGGCAGTGGGCACGTCGCTGGGCGGCCTCATCACCATGTTGATGGCGGCTACCCATCGCGAATGGCTGGCGGGCGCGTTGCTCAACGATGTCGGGCCAGCGCTGGAGGAAGAGGGGCTGGCGCGCATCCGCACCTATGTCGGCGTCAACCAGTCGCATCCGACCTGGGTCCATGCCGCGCGCGCGCTGGCGGATGCCAATGGCGACGTCTATCCCGGCTATGACCTGCAAGCCTGGCTGGCGATGGCCAAACGGCTCTATCGGCTCAATAGCGGCGGGCGGATCGTGCTGGATTATGACATGAAGGTCGCCGAGCCCATCCGCGCCATGGGCACCGAGGCGGGGGTGGATATGTGGCCGGTGATGAAGGCGTTTTCGGGCATCCCGACGCTGTTGCTGCGCGGCGAGCGGTCGGACCTGCTGGGCGCGGCGACGGCGCAGCGGATGGCGGCGGAGATCGGGCCGGGGGCGGAACTGGTGACCGTGCCCGGCGTCGGTCATGCGCCGGTGCTGGACGAGCCGGAGAGCATCGCCGCGATCGATAGGCTGCTGGCGCGGGTGCTGCATGGCTGATCGGCCTCATATCCTGCATGTCCATGGCAGTTTCAATCTGGGCGGCAAGGAGGCGCGCGCCGTCCAGCTCATGAACATTTGGGGCGACAAGGCGTGGCACAGTATCGTCAGCGCCGATCCCGACGCGATGGGTGCGCGGGCCGCGATCGATCCCGGCGTTGCGGTCGATTTCCCCGATGGGCCATCCTTTGCGGGCAAGCCGGGGCTGGCGCGCTACAGGGTCATCACGGCTTTTCTCAAGCAGTTCGATCTGATCCTCACCTATAATTGGGGGTCGATGGACGCGGTGATGGCGCATCGGCTGGCGGGGGCGTCGGCGGGCCTGCCGCCGCTGATCCACCATGAGGATGGCTTCAACGCCGACGAAGCCGTGCGGCTCAAGACCAAGCGCAACCTGTTCCGCCGTATCGCGCTGCAGCGGGCGCATGGCATGGTCGTGCCGTCGGCGCGGTTGGAGACGATCGCGCGCACGGTCTGGAAACAGCCCGCGCATAAAGTGCATCTGATCCGCAACGGCATCGACGTGGCGCGCTATGCGCCGCCGCCTGCGCCGGATGCGATTCCCGGTCTGCGCCGGTCGCCGGGCAAATTGCTGGTGGGGACGCTGGCGGGGCTGCGACCGGTCAAGAATATCCCCCGGCTGGTGCGCGCCGTCGCCGCGCACAAGGACCGGCTACAATTGGTGGTGGTGGGCGAAGGCCCGGAACATGACGCGATTCTCGCCGAGGCGGCGCGGCAGGGGATGGGCGACATCCGTATGGCGGGCTTCATGGACCGGCCCTGGCGCTTCGTCGGGCTGTTCGACATTTTCGCTTTGTCGTCGGACAGCGAGCAATTCCCGATCTCGCTGGTGGAGGCGATGGCGGCGGGCGTGCCGGTCGCGTCGATGGATGTGGGCGACGTGGCCAATATGGTCGCGACGGCGAACCAGCCCTATGTCGTGGCCGACGAAGCGGGGCTGGCCGATGCGCTGGGCGCGCTCGCGGCGGATGCGGATTTGCGGGCTACCCTGGGGGCCGCCAATCGCGAGCGGGCAACCCGCGACTATGCCGAAAAAACAATGGTTGCCGCCTATGCTGCATTATATGGAGAGGCTCTGGCCAGCCCCCGGATTTTGCTTTAAGGGCCGCGCCTATTCGTCAGGAGCCGTAAGGGCTGTGTTGGGATCGCATATTCCCGGTAGACCGGCCGGGCCTTTTTGTCGCAGGAGATTTTGGTGTTCAAGGGGTTGAAGCCTATCGTCTATGGTGGCCGCGAAGTCTGGCCGCTGGTCGAAGGCGGCAAGGGCGTTGCGGTATCCAACCATGCGAGTTCCGGTGCCTGGGCGGCGGCTGGCGGCATCGGCACGGTGTCCGCCGTCAATGCCGACAGCTATGACAGTTTCGGCAATGTCATCCCCCAAATCTATCACGGCCGCACCCGCCGCGATCGCCATGAGGAATTGGTCGCCTATGCGATCGACGGCGCGGTCGAGCAGGTCAAGCGCGCCTATGAGATTGCCGATGGCCGGGGCGCGATCAACATCAACGTGTTGTGGGAAATGGGCGGAGCGCAGCGCATCCTGCATGGCGTGCTGGAAAAGACCAAGGGGATGGTCGCGGGCGTGACCTGCGGCGCGGGCATGCCCTACAAACTGTCCGAAATCGCCGCGTCCTACGGTGTCAGCTATCTGCCGATCGTGTCGTCCGGCCGCGCGTTTCGCGCGCTGTGGAAGCGGTCATACTCCAAGGCGTCGGAATGGCTGGCGGCGGTGGTCTATGAAGATCCCTGGCTGGCGGGTGGTCATAATGGCCTGTCCAACGCCGAAGATCCCAAAGTGCCGCAAGACCCCTATCCGCGCGTCAAGGCGCTGCGCGATACGATGCGCGAAGGCGGCATTTCGGACGAGGTGCCGATCGTGATGGCCGGCGGCGTCTGGGCGCTCAAGGACTGGAACGACTGGATCGACAATCCTGAATTGGGGACGATCGCTTTCCAGTTTGGCACGCGCCCGCTGCTGACGCAGGAAAGCCCGATCCCGCAGGAATGGAAGGATCTCCTGACCCAGCTAAACCCCGGCGATATCTTGTTGCACAAATTCTCGCCGACCGGCTTTTACAGTTCAGCGGTACGCAACCCGTTCCTGCGCGAGCTGGAAGCCCGGTCGGAACGGCAAATCCCGTTCAGCACCGAACAGGCGGGCGACCATACTCATCAGCTGGACGTGGGCGTCAAAGGCAAGAATTTCTGGGTGACGCTGGGCGACCTCAATCGTGCGCGCGAATGGGTGGGGCAGGGCTTTACCGCCGCGCTCAAGACGCCGGACAATACGCTGGTGTTCGTCGGCGACAGCGAAAAGTCGATGATCCGCAAAGATCAGACCGACTGCATGGGGTGCCTGAGCCATTGCTCCTTCTCGTCCTGGATGGACAGCGAGACCAATTCGACCGGGCGGCTGGCCGACCCGCGCAGCTTCTGCATCCAGAAGGCGTTGCAGGAAGCGGTGCATGGCGGCGACCTGGACAAGAATCTCGTCTTCGCCGGCCATGGCGCCTATAAGTTCAAGCAGGATCCCTTCTACTCCAATGGCTTCGTGCCGACCGTCAAGCAGCTGGTCGACCGTATCCTGACGGGCGATTGATGGCGGATATTCAGGGCCTGGCCGTGCTGCGTTACGACACGCCGCATTTCGACGTCGAACGGCCGGGCCAGTTCGTGGTCTGCGCCGTGTCGGGCGCGCGGATCGACCTGGACGAGCTGAAATATTGGAGCGCGGAGTTTCAGGAAGCCTATCGCGGGCCGGAGGAAGCGACTCGCGCTTTCCTGAAACATCGCGGGCCGGATTTCCAGTAGGTTTCCGCAAGCTGGCGGGTGCGGCCGGATGGGACCGCTACCAAATGACGTCAAGAGGGGCGGAATGTTGGTTCACCCCGCCGATAGGGCGGTTGGCCGCAACTTTCCTGTTCCGATACGGTAAAAACTGATGTAATCTTTCCCCAGAGGCGACGCAGAGCGCCCGGCAAGTGGAAGGATGTGTTTCGATGTCTCGTATTGACGTCTTCGGTGATCGTATCTGTATCGTGTCCAGCCTGCTCATCATGGGCTGGTTCCTCTACAACACGATCTTCTGATCCAGCGGATCGCTGCAAAACCGGTCACGCCTAGCTACCGATGCAGCGCGCCTGTGTCTGCCTGCCCTTTCGGGTAAGTCGGATCGAGAGCGTCGCGCGCCTATATAGCGGCACACGCCAAATAGGACAGGAGACGCAATGTTCAGCCACATCATGGTCGGTGCCAATGATATCGAGGCATCGAAAGCCTTTTATGATGCGACCATGGCAGTGCTGGGGGCCAAGCCGGGCATGATCGACCCAAAGGGCCGCGTCGTATATATGCATGACGGCGCATTATTCATGGTGACAAAGCCGATCGACGGTGCCCCGGCCTGTTCGGCCAATGGCGGCACGATCGGTTTCACCATGGCCTCGCCCGAACAGGCGGACGCTTGGCATGCGGCGGGGGTCGCGGCGGGCGGCACGGCCTGCGAGGATCCGCCGGGCGTCCGTGAGAGCCCTTTTGGCAAATTATACCTCGCCTATCTGCGCGATCCCGCCGGTAATAAATTATGCGGTATGCACCGCATCGGCTGATTGCGCCTGGGCTTGTCGTGGCGGTTCAGGACAGGCCGGTCACTGGGACCGCCTGCACCGCTTCCGCCTCGAAACTGGCGATGGGATAGGCGCAATAATCGGCGGCATAATAGGCGCTGGGGCGGTGATTGCCCGATGCGCCAAGGCCGCCAAAGGGCATATTGCCCGCCGCGCCCGTGGTCGGACGGTTGCGGTTGAGGACGCCCGCGCGGCTTTCCTCCACCATCCGCTGCCATAGCCGGTCATCCTGCGCAATCAGCCCCGCCGACAGGCCGAAGCTGGTCGCGTTGGTGGCGCGGATGGCGGCATCGAAGTCGGGCACGCGGACGATCGACAGGACGGGCGCGAAAATCTCCGCATCGGGCGTGTCCACGCCGGTCACGTCGAGCAAAGCGGGGGTGACGAAGGCCGCGCTGCGGCCCTCCACCCCGCCGAACGGACGGATGGCCCGCGCGCCGCGCGCGATCAGGTCGCTGACCGCGCGATGGGCACCGGCGGCGGCCGCGTCCGACACCAGCGGCCCCATGAAAGCGTCGCCCGCTTCATTCCAGGCGGCGATCGGCAAGCGCGCGGCCATGGCATCGACCGCCTCGACGATCGCATCGCCGGTCGCGCCTTCGGGCACGATCAGGCGCCGGGCGCAGGAGCAGCGCTGGCCGGTGGTGATGAAAGCGGAATTGACGATGATCGAGGCGGCGGCGTCCGGGCTGTCCCAGGCGATTAGCGGATTATTGCCGCCCAGTTCCAACGCCATGATGACATGGGGTCGATCGACCAGCGCGCGGCGCAGGGCCGCGCCAGCGCCTGCCGATCCGGTGAAGAGCAATCCGTCAATGTCCTCCGCGACCAGCGCCTCGCCGGTGGCGCGCCCGCCCTGAACGACGGTCAGCAAGCCGTCCGGCAGGCCCGCAGCGGCCCAGGCATCGGCCATCGCCGCGCCGGTGGCGGGGGTGATTTCCGATGGCTTGAAGACGATCGCATTGCCCGCGATCAGGGCGGGGACGATATGGCCGTTGGGCAGATGGCCGGGGAAATTATAGGGGCCAAGCACCGCCATCACGCCATGGCCGCGATGACGCAGCACCGCGCGGCCAAAGGGCATGGTGGCGGCACGCTCGCCGGTGCGTTCGGCATGGGCGGCGATCGAGACATCGACCTTGGCGATCATCGACCCGATTTCGGCGTCGCTTTCCCACAAGAGCTTGCCGGTTTCGCGCGAGATGAGTTCGGCGAGCGCGGCGCGCCGTTCGGCCAGGATGGCGGCATAACGGCGCACCACGGCGATGCGATCCTCCACGGGCAGCGCGCGCCAGGCGGGCAGGGCGGCGCGAGCGGCGGCGATCGCGCCATGGCAGGCGGCGGCGTCGGCGACTGGGCCTTCCCAGACCAGAGCGCGAGAGGCGGGATCGAAGGATTGCAACATGGCGGTCATGCTCCTGCGCGCGTCATGGCGAAAATGCCGGTGGCGTTGCCGGTGTCGAAGGCGAGGTCGAGTTGACCTGTCGCTGGGTCGATGTCGCGGCTGATGAACTCGAAGAAGGAGCCGGGGACGGCGCGTAGCTGGCCATCGGCAAAGCGGCGCTCGACGCTATCGGCGCGCAGCGCGGTCTGGCGCACGCGGCCGGTGGCGGAGATTTCCAGGCGATCCTTGATCGGATGGTCATCCGCCCGCAGCCGGTCGGCCAGGGCAGCGACATCGGCGACCCGGTCGGTCGCGTGATTGAAGGCATTGCCCTCCGTCGCGATCCAGGCGGCTTCGTTGGAGCGCGACAGCAGCAATTGATAGTCGGCAAAATCGGGCGCGTCATGCTGACGGTCGAAGGCCGAGAGGATGGTGGGCAGCGCCGCCACGGCGTCGGCGAACGACACGGACCGGCCCGCCGCAAAATCGTCCAGCACCGCCAGCGCCTGTGCATCGAGCGGATCGCGCGAAGTGCCGAACACACGGACTGCGGCGTCGGCAAAGTCGGCATCGAAGCGATCGACATGCAGTTCGGACAGGAAGAATTGCGGGATGGCGTCGGGATGGTCGGCATGGGTGTAGGCGCGGCCGGTCATCTTCAGCCGGTCGAGCGGGTAGATAGTGGCCATGCGATAGCCGAGCGGCACGAAGATGCGGGCGAAGGCGTCCTCGCCGCCCGGCAACGCGCCGGTGGGGCCATCGGGCAGGCGGATGGTGCGCAATGCGCCATGGTCGAAACTGATCCGGCGGCCCTGCGCCAGCATGTCGGCGACATAAGCCGCACCGCTCGGCACGCGCCGCAACAGATTATCGAACAGCGAAACGGTCATAGCCATCGCGAAGGCGGCGCGCGTCACGGTGGGGCCGCGCTCGGCCAGCAGGGCAGGGGCGATGTGCAGCGCATCGAGCGCCTTTTGGCCGTCCATATCGCCCAGCACGGCTTTGGTCAGGGCGGCAATGACAGGCATATTCTCATTCGACATGGATAGGCTCCCGGTGACAGGCGCAGTATCGCAGGATAGGATGGGTGATGCAAACGGGGAGCCTTCATCAGTTGATGCGATTTTGGAATGAGTGAGGGGCGCAAATGGCTGCCGCCGATGACCGCGCTGGCCAGTTTCGAGGCGGCGGCGCGGCATGAGAGTTTCTCGCGCGCAGGCGACGAGATCGGCCTTACGCAGAGCGCGGTCAGTCGGCAGATCGCCTTGCTGGAGGAGAGGGTCCAGCGGCCGCTGTTCGACCGGATCGGGCGGCGGGTGCGGCTCAATGAAGCGGGGCGCGCCTATGCCGTACAACTCGCGCCTGCGCTCGACGGCATCCGGCGCGCGACCCGCGCGGCGGCGCAGCGGCGGGCGGGATCGGCGTTGCGGATCGCGACGTTGCCCAGTTTCGGAATGCGCTGGCTCGCGCCGCGCCTGCCCCATCTCAGCGCCCGCCATCCGCAACTGGTTGTGGATTTCGCGGCGCGCTCCGAGCCGTTCGATTTTGCGCAGGAGGATTTCGACGCGGCGATCCATTTCGGCCTGCCGCAGGAATGGCCGGGCGTCGTGATGGATTTTCTGTTTCGCGAGGATGTCGTGCCGGTCTGCGCGCCGGGCTGGCTGGCGGCGCATCCATTGCGCGCGCCCGCCGACCTGCTGGATGCGCCGCTGCTCAGCCAAAGTTCGCGGCGCGATGCCTGGCCGCGCTGGTTCGCGGCGGCGGGGGTGGATGCCGACGCGCTGCAACCCGGCCCGACGTTCGAGCATTTCCTGATGCTGGCACAGGCCGCCGCCGCCGGGGCCGGGGTGGCGCTGATCCCCAGCTTCCTGATCCAGCCGGAACTGGAGGCGGGCACGCTGGTCATCCCCTTTGCCCGTCCGCTGTCGAGCGAGCGGGCCTATTATCTGGCCTATCCGTCCGATGCGCTGGCCAATCCCGCCGTCGCGCAGTTTCGGGCGTGGATGCTGGCGCAGGTGGGGTAAAGCGCAGGGCTAACGTGCGTGAGGATGATCCATGGATGCTGTTCCCCGGCCTTCGCCGGGGAACAGGTCGAGTAAGGCGCGGGGTTACATCTTCTTGGGCATGCAGTCCGCACCGGCGGCCTTGATCTTCGCGCACAGGCGCGCGGCGTCGCTGCTGCTGGCGATGGGGCCGGCCTGGAGGCGGGTGACGGTGCCGGCCTTGACCAGATAGGGCTGATAGGCGGACAGGCCGCTGACCTTGCCGGTCATCTGGTTCCACAGCGCGCGGGCGCGGCCATCTTCGCTGAACGCGCCCAATTGGACGCGCCAGCCGCCCGACGCGGCGGGGGCGGGGATGGCCGGTGCCGGGCGCGGCGCGGGTTTGGCGACCGCAACCTGCGGCGCAGGCTTGGGTGCAGGGCGGGGCGCCGGCGGCGTGGCAACCGGGGCAGGCTGGTTGATGTTCGAGGGCGGCAGTTCCGTCGTCCGCACCGCCGAGGTGGCGGACCGTATCGGCGCGGGCTTGGTCGGGGCAGGACTCGCGGCGGCGAGCGCACCCGTCTTTTCCGACTTCTCCAGGCTGGCGGCCAGTGCCAGGCCTTGCTTGCGCTGATCTTCGGGGATGAACTTGTCCATCTCGGTCAAGCTGGTCGCCGCCTGCGGCAGGCCCGATGCCGACGCGCGGGTCATCAATGCATAGGCGCGCACCCAATCCTTGCCGATCAGGTCGCCGTTGAAGAGGGTCGTGCCGACGATATATTGCGCGCGCGGTTCGCCGCGCATCGACGCGCGCTGGAGGAAGGGCATGGCGTTCGCGCGATCGCCCTGCTGGAACATCAGCAGGCCCAGATTATCCTCGGCGCGCAAATGGCCCTGGGCGCTGGCCTTGCGATACCAGTCGAGCGCGGCCGTGAGGTCGGGCTGTACGCCGCGACCCAGCTTATAGGCCTGGCCCATGTTGAATTGCGCATCGGGATCGCCCGCGAGCGCCAGCGGCCGCCACTCAGCGATCGCCTTGGCATAGTCGCCCTGCTGCCAGGCATCGACGCCCGCTTTGACGTCGGCCATCGCTGGCGCGGCCAAGCCGATCAGGCATCCCAGCGCCATGCTTTTCCAAAGATACGTCATAGTCCCATGCTCCTGCGCGAACAGCTTTGCGCTGGTGATGCGCAAACAAGGTTAAATTCACGTTAGCATAAGAGACGCAGGATCGAGTGGGACTTGGCTGGACCAGTCCTCGCCCCAAGCAAAGTCGCGCGTGGGTTAACCAATTTTTAGGTGCAGTTGTGGCAGTCCCGACCGGAACTGGATTTTCTGGGGGGATATTCGTTGCGGATTTTGGCATTGGCGTCGCAGAAAGGCGGATCGGGCAAGACCACCTTGTCGGGTCATCTGGCCGTGCAGGCGCAGATGGCAGGCGCCGGTCCCGTCGTGCTGATCGACATCGATCCGCAGGGTTCGCTCGCCGACTGGTGGAACGAGCGCCAGGCGGAATATCCGGCCTTTGCCCAGACCACGGTGGCGCGACTGGCCGCTGACCTGGAGACATTGCGCCAACAGGGCTTCAAGCTGGCCGTCATCGACACGCCGCCCGCCATCACCATGGCGATCCAGAGCGTGATTTCCGTCGCCGAACTGATCGTCGTGCCGACCCGCCCCAGCCCGCATGACCTGCGTGCCGTGGGCGCGACCGTTGATCTGTGCGAGCGGGCGGGCAAGCCGCTGCTCTTCGTCGTCAATGCCGCGACGCCCAGGGCGCGCATCACATCCGAAGCCGCCGTCGCCCTGTCGCAGCATGGCACGGTCGCGCCGGTGACGTTGCATCACCGCACCGATTTCGCCGCGTCGATGATCGATGGACGCACCGTGATGGAGGTCGACCCCAAGGGGCGCTCCGCCGCCGAGGTGGTTCAGCTATGGTCCTATGTCTCGGACCGGCTGGAAAAGAATTTCCGCCGCACGGTCTTTTCCGTGCCCCAGGGCAGCGTCGGCACCGTCGCGGCTCGCCCGACCGGCGGGGGCTTCGGCCGCCGCGTGATCGGCCAGTAAGGGAGGCAGGCGTCATGGCCGAACCCAAACCGCTCGCATCGCTGACGTCGGGCCTGCTTGCGCGCAAGGGCGCTGCGCAACCCGCGATGCGCCGCCCGATGATGGGCTTTGGTCGCACCGTCGGCAATGCGGTGCCGCAGGATGATCTGGGCTGGAACGACATGGGCTTCGATGTGGAGCCGGTGCCGACGCCTCTCGAAGAACCGCCGGTCGCGATCGGCCTGACGCCGATGACGACGCCCTTGGCTGTGCCGCCGGTCGTGCTGGCGCGCGAGGAACTGGCCGAACGGATCAAATCCGCGCCTGCGTCGCGCAAGAAGGCCGTGCCGACACCGGCACCCGCACTGGCACCGAGCCGCAAGGCCGCCTTCACGCTGCGGCTGGAGGCTGAACGCCATTTGAAACTGCGCCTTGCCTGCGCCGTCACAGGACGGTCGGCGCAACAGATTGTTACGCAGGCGCTCGATGACTTCATCGACACGTTGCCGGAAATCGACCGGCTGACTCAGCAGCTGCCGCAGATGCGCGGCGACAAGGCATAGAAGGTGGGTAGGCATATGAAGCGCACGACATTCGGCAAGGCGGCGATCGCATCGCTGCTCGTCGCCACGACGATGGTGGGCTGTACCGGGGCGGCATTCCGTCCCTCGGCCTCAGTCGGTTTGCCCAAGGGCGATCCCGCCAAGCAGGCCGCCATCGCGGAAAAGGCGCTGGCATCACGCGACGCGACCAAGGCGGTTGCCGCCGCCGAAGCCGCCGTGCAACTCGCGCCCGACAATGGCGCCTATCGCCAGCTTCTGGGCCGCGCCTATGTGCAGGCGGGGCGCTTTGCCTCGGCGGAAGCGGCGTTGAGCGATGCGATGACGCTGGGCAATGGTGACGTCGGCACGATCGTCAGCCTGGCGCTGGTGCAAGTGGCGCAGGGTCGGTCGGATGCCGCGCGCAACCTGTTGGTGACGAACGCCTCTACGGTTCCGGCCGGTGACTATGGCTTGGCTATGGCGATGGCTGGCGACCCGCAGGAAGGCGTGCGGATATTGTCGCAAGCCATCCATGATCCTTCGGCGACGGCGCGGACGCGCCAGAACCTGGCCTATGCCTATGCGCTGGTCGGGCGCTGGAAGGATGCGCGCATGGTCGCGGGCATGGATATGGAACCGTTGGCCGCGAACAAGCGGATTTCCGACTGGGCGCAGATTGCGGAGCCTTCGCTCGCGCCGATGCGCGTCGCGGCGCTGATGGGCGTGACGATCGATCCCAATGATAGGGGGCAACCGGTGGCGCTGGCATTGTCGGCACCGTCCGCCGCGGCTGCGCCCGTGGAAATGGCGCAAGCTGATCCGATGCCGGTCGTCGAGGCGCAGGCACCGGTGCAGGTCGCCGAGGCTGCGCCCGCGCCCGTGGTCGAGACGGCTCCGGTCATCAAAGCCAGCCCCAAGCCTGTACGGGTCGCTGTCCGCGACTTCATCATCGAGGATCGGTCGGGTAAGCGGATCGCGCCCAAGTCCCGCGCCAAGGCGCAGCCCGCCGCCACTTCGGCCCCTGCCGCGCGGATGCAGCAGGTCGCCTTCATCAAGCCCGTCGCCAATGGTGCCAGCAATTGGGTGGTCCAGCTGGGTGCCTATGACAGCGCGGGCATCGCCAAGGAAAAATGGATGCAGATGGCAGGTGGCAACATGATGTTGTCGGCCTTCCCCGTGCTGACCAGCCAGGCGACCGTCAAGGGCAAGACCTTCCACCGCCTGGCGATCAGCGGCTTTGCCAGCCGCGCCGACGCCATGAGCGCCTGCCGCATCGTGCAGTCGCGTCGCGGCCAGTGTTTCGTGCGCGAAGCCGCGCCGGGCGCAACGCCGCAACGCTGGGCCGTCGCCAGCAAGGGCCGCCAATACGCTTCGCGCTGATCTCCCCCTCTCCCATAGCGCGACTCCCTGGAGCGCGCGAAGCCACCCGGCTTCGCGCGCTTTCTTTTAAGGATCGGGTTTGCAATTTGAGCAGCGTGTAGGCGTCGCCCACGTCAAAATCCTCCCCTGTAAGGGGAGGGGGACCGGCGAAGCCGGTGGAGGTGTGTCACCCTATCGATGGGGCGACACCCCTCCGTCTGGCCTACGGCCAGCCACCTCCCCTGCCAGGGGAGGATTCTGCCCTCAGGGCAGCTGTGCATTTCGCCAGTGTCGCGTTGGGGTGGGGCGGGGCATAGCGGAGTCAAAGACGCGCCCAACGCGCGCCCAAGCTGGAGAACCGCCTTGCTGAACCGCCAGATCGTCCTTGCCTCGCGCCCGCATGGCGTGCCCGTGCCGGAGAATTTTCGCCTTGTCGAAGGGCAGGTGCGCGAACTGGAAGAGGGCGAAATCCTGATCCAGAACGAGGTGTTCGCCATCGATCCGGCGGTGCGCGGGATGCTGGATGATCGCGACGACAGCTATCTGCCCGCGACGCCGATCGGCGGCATCATTCCGACCATGGTGCTGGGCCGGGTGATCCAGTCGCGCAATCCGGGTTTCAAGGAAGGCGATTATGGCCGGGGCTTTGTCGGGTGGGAGGAATATTCGATCCTGAACCCCGGCAATTTCGCGATCGAAAATGTCCATGTCGACCCCAGCGTGCCGCTGACCGCCTATATGGGGGCGCTCGGCTGGTCGGGCATCACCGCCTATGTGGGTTTGAAGCGGATCGGCGAGATGCAGGCGGGCGACACGGTCGTCATGAGCGCGGCGGCGGGTGCGGTCGGCAGCGTGGGATGCCAGGTCGCCAAGCTGTCGGGCTGCCGGTCGGTCGGCATCGTCGGATCGAAGGACAAGGCGGACCTGGTGACGGGCACGTTCGGGATCGACGCGGCGATCGACTATCGCGCCGAGCCGGACCTGGACGCTGCGATCAAGGCGGCCTGCCCGGACGGGGTGAATGTCTATTTCGACAATGTCGGCGGGCTGATCCTCGACACGATGCTGCCCAACATGGCGGCGTTCGGGCGGATCGTGACCTGCGGCATGATGGCCAATTATAATAATCATGACGAACCCTATCCGATCCGCAACCTGTGGCAGGTGTTGGTCAACCGGGTGACGATGCGCGGGTTCCTGGCCTATGAGCATCTCGACATGCTGGAAGAGGCCGAGGCGCAATTGGGCGAATGGATCCGATCGGGCGCGCTGATCGCGCAGGAGAATGTCACCACGGGCATCGAAAATGCGCCGAGTGCCTTCATCAACCTGATGTCGGGCGTGACCACGGGCAAGACGGTGGTGCGGCTGAACGAGGGCGTGACGACGCTGTAGGGTGGGGATACGTGGCCCGTTCGGACTTGCTTCCAGTCCGTTCGGGCTGAGCTTGTCGAAGCCCTATACTTCTCTTTAAGAAGGGCCCTTCGACAGGCTCAGGGCGAACGGGGAGGGGATGCTGTCCTACCGCTCCCCCTCCGCCTCACAATTCCGGCGGGCTTTCGTCCGGGTCGGCGCGCTGGAGATAGTCGACATAATTGTGGAAATATTGGTTGCCGCGCTCGTTGCGGCCGAAGATGACCGATTTTACCGCGCCTGATTCCAGCCCCTTTTGCACCTGCAGGCCGACGCCATAATCCTCGTCATTCACGACGTCGCGCAGCCAGTTCATCATGCCTTCGATCGCGGCGGCGTCCGCTTCGTCCTTGGGCGGTTCACGGCGGATGAACATCAGGTTGGTGATGTTGCTGCCGGGCGTGTCGCCGGGGATGAGCTGGGCGACCTGGGTGATTTCGGGCGCGAAGAAGATGGAGATGTTGGGGAAGATGGTGCGGACGAAGTCATAGCCTTCATTCTCATGCTCGCCCCAGTCGGCACGCGGGATCGCGCCCAGCGCTTCCTTGATCCGCACCTGGGGATAGCCGACGCGCATATGCGGCCCGAAGGCGGTGAAGTGCATGATGTTGCTGAAGGTGCGCGGATGGATGGTGGTGGGGTGCGCGGCGGCGAAATGATAGCCCTCCAGATAGCCGTCATAGGCGATCTTCCAATTGGGGCCATGGATGCGGCGCGACCCGCAATAATGCCAGTCGCCAAGGCCATAGGCATTGAGGTCATCAAGCATGCCGCCGAGATGCGCGGCGATGTCGAACTCCAGCCCCGGCGTCAGGCAGATCCAGATGATGCCGCCCGCTTCGGCGACGGGCAAGGCGGTGAGGTTGCGTTCTTCCTTGCAGATGGGGCCGAACTTCTGCGGTTCGGCGACGCCGATCAGCTTGCCGTCATTGCTGTAGGTCCAGGCATGATAGGGGCAGGAAAAGCGCTTGGCATTGCCATGGCCTTCGGGCTTGAGGATCATGCCGCGATGGGTGCAGACGTTCAGCATCGCCGCGACCGTGCCGTCGCTCTTGCGCGTGATGAGGACGGGTTTGCCGAGCAACTCCATCGCCTTGTAATCGCCCGGATTGGGCATTTCGGCGGTAAGCGCGGCGAGCAGCGGCAGTTTCATGAAGATTTCCGCCTTCTCCCGCTCGAAATAGGCGGGGTCGGTATAGGCGGTGGCGGGCACTTCCATCGTGTCGGCGGCGCTGTGGGTGGTGCCCGTCTCGACATATTCGAGCATCTTTTCGGCTTCCTGGCCGATGACGTCATGATAGCCCATTGCAAACCCTCTCTCATGGCATAGCCGATTGGCTTTGGCGTGCAGCATAGCGTGTGCGCTGTCCTGCCGGAACTCGGTAAGGTGATAGGTAGGGCGGCACGGCGCGGCGGGGACTCTGACTAGCGCTAGTTGCACGATGCGCCATAATGGCCAGTCTGCGCCCCAAACAGTTCGACAAGAGGATAGCTGGCGCATGATGATCGACCTCAACGGCAAAGTGGCATTGGTGACCGGAGCGGCATCCGCCAATGGTTTGGGCTTTGCGGCCGCGCTCAAGATGGCGGGCCAGGGGGCGAGCCTGTTCCTGACCGACCTGGATGGCGCGGCGGTCGATGCGCGGGCCGAGGAATTGCGCGCGCAGGGCTTTGCCGCGCAGGCGATGGCGCAGGATGTGACCGACGAAGCGGTCTGGACCAAGGTGATCGAGGCAGTGATCGCCGCCTTCGGCAAGATCGATATATTGGTCAATAATGCCGGTATCGCCGTGTTGCGGCCGATGAGCGAGATGACCTCGGCTGACTGGCACAAGCAGATTTCGGTCAATCTCGACAGCGTGTATCTGGGCACCAAGGTCGCCGTCGACCAGATGCGGGCGCAGGGACATGGCGGGTCGATCGTCAACCTGTCTTCGATCGCGGGCCTGGTGGGCGTGCAGGGCACCGCTGCCTATGCAGCGAGTAAAGGCGGGGTGCGGCTATTTTCCAAGTCGGTCGCGCTGGAAACCGCGCGCGACAATATCCGCGTGAACACGGTGCATCCCGGCATGATCTGGACCGACATGCAGCAGGTGGCGATCGCCGATAACAAGGAGATATTCGACCAGATCGTCGCGACCATCCCGATGGGTCGCATGGGCGAACCCGCCGACATCGGGTCGATGGTCGCCTTCTTGGCGTCGGACGATGCGCGCTACATCACCGGATGCGAATTTGTCGTCGATGGGGGGATGGTCGCGCAGTGATCGCGTCGCTATATTTGAACAAGCGACCAAGGATTCGGCGCGCCGCTTGTGCGGCGCAGCCGGGCGGGCGAGAATTTAGGAGAGAGAGTGATGGCTGAAAGCGATCCCCGGATCAAAGGCGCACCGCTGCCGCGTTGCCCCGGCACGAGTGTCCGCGACCTGATGCTGGCGGACACCAATCCGGTGCCGGAATTTCTCTACACGGACGAATATGAAAATCTGGGGTCGGACCCGATTCCGGCGAGCCGCTATACCAGCCCTGAATTTTTCGAGCTGGAAAAGCAGAAGATGTGGCCGCGCACCTGGCAGTTCGCGGCGCGCGAGGAGGAATTGCCGGAGCCGGGCGACCATGTCGTCTATGAGAATGTCGGCAAATCCTTCCTGCTGATCCGGCAGGAAGATGGTTCGGTTCGGGCCTTTGCCAATGTCTGCCTGCATCGCGGGCGCAAGCTCAAGACCGGCGATGGCTGGTCGGCCGAACTGCAATGCCCCTTCCATGGCTTCACCTGGAATAATGACGGGTCGATCAAGCAGATTCCGTGCCGCTGGGACTTCTCGCACCTGAAAGATGAGGAGATGTCCCTGCCGGAAATCAGCGTCGGGCGCTGGGCGGGCTATATCTTCATTCGCGAAGCGGCGGACGGGCCGACGCTCGACGCGTTTCTCGCGCCCATGCCGGAGCATTTCAAGCGCTGGCGGCAGGAGGAATGCGCGACGGCCATGTGGGTGGGCAAGGTGGTGCCCGCTAACTGGAAGGTGGTGATGGAGGCTTTCATGGAAAGCTGGCACACCGTCGTCACCCATCCGCAATTGCTGCCGTTCACCGGCGACGCCAATTCGATGTACAATATCTATGGCGACTATGTGAACCTGACGGTGACGCCGTTCGGCACCATGTCGCCCCATGTCGATCCGACCGACAAGGCGGAACAGTGGATCGTCGATGAGTTCGTCAAATATAATGGCCGGTCGTCCGACAATTATGAGGATAAGGAAGCGGCGGCTGGCGGCTATAATGTCAAGGTGCCAGAGGGCGTTTCGGCGCGCGCGGCGCTGGGCGCTTCGCTGCGCGATACCACCACCGCCATGTTCGGCCATGATGTCAGCTTCGCGTCCGACGCGGAGATGATGGATGCGCTGCTCTACAACGTCTTTCCCAATTTCAGCCCTTGGGCCGGGTTCCAGCCCAATATCGTCTATCGCTGGCGGCCCTGGCACGATGTCGATCATTGCCTGATGGAAGTGCGTGTCCTGACCCGCGTTCCGCCGGGGCAGGCGCATCCCAAGGCGCCGCCGATGAAATTCCTGTCGGTCGATCAGAAATGGACCGAAGCGCCGGAACTGGGCATTTTGGGCGATGTGTTCGAGCAGGATATGGAAAATCTGCCGCATGTGCAGACGGGCCTGAAGGCGTCGCTGAACGATAAGGTGCAACTGGCCAATTATCAGGAAATCCAGATCCGTCAGTTCCAGAATACGATCATGAAATATATCAACGGCGATCTGTAACGTCGGGTTGATCGGTTGATGGGGCGTCGGGGCTATGGCTCCAACGCCCCTTTTTTGTGCCTGGGGGCGAGAGGCTGCCAAAAAGAAAGGCCGGGGATTGCGCCCCGGCCTTTGGCTTTTCAGACTGTTTCGGCGATCAGAATTTGACGCCCAGCGTCGCGCCATAGGTGCGCGGTTCGCGCGCCGTGCCGAAGGACCACAGGCCGCCGACGGTGAAGCCGTGGGTTGGACCACGATCATTGGCGAGGTTGCGGCCGAACAGGGTCAGGCGCGCTTCGGTGCCGCCCAGTTCGAACTTGGTGGTCACGCTCGCATCCACCAGTCCCTGCTTGTCGGTCCGCACGCGCGGATCGTTGCCGTTGACGATGATCGGCCCGTTGGTGAGGTCGCCGGAGATTGGCCCCAATGAAATTTGCTGATCATAGCGGCCGATATAGCGATAGCTCAAATTCGCGATGATTTCGCCAAAGCTGGTGGGCATCGTGTAGTCGGCCGCCAACGACGCGGTCATGTTCGGATTGTAGATGAGGTCGTTGCGCGAATAGTCATAGGGTACGACGGCGCCCGACACGGGCGAGATACCGCCGACGATGAAGCCCTTGAACTTGGAATCGAGCAGGCCCATCGAGCCGGTGATCGTCAGTTGCGACGTCGGACGGGCAGTGAAGTCGAACTCCAGGCCCTTGATCTTGGCCGACCCGACATTCGATGTGATCGTCTCGTTTCCGGTGGCGCAGCTTGGGCAATTGAGCGTGTTGTTCTGGTGCAGATCCTTGTAGCTGGAATAGAAGGCCGCGACGTTGAACTGCAGCTTGCGGTCGAACAGGTCGAACTTGCCGCCGACTTCGAAGCTGTCGACCACTTCGGGTTGATAGGCGATACCGGCGCTGGCGGCCGTTCCCGCGCGGGGCGAAAAGCCGCCGGACCGGTAGCCTTGCGACCAGCTGCCATAAAACATGACATCGTCGTTCGGGCGGAAATCGACGCCGACCTTGGGCGTGAATTTCTTGAACGTGTCGGTGCCACGGCCGATTTCGATGCCGCCGAAACTATTGTCGAGCGACTTTTTGTCGCGGGTGAAGCGACCGCCGAAGGACAGGCGCCATTGGTCGGCAAAGGCCCAGTTGAAATCGCCGAAGACGGCGACGGACTTGGTCTTGCCGTTCACGACCTGGGGGTTGGTGTCGAAGATTTCAGGAGGGACAGTCGGGGCGAAGCCGAAGACGCGGCTATACTGGGTCAAGCGATATTCGGAGCTGAAATAGAACAGCCCTACGACATAGTCGAAACTGTCGCTGAACTTGCCAGCGGCGCGCAATTCCTGGCTCCACTGCTCATAATTCTGCAAGCGCCGGACATAATAGAGGTCGGTCGAGGAACCGTCGAAATCCTGCGTCTGGTTCTCACGCGAATCGCGCCAGCCAGTGACGGAGGTGAGTTTGACGTCGCCCGCATCATAATTCATTTCCAGCGTCGCGGCGGGCGCGGAATAGTTGGTTTCGTTGGGCAGGCCGAACACGGTGTACAGGTCGGTCGTGTTGTTGCGGTTGCATTCATTGGCCGGGATCAGGCCGCAAAAGACTTCGCCGGTCTGGGTCAGGCTGGCGACAACGGGATCGGCCTTCTGCACCTGCTTTTCGAGCGTGAAGAGGGCATCGAAACCGCTATCCTTCGGCGCGAACAGGATTGATCCGCCGAAATTCTCATTATTGCCGAAACCCCGGCGCTCGCCGGTCTGCCCCTGACGATACCAGCCGTCGGTTTCATTATGGAAATAGAAGAGTTTGGCACCGATGCTGCCGTCACTGGACAAGGGCGCGTTGACCACGGCGCGGGTCGCAAGCGTGTTGAACTTGCCGTAGGAGACTTCCATTTTGGCACCGAACTCCCCGGTCGGGCGGGTGCGACGGATGTTGATGACGCCGCCGATCGTGTTGCGGCCGAACAGCGTGCCCTGCGGGCCGCGCAGCACTTCGATCTGCTCGATGTCGAAAAAGTCGAAGAATTGCCCGGTGCTGGTGCCGATGAACACGCCATCGACAACGACGCCGACGGTCGGTTCCTGCGATTTTTCGACGTCGGCATAGGTCAGGCCACGGATGGCGAGGTTCGCGGCGGCCGCGCCCGAATTTTGGTTGGTGATCAGCAGGTTGGGGACGCCGCCTGTCAGGTCGCCGATATTCACCGCCGCCTTGTTTTCCAGCATGGCGGCGTTGACCGCGGTGATCGCGACCGGCGTGTCCTGCAGACTTTCTTCGCGGCGGCGCGCGGTGACGATGATGGCGTTGGGATCGATCGCCTGGGCATCGGCCTGGGGCTGGGCGGTCTGATCCTGCGCCATGGCGGGCATGGCCCACAGCAGCGTGCTGCCCAATGCCAGCATGACTGGACGGACCAAAGGCTTCCTTTGCATATACTCTCCCCTATTGTGCGTTCTTTAAGGCGCTTGACGAATGGCCTGCTTGGTGCGGCTTCGTTTCATCGTTCGGGATGCGCTATTTCCTGGGTCTTGCTAACTGCGATTTTAGAGAGGTCGGGCGCGCACCTGAAACAAAGGAGAGGGGACAAGCCCGGCCCGACGCCCCATTGCGGCGGGGAAGAGGCAGCGCAGGAGAGGATGAGGCCGTGAGCGAGGACCGGCAGGAGCGATTCGGAGGGACCGGCGCGGTGCGCGCTGGCCATGGGTTCGACGTCGCGGCGCTCGATGCGTGGATGCACGCCCATGTCGCTGGCTATGCCGGGCCGCTGTCGGTCGAACAGTTTAAGGGCGGCCAGTCCAACCCGACCTATCGACTGGTGACGCCGACCCGCGCCTATGTGCTGCGGCGCAAGCCCCCCGGCACGCTATTACCTGGTGCCCATGCTGTGGAGCGGGAATATCGGGTGCTGGCGGCGCTGGGGCAGGCCGGCTTTCCGGTCGCCCCGGTCCATGGCCTGTGCGAGGATGCCGGGGTCATCGGCACGCCCTTCTATGTCATGGACATGGTGGAGGGGCGCATCTTCTGGGATTCTACTTTGCCTGCGCTGAGTCCGCAGGAACGGCCCGCCTATTTCGACGCGATGAACGCGGCGATCGCGCAGTTGCACGGGATCGATCCTCAGGCGATCGGCCTTGGCGACTATGGCAAGCCGGGCAGCTATTTCGCGCGGCAGATTGCGCGCTGGTCGCGGCAATATCGCGAGGATGAAGCGGCGGGGCGGAACGAGGATATGGACTGGCTGGCCGACTGGTTGCCGGGGCAGATTCCCGCCGGTGACGAGACGACCATCGTCCATGGCGATTTCCGCGCCGACAATATGATCTGGCATCCCACCGAGCCGCGCATATTGGCGGTGCTGGATTGGGAGTTATCGACGCTCGGCCATCCGCTGGCGGACTTCACCTATCATCTGATGATGTATCACCTGCCGCCGCACATCATCGGCGGGTTCAAGGGTGCGGACTTGGTGGCGCTGAATATTCCGTCTCAGGCGGACTATGTCGCGGCCTATTGCGCGCGCACCGGGCGGGACGGGATCGATAATCTGCCCTTCTACCTCGCCTTCAACATGTTTCGGTTCGCGGCGATCATCCATGGCATCAAGGGGCGGATGGCGCGGGGCACGGCATCGTCGCCCGAAGCGCAGTCGCTGGTCGATACGCTGCCCGAACTGGCGGCGATCGGGCGGCGGACGGCGCAGGGACAAGGCCATTGATGAACCGGCTGGAGATCCGGCAATTGGCCTATTTCGTGCCGGACGTGCGCCTTGCCGCATTGGCGCATCATCGGCTCCATGGGTCCGGCCCTTATTTCATCGCCGATCACATCCCGCTGCGGCGCTGCGTGCATCGCGGGGTGGAGCGGCCGCTCGACCATAGCTCCGCCTATGGCCAGTGGGGCGATATCATGATCGAATTCGTGCAGCAAAATGGGGAAGGGCCATCCGCCTTTCGCGACATGTTCGCGCAGCCCGGGGCGCAGGGGCTGCACCATGTCGCGCTGTTCGTCGATGATGTGGATGTAGCGATCACGGACTTCGCGGGGGCGGGCCATGATCTCGCCTGCCGGGCGGAGATGAATGACGGTTTCGTCTTCGCCTTTGTCGATACGGTCGCGGCGCAGGGACATATGACCGAACTCTATGCGCCGGTGCCGCAGCTGACCGATTTTTACGCCATGGTGGCGCGGGCCGCGCAGGATTTCGACGGGACCGACCCGCTGCGCCCGATCCAGTTCAACTGATCCAAGAGGATAGAAGCCATGTTCAGTACGCCGCGCGCGCAGGAAATAGCCGATCGGGTCGAGGCATTCGTCCGTACCGTCGTCGCGCCATATGAAGGCGATCCGCGCTGCGGCTTTCACGGGCCGAGCGACGAGCTGGTGATGGAATTGCGCGAGAAGGCGCGGGCGGCGGGCGTGCTGACGCCCCATGTCCTGCCCGACGGATCGCACTTGACCCAGCGCGAGACGGCAACCGTGCTGATCAAGTCCGGCCTGTCGCCGCTGGGGCCGCTCGCCTGCAACACCATGGCCCCGGACGAGGGCAATATGTATCTGCTGGGCAAGGTCGGCACGGCGGAGCAAAAGGCGCATTTCCTTAAGCCCTTGCTGGAAGGCCGAGGCCGTTCCGCTTTCTTCATGACCGAGCCGGCGGCCGATGGCGGGGCGGGGTCGGACCCGTCGATGATGCAGACGACCTGCGTGCCCGATGGCAATCATTGGGTGATCAACGGGCGCAAGGCGTTCATCACCGGGGCGCAGGGGGCGATGGTCGGGATCGTCATGGCCAAGTCCGATGACGGCGCGTGCATGTTCCTGGTGGACCTGCCCGATCCCGCGATCCGCATCGAGCGGGTGCTGGACACGATCGACAGTTCGATGCCAGGCGGCCATGCGATCGTGACGATCGACAATCTGCGCGTGCCCGCCGACCAGATGTTGGGGCAGAGCGGCGAGGGGTTCAAATATGCGCAAATCCGCCTGTCGCCCGCGCGGCTGTCGCACTGCATGCGCTGGCTGGGCGGGTGCATCCGCGCGCAGGAGATTGCGGCGGACTATGCCTGCCGCCGGATGGCATTTGGCAAGCCGCTTGTCGATCATGAGGGCGTCGGCTTCATGCTGGCGGAAAATTGGATCGACATTCAGCAAAGCGAATTGATGATCGATTGGTGCGCCAGCGTGCTGGACGGCGGATCGCTGGGCACCGTAGAAAGCTCGATGGCGAAGGTCGCGGTGTCCGAGACGTTGATGCGGATCGCCGACAAATGCGTGCAGGTGATGGGCGGGACGGGCGTCACCGGCGACACGATCGTCGAGCAGATCTTCCGCGAGGTCCGCGCCTTCCGCATTTATGACGGGCCGACCGAAGTCCATAAATGGAGCCTGGCAAAGAAGATCAAGCGCGACCACCGCGACAAGGCCTGAACCCACAGCGCAGAGGAGCGACGCATGGCCGACCTGCCCGAACGGTTCGACTATATCATCATCGGCGCAGGGTCGACCGGCTGCGTGCTGGCCGAGCGGCTGTCCGCCGATCCGCGCAATCGGGTGCTGCTGGTCGAAGCGGGCGGGCCGGACCGGTCGCCGCTGATCGCCATGCCCAAGGGGATTGCGAAGCTGGTGTCGAACCCGGCGCATATCTGGGCCTATCCGGTCGCCCAGCCGCGCCGCCCGGACGAACCGCCGCAGGAGATGTGGATCAGGGGCAAGGGGCTGGGCGGATCGTCGGCGATCAACGGCATGATCTGGAGCCGGGGCGAGCCACAGGATTATGACGATTGGGAAGCGGCGGGCGCCACCGGATGGAATGCCGGGTCGATGATCGCCGCCTTTCGCGCGATCGAGGATCATGGGCTGGGCGGCAGCGCGCTGCGTGGGGAAGGCGGGCCGGTGCATGTGACGCAGCGGACCTATCGCTATCCGCTGGCCGAGCGGCTGATCGCGGCGGGCGAGCAGATGGGCCTGCCGCGCACCGATGATCTCAATAGCGTGGTCGGCGGACGGGTCGGCTATTATTGCCATAATATCCGCAAGGGGCGGCGCGAGAGCGGGGCCAAGGTGTTCCTGCGTCCGGCGATGCAACGCGGCAATTTCACGGTCATGACCGACACGCTGCTGCGCCATGTGCGGCTGTCCAATGGCCGGGCGGTCGGGGTCGAACTGCTCCATGGCGAGCGCGGGCCGTTCAGCGTGGATTGCGATGGCGAGGTGATCGTCTGCGCTGGGACGATCGAAAGCCCGCAGATCCTCCAGCGGTCGGGCATCGGCGATGGCGATGCGCTGGCCGCGAGCGGGATCGCGGTGCGACATCATAACCCCCATGTCGGGCGGCATATGCTGGAGCATCTGTCCTACTCCATGCCGTTCCGCTTGCAGCGGAACAGCGGCATCCAGGGGCGCTATCAAGGGTTGGGGCTGCTGGCGTCGGTCGCGCGCTATTATCTGCGGCGGGACGGGCCGATGGCGACGGGGCCGTTCGAGGTAGGAGCGTTCCTGTCCACCGGGGTCACGGGACCGCGCACCGATCTGCAACTCTACTTGAGCGGCTATATGTTCGCGCTGGGCGATGCGAATGATGCCGTACCGCTCGGCAATATCGACAAGCGGCCGGGCCTCACCGTGTCGGGCAGCCTGTTGCGGCAGAGCAGCGAGGGGGAAGTGCAAGCGCGGGGCCGCGAACCGGGGGATGGCGTGGCGGTCACGCCGAACTGGCTGGACAGCGAAGCGGACAAAGGTTCGGCGATTGCAGCGATCCGGCTGATGCGCGCCTATGTGGGGCAGGCGGCGCTGGCGGGCGATGTTGGCGAGGAACTGATCCCCGGCGCGGCGGTGCAGGATGACGATGCGCTGCTGGAGAGTTTCCGGTCGCTCTCGACCAGTGGATTGCATGGCGTGGGGACGTGCCGGATGGGCGCGGCGGACGAGGCGGTGGTCGATCCGGCGTTGAAGGTTCATGGGGTCGAGGGGCTGCGCGTCGCCGATTGTTCGGTGATGCCTCGTCTCATTAGCGGCAATACCAATGCGCCCGCGATGGCGCTGGGCTGGCGGGCGGCGCAGATCATCTTGGGCAAGGCGTGACGATGGAGAAGGCGATGATGCGGCAATGGCACTTGGCGGACCGACCGGTCGGGCGTGCGCTCGCTGATGGCGACTTCCGCTTGGCGCAGGTGCCGATGCCAGTGGCGGGCGCGGGCGAGATGCTGCTGGCGGTGCGCTGGCTGGGTTTCGAGCCCGCGCAAAAGGGGTGGATGGAGAATTTCGGCGGCTATGTCGCGCCGATCGAGCTGGGCGATGTGATGCGCGGCATGGGCGTCGCGGAGGTGGTCGAGAGCCGGGATGGCCGCTGGCCGGTCGGTACGATGGTCGCGGGGATGACCGGCTGGACGGAATATCTGGTGAGCGATGGCGAGGGCTTCGATGTCTGCCACCCCGACCTGCCGCCCCATGCGATGCTGGGCGTGTTGGGGATACCGGGCCTGACCGCCTGGCACGGCTTTCACGCGATCGGCCGCCCGGTGGCGGGCGATGTCGTGGTGGTGTCCGGCGCGGCCGGAGCGACCGGATCGGTCGCGGGGCAATTGGCCAAGGTCGCGGGCGGCCATGTCATCGGCATTGCGGGTGGCGCGGAAAAATGCGCCTGGCTGACGCAGGAGGCCGGGTTCGACGCGGCGATCGACTATCGCGAGGGCAAGGTCGCGGCGCAGCTCAAGGCGCTGGTGCCCAAGGGGTGCGACATCGTCTATGACAATGTCGGCGGCGTGGTGCTGGACGCGATGCTGGGCCGACTCGCGATCGGCGCGCGGGTGGTGCTGTGCGGCGGGATCAGCCGCTATGAACAGGGCGGCGAGATTGCCGGGCCAGGCAATTATTTCAACCTGATCCTGCGCCGGGCGCGGATGGAGGGGTTCATCATTTTGGACGAACAGCCACGCTGGGGCGCGATGCGCGATCGGCTGGCGGCGCTGGTGCTGGCGGGGCGGCTGCAATGGCAGGTCGATGAGCAGCAGGGGTTCGAAGCGGCCCCGGCGGCGCTGGCGCGGCTGTTCACGGGCGCGAACCGGGGGAAGCAGATTTTGCGGGTTTGAGGGAGGGCCTATCTCCCACCTTATCGCCTTGATTTTAGGTTGGGAGATGGGTCCCCGCCTTCGCGGGGATGACGAGATTTGGGGGGCGGTGCGAATTGCGCAACGCCCCCCTTACACCGCCGCATTTCAGGTCAGTTTCAGGATCATCTTGCCGTCGTTGCTGCCGTCGAAGAGGCGCATGAAGGCGGGGTAGGCGTTGTCGATGCCCTGTTCGATATGTTCGTCGAAGACGAGCTTGCCCTCGCCGATCAAGGCGGCAATGGCCTGGCTGCCTTCGGGGAAGCGGTCGGCATAGCGGGCGATGAGGAAGCCGCGCATGGTGGCGGTCTTGACGATCAGTTGCCAGATGTTGCGCGCGCCGTGGGGGTCGCCATTATATTCCGAGATGAGGCCGCACAGGAGGATCTGTGCGTCCTGGTTGATGTGGCGCAAGGCGGCGTCGAGGCAGACGCCGCCGACATTTTCGAAGACATGATCGATGCCGTCCGGGCAGGCGCTGGCGATGGCATCGGCGAGTGCCGCTTCGTCCTTGCCGCGATAGTCGATCGCCGCGTCGAAGCCATAGCGGTCGGTCAATCGCGCGCATTTGGTCGCGCCCCCGGCAATGCCGACCACGCGCGCGCCGCGCAATTTGGCGAGTTGCCCGACCATCGAGCCGACCGCGCCCGCCGCGCCGCTGACCAGCACGGTCTGACCGGGTTGCGGCTGCATCGCGTCGCTGACGCCGAACCAGGCGGTGAGACCGACCGCGCCCATGGCGGAGAGGTAACTGGTGACCGAAGGGGCCGCCGACACGTCGATCGGGTGCATGAAGTCATTGGGGGTGACGAGGCTATATGCCTCGATCGCGTTCAGCCCCATGACCCAATCGCCCGGCTTGAAGCGCTCGACCCCGCTCGCCTCGACCGTGCCGATGGTGGAAGCGCGCACCGGATCGCCTATGGCGATGGGGGGCAGATAGCTTGGCGCATCGTCAAGCCAGCCGCGGATGGCGGGGTCGAGCGAGGCATATTGGTTGCGAATGAGGATTTCGCCGGGGCCGGGCGTGGGGACGGGACTGTCCTCCAACCGGAAGTCGCTTTCGCGCGGCGAGCCGTCGGGGCGGGAGACGAGGAGGAAACGGCGATTGACGGAGGCGGTCATGATACGGTGTTTCCCCAGAGGCTATGGACGGGATCGGACGGTCCCTGCGCGCCGCGCAGGAAACCGGCATAAAGGTCGTCGCCGCCACCGGCGGGCTGGCGGACGACCCAGTCGCACACGAAGCGCCTTTCGATGAATTGCCAGGTGCCGTTGGTGCGGACGAAGCGGTCGAGATAGCGGCCGCCGGTCAGCATATGGATGGGATCGCCCTCTTGCCCGCGCGGAGTGGCGAGCGCGGTGACATAGGTTTCGCCCTTCGCGCTGTCGCCAGCGACCTCCACCCATTGATGCGCATTGGCGTGGCTGGTCTGGGTGAAGACGGTGCGGACGATGGCGCAGATTTCGCGGGCGAAATCCTGACCGCTGCCGTTGAAGGGGCCGCTTTCGACATGGCTGTCGGCATGAAAGAGCGAACCCAGCAACGCCGCATCGGCACGATCGACGCCCCGGCAATAAGCGGCGGTCAGGTCGGCAATCTGCTGCTTCGCGACGAGGGCGTCGATCAGCGCGGGATCAGTCATGGATGCCGCAGACGTCGTTCAGCTTTTCATGGAACATCTGCACCCGCTTTTCCTGATTGGGCAGGATGCCGCCGGTAAAGCCGCGCGAATGGAGGCCGAGTTGCTGGCCGATCGCAACGCTCATATCCTGATCGGCGACATCGCCCAGCGACCTGGTGCCGAACTCGATCTTTTCGCGCTCGACATGGCGGAAGGGGGTCGGCCCCATCGGTCCCATCACGACATCGCTGCCGGGCATTTCATGCGCCATGAACCAATGGTCGAAGATGCAGCGTTCGGGGTCGGTCGGGTGCGGTTCGGACCGCAGCAACTGGAATCCGTCCGGCCACATCGTAAAAGTGATGTTGGGGAAGAGCGTATAGTGGTGATAATCCACAATCTCGCTGTCGCCCATGGTCGCATAATGGGCATAGCCTTTTTCCGCGCCCAGCTTGCGCTTTTGCGCGAGGATGGCGTCGCGCGCCTGGCTGGCGCGGCCTTCGAAATCCTTGGGGTCCAGCTCCCAATATTCGAGCGCCTGGGCCAGCGGCATTTCGAGGATGTCGGAGGTGGGATAGCGGCCCGATGGCTTGAGGCCGCGCATGATCATGCAATTATGGCCTTCGGGGTTCATCTCGAAGATGGTGCCTTCCAGCGCGTCGTCGATCGACCCGGCGATTTGCGGGTGGAGATTGGGGAGGTGATAGCTTTCGTTGAAATTGTCGCGGATGATCTTCCAGTTGCAGGGCACGTCGGAACTGAGCGCCAGCACGCGGGTCATCTTGCCCATCTGCCATTGTTCGAGCTGTTCGCCCGCTGCGCCCAGCCATGTCTTGAGCGGTGCGGCATCGCGATCCATGGTGAACCAGACGAAGCCACCCCAGACGGTGCAGGGGATTTCCTCCAGCTTCACCTTACCGCAGGGCGAGCCGCCGGGAAAATCATCGGGGTCTTGGACATGGGCGAGCGTGCCGTCGGGCGCATATTTCCAGCCATGATAGCCGCAGGTGAGGAAGGGCGAACCGCCGACTTCGGTCCAGGCGAGGCGATAGCCGCGATGTTTGCAGGCATTGTAGAAGGCTTTGACCGATCCATCCTCCTGGCAGAGCATGACCACCGATTCCCGGCCGATATTATGGGTCAGGAAGTCGCCTGCCTCTTCAAGGTCGGCGGCCATGCCGCCGATATGCCAGGCCTTGGTCCAGACATGCGCCCATTCGGCGTCCGCCCAGCGCTTTTCATGATAGCGTTCGCCCGTGATACGGTCACCGCGCACGGGCGGATCATAGGCGGCAATCGCGCGGCCCAGAAAAGACTCGATGGTCATGATACCCTCTCGCTATTATTTTAGTTGAACGATCGACTAAATTTACCCCGATCGGTTGCTGCCTGTCAATATCTTCGCCATAGCTGTCCGATGGGCAGGAAAGCGTTGAAACTAGCGGAAACGACAGGTGGCATCGAGGGGGCGGAGGCAGCGCCGAAACTCGATCGGCGGCGGGCACCCGATACGGCGGCCAGGATATTGGACGCGGCGGAGTCGCTCTTTTCGATCCGGGGCTATCATGGCGTGTCGCTGCGCGACATTGCGACGCAGGCCGGGGTGCAGGTGGCGCTGACCCATTATCATTTCGGGTCGAAGGAAGATTTGTTCGGCGCGGTGATCGACCGGCGAGCGGATGCGCATGTCGCGGGCATGGCGGACGCGCTGGCACAGGCGCTGCGCGCGACGGGCGATCAGGCGACCCGCCGCCGCGCGATCATCCGCGCCTTCATCACGCCGATCGTCGACCGATCGATGCGCGGCGGGGCGGGGTGGAAAAATTATATCCGGCTGATGGCGCTGGTGGCGAACATGCCGCAGCAGGAAGCGTTCATATCGCCGTTTCGCCAGCATTTCGACGATGTGATCGCCGCCTATGTCGAGGCGTTGCGCGCGCTGCACCCGGAGATGGACGAGGGCGATGTGCAGTGGGGGTTCTTCTTTTTCCAGGCGATGATCACGCATATATTGGCCGAAAGCGGCATGTTGGATCGCCAGTCGGGCGGGCGGTTCAGCTCCAGCGATCTGGACGCGATGGTCGAGCGGATGGTGGACTTCGTCGGCGCGGGCTTCACCGGACTGGGGCGGGTGGCCTAGCATAAAGCCGAGTTTGGCGCATCGTCCCGGCCCGTTACCTTGGCGCGTAAAATAGATGCGCGAAGGAAGAGATGATGGGCAGGTTGAACGGCAAGACGGCATTGGTGGTCGGCGCGGCCGGCAAGGATAATATGGCGCAGGTCATCGCCCGACGCCTGACCGCCGAAGGGGCGCGGGTCGCGGTGGCGGGGCGCAAGGCCGACGCGCTGTCCGCCTTTGCCGACGAGATTGGCGGGGTCGCCGTCGCCTGCGACATGACGGACCAGCAGAGCATAAAGACGGCGGTGTCCGACACCGAAGCGGCACTGGGCGGGGTCGATATTGCGATCAACGCGACCGGCTGGGGGCTGCTCAAGCCGTTTCTGGAGACGACGCAGGACGATCTGGACGCTATGTATGCGCTGCAACTGCGCGGGCCGTTCCAGTTTTTCCAGGCGCTGATCCCGGCGATGGAGCGGCGCGGCGGCGGGTCGATCATCCAGATCAGTTCGGCGACGGCGACGATCATGTTCCACGACCACGCCGCCTATATGGCGACCAAGGCGGGCACCGATCATCTGGTCCGCACCGTCGCGAATGAATTCGGGGCCATGGGTATTCGCGCCAACAGCGTGTCGCCGGGCATCACCGAAACGCCGATGACGGCTGATGCGGCGGCGGTGCCAGGATTGATGGACGCGTTTCGCAAGGGCTATCCGCTGGGGCGCTATGGCACGTCGGAGGATGTGGCCGAGGCGTGCGTGTTCCTGGCCAGCGATGCCTGTTTCATGACGGGTCAGAATTTGCAGGTGAATGGCGGGCTGACCCTGCGCGCCAATCCGACCAAGGCGGATATCGAGGCGTCGGTCGCCGCCGCGATGGCTGCCGCAGGGGCGTGACACGCGCCACGCCACCACTTTGCATGGCGTCGGGCATCATGCCCGAAGCGACGCCGCTGCAATTGGTGGAGGCGGCGGCGCGGGCCGGGTTCGATTATGGCGGCATGTGGTTCGAGGCGGCGGAGTGGACGGATGCGACGACGCGGCAGGTGAAGGCCGCGTTGCGCGACACGGGCCTGCCGCTGATCGACATCGAAGTGGTGTGGATCAAGCCGGGGCCGCCTGATCCCGACCATCTGCGGCTGGTCGATGTGGGGATGGAACTGGGCGCGCGGAATGTGTTGTGCGTCAGCAGCGATCCCGACGATGCGGCGACGCGCGACAAACTGGCGATATTGGCCGAGCGGGCAGGGGACGCGATCCGCATCAACCTGGAATTCGGCATTTTCACCGAGGTCAAGACGATCGGGCAGGCGAGCGCGATACTGCGCGCGATCGATCATCCGGCGATGGGGCTGTTGATCGACGCGCTGCATTGGCGGCGGTCGGGCGGGACGCTGGCGGAGGTGGCCGCGGTGCCGCGCGCGTGGCTGAGCTATGTGCAATTATGCGATGCGCCCGACCCCGGCGCGGACCCGGCCGATTCGGACGCGATCCTGACCGAGGCGATCGACGGGCGCGTGGCGCTGGGCGCGGGGGGATTGCCAATCGGGGCGCTGCTGGAGGCGATACCGCCGGGGCTGCCGGTGGCTGTCGAGGAACGGTCGATCGCGTTGCGGGAGGGGTGGCCGGACCTCAACGAACGCGCGGCGCGGATGTTGGCGACGACGCGGGCTTGGATGGCGGGACGGGGTGTGGCGTAACGGCTTGTCTGCTAACATTGCCGTTCCCCGGCGAAGGCCGGGGTCCAGTCCCACGGTCTGAACTGGACCCCGGCCTTCGCCGGGGAACAGTTAATGCCTACCCCACCAGCAGCGTGGGTTCTTCGATCAAGCCCTTGAGCGTGCGCATGAAGTCCGCACCCACTGCGCCGTCGATCGCGCGGTGGTCGCAGGAGAGGGAGAGCTGGACGACGGTGGCGAAGGCGAGGGCATTGCCGATTTCGATCGGTTGGCGGCTGCCCGCGCCCACGGCCAGGATCGCGCCCTGCGGCGGGTTGATGATCGCATCGAACTGGTCGATGCCGAACATGCCGAGGTTGCTGATCGAAAAGCTGCCGCCCTGGAACTCGTCGGGTTGCAGCTTACCGGTGCGGGCCTTGTCGGCCAGCGCCTTTACCGTGCGCGAAATGGCGGCGACGGAGAGGGTATCGGCGCCTTTCACGATCGGGGTGATGAGGCCCTTATCGGTCGCGACGGCGACGGCGATGTCGGCGCTGGCGAAGCGATGGATTTCATCGCCATGGACCTGCACATTGACATCGGGATGCCGGGCGAGCGCCAGGGCGCAGGCACGCACGAGATAGTCGTTGATGCTGGGCGCTTCGCCGGTCGCCGCCTTCGCCTGCGCGCGCAGGCCCAGGATTGCGTCAATCCTGACCGCCGAGCGCAGGTAGAAATGCGGGATGGTCGATTTGCTGTGGCTGAGCGCTTTGGCAATCGCCTTGCGCATGGGCGACATTTTGACGACCTCTGCGCTGCCAGCGGGTGGCCGGGCAAAGTCGGCGGGGGCCGGGGCTTGGGCGGCATGCGCAGCGGCGGGGGCTTCGACCGGCTTGACCTTGGCCAGCACGTCCGCCTTGCCGATCCGGCCCTTGGGGCCTGTGCCGGTCAGACCATGGAGGTCCACGCCATGTTGCACCGCGAGGCGCTTGGCGAGCGGGCTGGCGAAAACCTCGCCCAATTCGTTGCCGACGGGCGTCAGGTCCACCGCCGCGCCGCCGCCGATCGCGACCGGGGGCAGGCTGGCCTGCTGCACGTCCTGGAAGGTCAGGCGACCATTGGGACCGGAGCCGGTGAGCGCGGTGATGTCCACGCCATTCGCCTGCGCAAAGGCGCGGGCAGCGGGGCTGATATTCGCGTCGTCGGCGATAGCGACCTGTGGTGCCGGTGCCGGTGCCGGTGCTGGTTCCGGTTCCGGCGTAGTGGGCGGTGGCGAGGCGGCACCAGCCTTGGACGCGACCTTGGTGTCGGCAGGCTTGAACCCGGCGACAAAGGTATCGACCTCGTCGGCGCTGACCTTATCGTCCGGTCCCGCCAGCACGGCGATCAGTTCGCCCACGGCATAAGTGCTGCCCTGCTGGGCGATGAGGCGCGGGAACATCCCGTCGGCTTCGGCCTCGATTTCATTGGTGATCTTGTCGGTTTCAATAAGGGCGAGCAGGTCGCCCTTCTTGAACGGCACGCCTTCGGCGACCATCCATTCGGCAACGACGCCTTCGGTCATTTCTATGCCCCATTTGGGCATCGCATATGCGCGCAGAGTGGCCATGATATGCTTATCCCCGCCGATAGGATAGGAGCTGCACCGCCGCCGCCACGATCTTGTCGGGCGAGGGCAGATAGGCGGATTCGAGTTCCCGTGCGAAGGGGACGGGGCTGTGTGGCGGTGTCACCATCTCGATCGGCGCCTTGAGCGAGGCGAACGCCTTTTGCGCCACCAGCGCCGACAGGTCGGTCGCGAAGGAGCAGCGCGGCGGGGCTTCGTCGACGATCAGCAGGCGACCGGTGCGTTCGACGCTGTCGAGGATTGCCTCGACATCCAGCGGGCTGGTGGTGCGCAGGTCGAGCAGGTCGCAACCGATGCCGTCCTGGGCAAGCTGTGCTGCCGCCTTTTCGGCAAAGCCAACCATCATGCCGGTGGCGAGAATGGTGATGTCATCGCCCTGCGTGACATGCCGGGCATGGCCGAAGGGGATGGTGTAGTCGCCATCGGGCACTTCCCCCTTCACGCCATAAAGCGCCTTATGTTCAAGGAAGATCACCGGATCATCGTCGCGGATCGCCTGGGTCAGCAGCCCCTTGGTATCGGCGGGGGTGGAGGGCATGACGACCTTCAGCCCCGGCATGGCGGTGACGAACTGATGGATCACCTGGCTATGCTGGGGCGCGGCGTTGAAACCGGCACCATAGGGCATGCGGATGACCAGCGGGCATTTGGACTTGCCGCCGAACATATAGCGAAACTTGGCCGCCTGGTTCCAGATCTGGTCCATGCACACGCCGATGAAGTCGGCGAACATGATTTCGGCGATGGCGCGCTTGCCGGTCAGCGCCGCGCCGGACGCCGCGCCGATGATGGCGCTTTCCGAAATCGGGGTGTCGATCACGCGGTCAGAGCCATATTTGGCCCATAGCCCGCCCGACGTGCCCCATATGCCGCCGATCGCTTCGGGGCCGCCGGGCGCGCCATGGCCGCCGACGATATCCTCGCCCAGCATGATGACGCTGTCGTCCCGTTCCATTTCCGCATCGATCGTGTCGCGAATGACGTCGCGGATCATCTTGATAGCCATGTGTCGATCCCTCTGGCGTCAGTAGCTGATATAGACGTCTTCCAGGACGTCGGCAGCGGTGGGGCGGGCGGCGGTCTGCGCTTCGGCAACCGCGCGGTCGATGAGGTCGGTGACTTCGGCATCGACCGCGTCGAGTTCGGCCCCGTCGAGCAGCTTGGCTTCGGTAACGCGCGTGCGGAAGGTCTTGAGGCAGTCGCGCTCCTCGCGGATGCGGTCAAGTTCGCCGGGGCCGCGATAGCGTTGCGGATCGCCCTCGAAATGGCCGTAGAAACGCTCGCAATCCAGCTCGATCGAGGCCGGGCCGTTGCCTGCCTTGCAGTAATCGATCAGCTCGCGCATTGCGTCATAAACGCTGAAAAAGTCGATGCCATTGGCCTTGATCGCCTTCATGCCGAAGGCAGCGGAGCGGACGGTCATGCTTTCCGCGCCAACGGCATAGGCTTCGCCGGTATGTTCGGAATAATGGTTATTTTCGAACACGAAGATGACCGGCAGTTTCAGCACCACCGCCATGTTCATGGCTTCGAAGGTCGTGCCCTGGTTGCACGCCCCGTCGCCGGAGAAGGCGATCGAGACGGTGCCGTTGCTCTTGGCGGTGATGCCAGCACCCACTGCGATCGGTGCGCCCGCGCCGACGATGCCGTTAGCGCCGAGCATGCCGACGCCTATGTCGGCAATGTGCATGGAGCCGCTCTTGCCCTTGCACAGGCCATCACGCGATCCGTAGATTTCCTTCATCATCGCCATGACGTCGCAGCCCTTGGCGATGCAATGGCCATGGCCGCGATGGGTCGAGATGATATAGTCGGTCGGTCCCAGATGCTCGCACACGCCCACCGCGCAGGCTTCCTGCCCCGCATAGAGATGGGTGAAGCCGGCGATTTCGCCCAGCGCGATCTCATCGTGCAGACGCTCTTCGAACAGGCGGATCGTCTTCATCTGACGATAGGCCCGGATCAGTGCCTCGCGGCTCAATTGCATCTATTCTCTCCTGGTCGATCGACTCTGGTGGCGGTCACAGCCCCAGCACCGTTTTGGCTATGATATTGCGTTGAACCTCATTGGTCCCGCCAAAGATGGTCCAGGCGCGCGAATTAAGATAGCGCGGCGCGGCAAGCTGCGCGGGCTTGCCATGGAGGGCGGGCGGGGCCTGATTGCCGTAGAGCGGCCGCTGTTCCTCCAGCGCAATGCCGGCATAGCCATAAAGCTGGACCGCGAGGCCATCGACCTGCTGGCGCAGGGTGGACGCGACCAGCTTGGACAGCGAGGTTTGTGGGCCGGGCGGCAAGCCCTTGGCCATTTCGGCCAGCACCCGCATCTCGGTCATTTCGAGCGCCTGCGCCTCCAGTTCCGCGCGGGCGAGTCGCGCCATATAATGCGGGTCGTCGGCCATGCAGCCGTCCTTGCCGTCGGGTTCGGTAAGAGCTGCGGTGCGCAGCTTGGCGATGTCCGACAGCAATTTGGGGGCGTGGCACGCGCCACCGCGCTCATTTTCCAGCAGGAATTTGGCGATGGTCCAGCCTTGGCCTTCTTCGCCCACCAGATGATCGAGGGGGGTCACCGCATCGTCGAGATAGACTTCGTTCACCTCATGATCGCCCGCGAGGCCCATGATCGGCCGCACTTCGATGCCCGGCTGGGCCATGTCGATCAGCAGGAAGCTGATCGCGCGCTGCAGCTTGGCGGTGGGATCAGTCTTGGCGAGGCAGAAGATGTGCGAGGCGTGATGGGCGTGGGTGGTCCACAGCTTGCGGCCGTTGACGACATAATGGCCATCCTTGCGGTCCGCGCGCGTCTTGAGGCTGGCGAGGTCGGAGCCGGAGCCGGGCTCTGAAAAACCCTGGCACCAGAAATCCGTGCCATCCAAAATGCGGGGCAGGAAATAGGCCTTTTGTTCCTCGGTGCCGAAATGGCAGATGACCGGGCCGAGCAGCTTGAGGCTCAGCACCGGCAGGCTGGGCGCGTCGGCGAGCGCGCATTCCTTTTCAAAGATGTATCGCTGGATCGGCGTCCAGCCGGTGCCGCCGCAGTCGGTCGGCCAATTATAGGCAAGCCAGCCCTTGGCGCGCAGGATCGCCTGCCACTCGCCGCCAATATCGGGCTCCACGAACACGCCCGGCGTTGCGCGCATGCCTTCGCGCAGATGCTGGGGCAGATTATCGTCGAGGAAGCGGCGGACTTCGGCGCGGAACGCCTGATCCTGGGGGGAGAAATCTAGGTCCATCTTATCGTTCCAAAATGGTCACGCCGGAAATGCCGGGCGCGCCGTAGACATGGGAATAGGCCGTACGCGGATCGCCGGGCACTTGCCGCCCGCCACCCAATCCGCGCAGTTGCAGCGCATTTTCATAGACCTGGCGCAGGCCCGACGCGCCGATCGGCTCGCCACAGGCGAGGCACCCACCATCGGTGTTGACCGGCAGGCGACCGTCGATGTTGGTCCAGCCATTGGCCAGCCATTCTTCTTGATCGCCATCGGCGCAAAAGCCGTTTTCGGCCATGTGCATGATTTCCGCGCCGGATTCGGTGTCCTGCAATTGGGCGAGGTCGATATCTTCCGGGCCGATCCCGGCCATCTCGTATGCCGCCTTGCTGGCGAGCAGGGTCGGCGCGCCGCCGCGTTCTATGTCCATCGACGGGGCGAACACCTCGAACGATCCGGGCGGGCGGGTGCGGATGACCGCGGCCTTGATCCGCACCTTATCACGGCCGAGTTCGCGCGCCTTCTTGGCGCTGGCCAGCACCAGCGCGACGCCGCCTTCGGCCGGCGAGCAGAACATATATTTGGTCAGCGGGTCGCTGATCATCGGTGCGTTGAGGATGGTGTCGAGATCGACCGGCGCGCGCCGCCAGGCATGGTCGGCATGGACCGCGTTGCGAAACGCCTTTTCCGCTACGCGGCCCAGCGACGTCGGGCTGATGCCGTGCAGCGCCATATAGCGTTGCAGCTTCATGGCGAAGAACTGCGTCGTGACCATGAAGCCCGCTTCGCCATACCATTCGGGCAGACTATATTCGGCGGGCATGGCGTTGAACGCGCCGCGCGGATGCTTGTCGAAGCCGATGGCGATGCCGACATCATGCGCGCCCGACGCAATCGCCTGCCAGGAACCGATCAGCGCCGATCCGCCAGTGGCGCAGCCATTTTTGACATTGATGAAGGGCAGGCCGGTCAGGCCCAACTCATTGACGATCGTGTCCGCATTGCCCGCCGAATCCGATCCGCCAAAACCGAACTCCATGTCGGGCCACTCAAGCCCTGCGTCGGCCATGGCGGCGCGGGCGGCATTGGCCCCCTGTTGCAGACCGCTCAGGCCTTCGCTGCGGCCAAAGGGGTGGATGCCGATCCCGACGATATAGACGTCCTGCATGGCTCAGGCCTCCGTGGCAGGGGTAAAGGCGTAAAGGCGGATCGCATCGCCATTGGTGGCGATGGCGAAGTCGGTCGTGACCAGGTCCATCGCCATGCCGATCGTCAGGCTATCGAAGTCCGCGCCCACGATCTGCGTTTCCACGATCGTCGCACCCGGCAGTTCGACATAGCCGATGGCGAAGGGGGTGAATGCTTCCGGCCCGATATAAGGCGGCGATTTGGGGCGGAAGCGCTGGACCGTCCAGGACCAGAGCGTGCCGCGGCGCGGCAGGTCGATCGGCTCCCAGCGCGCGGCATCGTCCGGGCAGGGAAAGACGATCCGCCCCGTATCCCGGTTGCGGCCGCCGATCAGGGTCGGTTCGGGTGTTTCCCGAAACAGTCCCTGCGCTATCGCTGATGCGCCCAACGTCTAAGCCCTCTCATTCTTGTGTGGAGCCACTATGGGAAGCGGAACGGGCGAAGGCTTCTGTAAGAAAGCATAGGTTGGCAGCGTCGTTGGACGCGCGGGCACAAAAAAAAGGGCCAGCCGGTCGCCCGGCTGGCCGCACACTTTCTCAGGGGGAGAAACCTTATTTCGCGGCGGCCGACGCCTGCGTTTCATGCGGCAGATGCGGGACCATGACGGCGGCGACATTGCCGAGATAGCCAAGCTGCGTCGCCTTGAACACGGTCTGGCTGCGGTTGACCGCCTCCAACTTGATCGCGGCATTATGGATGTGGAAGCGCACGGTGGCGCAACTGCGGCTGAGGATCATCGCGATTTCGGCGTCCGTCTTGCCCACTGCCGCCCAGCGCAGACATTCGACTTCGCGCTTGGAGAGGCGGCAATTTTTGGGAATCCAGGGGCGCTGGCTGCTGACGCGGGTATAGCCGTTGACGAAGCGACGGGCATGATATTCGAGCTGGTCGCTATAGAGATCGAACTCGCGCGACAGGTCGTCGCGCTTGTCGTTGATCGGCGAAAAGCTGATCGCGGCGATCTGGCCAAAGGACATATGCACCGGCACGACGATCACGGCTTTGGCATTCACTTCGCCTTCGAAGAGGCTGAGGTCGATCTGGTCGAGCAGCGGATTGGGCGCGCGGGTATGGATGCCATGGGCATTGGCCCAGAAGGGTTCATTTTCGTAGCGGCAGGCGAAGGGCAGGGGCGAACTGAGCGCGAGCAGCGGCTTTTGCCACCATTGTTCCTTGGTCGAGGGCCAGCCGAACACGGCGCTGGCCAGCACTTCGCCCTCCGCATCGGTCATCGGCGATCGCGACGCGATATTGGCGCAGGCCGCGACGCGGAAATTGCCCAGGTCGCGGGCAATATCGCGCAACGCCTCCGCCGCCGGCCTTATGTCGGCGGGCGCGAAAATAGCGGTTGGAACCTGCCTGCCCGAACGGAAATCGGTCGCCACTTTTGCGGCTTGTCCGGTATCCTTGCGGGGGGCGACGAGCGTGTCACCTGATCTCTCCATGCGCCAGATGCTATTATGGGCAGGGGGTGCGGGCAAGCGACAAAAACCTATGACTAGCGTTAGGTTTTCGGCGCGCAGCGTGCCCATGGTGAAACTAGCGGAATATCCAGTCCACGCCCTGCCCGCTGGCCGTGCATAAATGCGTCATGAAACAGCAACAGCCGGACGGCGCAGCGCGCGGTCCAGCCATGACAATCCGGGGGATGGTGGCTTGAATTTCGATCTCAGCGATGAGCAGGCCATGCTTCGCGACCTTGTGCAGCGGTTCGGGGCGGATCGCTATGACGCGGCCAAGCGGCTGGCCTATCTGCGCGAACCGCGCGGATTTGCCGACGCCAATTGGGCGATGCTCGCGGAAACCGGCCTACTGGCCTTTGCCCTGCCCGAAGAGGCTGGCGGCTTTGGCGGTTCGCCGGTGGACATCATCACGGTGATGGAAGCGCTGGGTCGCTTCGTCGCGGTCGAGCCGGTGCTGCCCGCGCTGATCATGGGTGCAGGGCTGGTGGCAGCGGCTGGCACGCAGGACCAGAAGGATGCGCTGCTGCCCGCCATTACCGGCGGCGAGGCGATCGTCGCGCTGGCTCTGTTCGAGACGCAGGCGCGTTTTGGCTTCGACCGATTGCGGACGCGGGTGACCGGGGGCCGCATCAGCGGGGTCAAGCAGATGGTGCTGGGCGGCGGCCATGCCGATCGGTTCATCGTCGCCGCGCGCGCAGGCGACGGCGCACCACTGACGCTGCATCTGGTCGAGGCGGGCGCGCCGGGTGTCAGCATCGACCCCTATCGGCTGGTCGATGGCTCGCATGCCGCCGATGTCCGCTTTGCCGATACGCCTGCAGAGCCGATGGCGGGTGGCGAGGCGGAACTGGCAGGCGTCATGGATCAGGCGCGGCTTGCGGTCAGCGCCGAACTGCTGGGCCTCATGGAAATGATGTTCGCCGCGACGCTCGACTATCTCAAGACGCGGCAGCAATTCGGCCAGGCGCTCGGCAGTTTCCAGGCGTTGCAGCACCGCATGGCCGATTGCTATGCGCGGCTCGAACTCAGCCGGTCGCAACTCTATCGCGCGGCGGGGGCTGGCGCGGACGGGCGGGCGGCAGCGATCATCGGCGCCAAGGCCTATATCGCCCAGAGCGCGGTGCATATCGGCGAAGAATCGGTGCAATTGCATGGCGGCATCGGCACGACCGAGGAATTATTGGTGGGTCAGGCGTTCAAGCGGGTGATGGCGCTTGTCACGCTGCTTGGCGATGTGGATCATGACATGGACGCCTATAGGACGATGACGACCAAGGCCGCACGAGAGGATCAGGCGCGCGCATGACGGAAAGCTATCATCGGGTGGTCGAGGCCAGCGCGATCGAGGAGCGGGCGATGATGCCCTTCATCGTCAATGGCTGGCCGGTGCTGCTCTGCAAGGATGAGGGGCAGGTCCATGCCCTCATCAACCGGTGCAGCCACGCCGCCGCACAACTGGCACCGGGCGGCCGCGTGCGGCGCGGCGCAGTGATGTGCCCGCTGCACGGCGCGCGCTTCAAGCTGGACAATGGCGAGTGTCTGGGCGGGGCGTGCTATAAGGCGCTCAAACTCTACCCATGGCGCGAGAGCGCCGACGGATGGATCGAGGTGGCGGTACCGGACGAAGCGCCGGGCGCCGAGCATTTGCCGGTCAAGCCGTTGGGGTGAAGTAGAATGGGGTGCCCTTAACTCTCACCGTTCGTGCTGAGTAGAGACTGAGCTTGTCGAAGGCGCGTATCGAAGCATCATACACAGCGCGTGACCCTTCGATACGCCGTTTCGACTTCGCTCAACGGCTACTCAGGGCGAACGGGTTGGGGATAGGCAGACATCACCCTGCCTCAAGCACCCTCCCCCTTGCACCAGGCAATGCCCCGCCGCAGCAGGTCGTAGAACACCGGCAGATCCCAGGCGCAGCGGTCGATGGTGGGCCACCAGTCGAGGAAGGGCTGCATGTCATAATGGCTGCGGCAATGGCCGAGCGTGTTGTAGAGGACCGCGCCGTCGCCCTGCGCCTTGATATATAGGACAGGGTGCCGGTCCTGCGCCCATTGATGCTCATCGAAGCCGGTCGCTTCGCCGGCAAATTCGGTGTCGAGCAGGACATGGAGGTCGCCATGCCGTTCCAGCAAATAAAGTTCGTCGGTCGTTTCGAACGGTTCGATGCCGCGGGTCAGCGGATGATCGGGGTCGGCGACATCGACCCGATAGGGCGCGATGGGCGGGTGGGCGATGAACTGGCTGCCCAGCGTTTCCATCATCAGCGGTGCCCAGCGCGGGCTGCCATAAAGGCCATTGTCGAACAGGCGCAGCACCGAATTGGTGCCATGCAGCGCATACCAGCGGCCGCCATCGCGCACCCATTGGCGCAATGCTTCCTGCGCGGGCAGGGGCGGCACGACGTCGCACGTATAGGTGATGAGCATGTCGGCGGCGAGGATGGCGTCGAGATTGCCATAATCCTCGAACACGCGAGTCCGCACGCGCGGGTCTTCGCCCAGCAGCTTCAACAGCTCCAGCCGGGCGAAGTCCATGTCGTGATAAAGGCCGCCGACGATCAGCACGCAATTGATGCGCGCTGGCTGTGTCTCGCTCATGCTATCGTCCCCGCTTAATATTGCACGCCCTTGGTGATGCCGCCGTCGATCAGGATGTTGGCCCCGGTCATGTAGCGGCAGGCGGGCGATGCGATGAAGGCGATCGCCTTGGCGAGTTCCTCGCCCGTGCCCATCCGGCCGAAGGGAATCTGCTGGAGGATGCCGTCATGGAAATCGGTCATATTCTTCTTGATATAGGCCCAGGGGCCATCGTCGGTGTAGATCGGGCCAGGCGAGACGCAATTGACGCGCAGCCCTTGCGGCGCGTGTTTCTGCGCCAGCGCGGCGCTGTAGTTGATGACTGCCGCCTTCAGCGCATTATAGGGCTGCGGCCCCATAAATTCCTCCAACGCACCGGTGGACGAGATGGTCACGATCGACCCGGCATCCGACTGTTCGAGCGCGGGTAGGGCCGCGTGGATGCCGCGCACCAGCGGCAGGATGTCGCCGTTCAGCACCGTGGTCCAGGCTTCGGGCGTGTCCACCCCCGGATTGACCGAGACGAAGGAAATGAAGATGTCGCAGCCGCCTAGCTCTTGCGCGGCGCTGCTGACCCAATTGGGGAACGCCTCTGCATCGGTCACGTCCACCGAAGCGCCGATGCCGCGCACGCCGAGCGCCTGCACTTCGGCGACGACGGCATCGACCTTGTCCTGGGTCCGGCCGCACAACGCAACGTCGCAGCCTTCGGCGGCCAGAACCTTGGCAACGGCCCTGCCGATGCTGGCGTTGGCGCCTGCGAGAATGGCTTTGCGCCCCTTCAGACCAATGTCCATGACGGCATCCTTTCCTGTTCACACTGCATTTGCTCGCCTGTTTATCGGCAAAGGGGCGGCGCTGCACTGGCAAAAGCGTCAGGGGCGTTGGCGCCCAAGATATGACCCTTAGCGATTGTGAGAGGGGGACGGCGCGGCTTTTGCCGCTATGCTGCAGCCCGCAATGGAGGGTGTATGGGGACGGATGCGATCAGAGTAGCGGACCATGTCAGGGCGCATGCCGCCGCGACGCCCGACGCCATCGCCCTGATCTTCGAGGGGCGCGAGACGAGCTATGCCGCGCTGGATAGGCAGGCGAGCCGGGTGGCCAATGGCCTGATCGCGGCGGGCTATGGCGTGGGCGATCGGATCTCCTATCTCGGCAAGAATCGCGATGACTATTTCGGTTTGTGGCTGGGCACGGTGAAGGCCGGGCTGGTGATGGTGCCGGTCAACTGGCGGCTTGCCCCGCCGGAGGTTGCCTATATCCTCGCCGACGCGCGGCCGCGCTTGATCGTCGTGGAGCCGGAGTTTCTCGACCGGGTGACGGACAGCGCAGCGACGATCCTGCTTGCCGATGCGGGCGCGGGCCATCCGCTCTTTGCCGACTGGCGCGACGCGCAGGACGCAGCCGATCCGCGCCGCGATGTCGGCTATGACGAAGCGGTGCTGATGCTCTACACATCGGGCACCACCGGCAATCCCAAGGGCGCGATGCTGTCCAACCGCAGCCTGCTTGGCCTGCGCGCGTCGGTGCCTGCGGCGGCGCTGCCCGACTGGTATCGCTGGACGGCGCAGGATGTGTCGCTGATCGCGATGCCGATCTTCCATATCAGCGGGTCGGGCTGGGGGCTATGGACCTTGCAGCATGGCGCGACCGGCGTGGTGGTGCGCGAGTTCGACCCGACGCGGGTGCTGGACCTGCTCGTCACCTTCCGCATTACCAAGATCATGCTGGTGCCCACAGCGCTGCGCATATTGTGCGATCATCCCCAGGCCGCCGACACGGATTTCAGCTTCCTCAAGACCATCTGCTATGGTGGCTCTGCGATCCCGCTCGACCTGTTGCGGCAGGCGATCGCGGTGATCGGCTGCGGCTTCGCGCAAATGTACGGGATGACCGAGACGGCGGGGACGATCATCGGCCTGCCGCCGCAGGATCATGACCCGCAGGGCAGCGAGCGGATGCGCGGCATCGGCGTGCCATTGCCCGGCGTGCGGGTGCGGATCGCGGACGAGGCAGGCGAGACGCTGCCGGTGGGCGAGATTGGGGAGATCATGGTGGCGTCGCAAGCGTGCATGATCGGCTATTTCGACCGACCCGACGATACGGCGCAGGCGCTGGATGGCGAAGGCTGGTTGCGCACGGGGGACGCGGGCCGGATGGATGCCGATGGCTATCTGTATCTCGCCGACCGGATCAAGGACATGATCATCACCGGCGGCGAGAATGTCTATCCAGCGGAGGTCGAAAATGCGCTCTACAGCCATCCCGCCGTCGCCGATGTCGCGGTGATCGGCGTGCCGGACGCGAAATGGGGCGAGGCGGTGAAGGCGATCGTCGTGCCGGTCGAAGGAGAAAGGCCCGATCCTGCCGCGCTCATCGCCTGGGCGCGCGAGCGGATCGCGGCCTACAAAGCGCCCAAGACGGTGGAGTTCCGCAGCGACCTGCCGCGCAACCCATCGGGCAAGATATTGCGCCGCCTGCTGCGCGATGATTACCGTTAGAATGTGATGACATCTGCCTGAAATCCCCAACGGGTCGGGTTGAAGTCATCGCGCTAAACGATTTGCCGCTAAAACCTGCGATTTCCGGCAGGTTGCCGCGCGTTGCCGAGGGCATATCCTGCGCTGACACATAATCGAGGAGAGGCGTTTTGACCGCCAATTTCACCGGGCCGATCGAGGACCGGATCGCGATCCGCGAATTGCTGGAAACCTATGCCGATGCGGTCAATCGCGTCGATCAGGATCTTTGGGCGTCGCTCTGGATCGAGGACAGCCATTGGGATTTGTCGCATTATCCAGAGTTAGGCATCGTGTCGGGCAAGGATGCGATCGTCGCGCTGTGGGCGGGCGCAATGCCGCATTATCCCCAGCTCAGTTTCCTGGTAAATCCGGGCATGATCCGCGTTGACGGCGATACTGCGGAAGCGCGGGCCTATTTTTCCGAAGTCTATGCCGAGCCGGAGACGGGCAAGGATAAGCGGGCGCGGGCCTGTTACAATGACAAGCTGGTGAAGCGGGAGGGGCAATGGTTCTTCCAGAGCCGCTCCTTCACCATCATCCACCAGACCTGACAACAGGCGCTATTCCCGCCCGCTCGCTCTCCATGAGGGGGTAGGAATTGACCCGGCCGCTTGAGAGCGACCGGGTCTTTTTTGTGGGGCGTAGGGGGACAAAACCCCCGCCTGTAAGGTGGCCTACTAAGAGATGAAGTTGACCCAAAAAAGCTCGTCATCCCCGCGCAGGCGGGGATCCATCTCACAACCTGAAACCTAGATGATAAGGTTGGAGATGGATTCCCGCCTGCGCGGGAATGACGAAATTTGCGATGATCCGCCTTACAACGGAAGACCGCCGATCATTGCGCAGTCATGCCGCCATCGATGACGAGTTCGGAGCCAGTCATGAAACTGGCGGCGGGCGCGGCGAGATAGACGATGCCGTCGGCGATTTCCTGCGGCGTGCCCATGCGGCCGAGCGCATGGCCCGCCGATACGGTGGCGCGGGCGGTCTCTTCATCGGGGAAGGCGCCGGTCTCGACATAACGGGCGTAGATGGTGTCCATCATGTTGGTGTCGATACCGCCGGGATGGACGCTGTTCACGCGGATCGGCTGCTTGAGCGCCGCATATTCCAGCGCGGCGCATTTGGTGAACAGCCGCACCGCGCCCTTGGATGCGCAATAGGCGGACATAAAGGGCGCGCCCGCCAATCCCCCGACCGACGACAGGTTGATGATCGACGATCCGCCGCGCCGATCCGCCCCGCTTTTGGCCAACAGGTCGGCCATGGCGCGGATACCGAGGAAAATGCCCTCGACATTGATTTGCATGCACTTACGGAAGGTGGCGAGGCTGGTGTCGGCGATCGCGTCGGTGACGGAAATGCCCGCATTATTCACCAATATGTCGAGCCGCCCATAGGTGGCATCGACATAGGCCGCCAGCGCAGCCCAGCCATCCTCGTCCGTGACGTCGAGCGGGCGATAGTCCGTAGCGCCAGCGACCGTGGCCGTCTGCGCCATATCGGTCGCGATCACGCGCGCACCCGCGTCGGCGAGCGCCTGTACGGTGGCGCTGCCGATGCCACCGCTAGCACCCGTCACCAGCGCGACCGTGCCGGTCAAATCAAAATTGCTCATAAACTATCCTTTGGTTTAGCGCGCGGTCCAGCCGCCATCGACCACGACTTCGCTGCCGGTCATATAGCTGGCGTCGTCACTGGCGAGGAAGGCAACGACCTTGCCGATTTCGATCGGTTGGGCGAGGCGTTTGACCGGTGTGGTTTCGGCCATCTGCGCGATCAGTTCCTGCGCGGTCACCGTGCCGTCGCGTTCGGCCCAGCGCTCCATGCCCTTGCGCAGCAGGGGTGTGTCGACGAAGCCGGGATGGACGGAGTTGACGCGGATCGGCACGCCCGCATCGGCAAATTCCAGCGCATTGGATTTGGTGAACAGCCGCACCGCGCCCTTGGACGCATTATAGGCCGATACTTCCCCCATGCCGACCAGGCCCATGATCGAGCTGATATTGACGATGCTGGAGCCATAGGGCGTGGTCGCGCCGGTCCGGGCGAGCATCGGCTGGAACGTCTTGGTGCCCAGAAATACCGTATCCATGTTGAGCGTCATCAGCCGCCGCCACGACGCCAGTTCGATATCCTGCACCTTGCCGGTCAGGTCCGCGCCGACATTGTTGACGAGGATGTCGAGTCGGCCATGATCGGCCTCGATGGCGTCGCGCGCGGCCTGCCATGCCGCCTCCTCGGTCGCGTCGAGGCGGAGGTAGCGGGCGTTCGGCATCGCCGCGAGAATGTCGATGACGGGCTGGCTGTCGGGCGCGTCCAGATCGGTGATGATGGTGGTCGCGCCATCGGCTGCCAGGCATTGCGCGATGGCATGGCCGATCCCCCTAAGCGCCCCCGATACCAGCGCCACGCGTCCGTCCAATCTTCCTGCCACAGCCATTCCCTTCCCGTTCCGCCCTCACATGGGCGCGTCTTTTGCACCCCTGCTTGTCCGCCCTGCGCGCCTTTGCTTCACCTGCCGTTTTTTGCAGGTTCGCTCCTGGGACGATACGCGCATTGAGGGCCGACGGGCAGGCGCGCCGCTACGGCGTGCCACATCCCGATGCGATTTCGAGAATATAATCAGGTGAGGGTTTAATAATGACCAGGATTTTCGCGCAACGATCAGCTTATGCGATGGCGACCAGCGCCATGGCGCTGTCGATGGGCCTTGCCCAGCCGCTGTTCGCGCAGGATGTTGCCCCGCAGGCAGCGACGCAGGCGGCGCAGGAAGGCGGCCTGACCGACATCGTCGTCACCGCGCGCAAGCGTGAGGAAAGCGTGCAGGATGTGCCGGTCGCCGTCACGGCCATTTCCGCTGAACTGATCCAGCGCCAGGATCTGACCTCGATCGAAAAAATCGCGGCGCGCACGCCCAACCTCAATGTCGGGCGCGCCTCCAACGGGTCGGGCGCGCAGTTGACGCTGCGCGGCATCGGTTCCTCCTCAACCTCGATCGGCATCGAACAATCGGTCGCGGTGGTGGTTGACGGGGTCTATTATGGCCAGGGCCGGATCATCAACGAAGGCTTTTTCGACCTTGGCGGCGTGGAAATCCTTAAAGGCCCGCAGGCCTTGTTCTTCGGCAAAAATGCGACGGCAGGCGTCATTTCGCTGACTACGGCCGATCCGACATCGACGCCGGAGTTCAAGGCGCGCGCCGGTTACGAGTTCAAGGCGCAGCAGGCGCAGGCCGAATTTGTCGGGTCCGGCCCGCTAACCGACACGCTGGGCGTGCGCGTCGCGGTGCGCGCGTCGAAAATGTATGGCGGCTATTATCGTAACGTCTCAACGCCGATCGACTATCCCACCTTCGACATCGCGACGGGCGCAACGGGCTTTGCGGTCGCCAACCCCGCGCCGGAGGAACAGCCCGGCGAGAAGGAACTGCTAGGCCGCGTCACGCTGAAATGGGAGCCGACCGACCGATTGACCGCGACGCTCAAGGCGTCGGGTTCCTATAACAAGACCAACAACAACAGCTGGAACTATGTCGCCTATAATTGCCCCAGCGGCGAGAGCCAGCTCAACGGCTATGCCTGCGCCCGCGATTTCGTGACGCATCAGAACAAGTTGCCCGCCGAGTTCGCGGCGCAGATCCCCTATGCCAAATCGGACGGCAGCCTCTATAATCGCTACAAGAGCTGGGCGGTTACCGCGAACATCAATTATGAGCTGGACGATGTCACGCTGACGTCGGTGACCAACTATAATTGGAACAACAACCGCTGGGCCTGCGCCTGCGATTTCCAGTCGAGCGTGGCGTCCAACTGGGCGACCGAAAATTCGACCTTCGATGCGTTTTCGACCGAGTTCCGGGCGCTCACCAGCTTCGACGGCCCGGTCAACCTGATGGTCGGTGGCCTTTATCAAAAGACCAAGCGGACTTTCGACCAATATATCGTGCTGGGTGGCCTGACCAACAGCGCCGCCGCGCCAGAGGATGAATATCTCGCCACGCGCAAGACCAGCTTCACCGATGGCGAGACGGTCGCATTGTTCGGGCAGGCGACGTGGAAGATCGTGCCGACGCTCGAACTGGCGGTGGGTGCGCGTTATACGCATGAGACCAAGGACAGCTATTTCACCCAGCCCTATAATAATGCCGGTGTGGCGGCGATTTTCCGCGATCAGAACGACCCCGATGGCCTGGGCGTCATCACCGCCGATCAGACGTTCAACAACTGGTCGCCCGAAGCGTCGATCACCTGGAAGCCGGTCAACGGCGTGCTGGTCTATGGCGCCTATAAGACCGCCTATAAGTCGGGCGGCTTTTCCAACGGCGGCATCAATTCCAAGCTGTCCGCCGATCCGGTCGCCGATCTGACCTTCGATCCCGAACGGGCGCGCGGTTTCGAGGGCGGGGTCAAGACGACGCTGGCCGACAATCAGCTGCGCCTGAACCTGAGCGTCTACAGCTATGCCTATAAGGATTTGCAGGTCGACTTCTTCAACTCGCCCATCTTCGCCTTCCAGACCTTGACCGCTGACGCGCGGACCAAGGGCGTTGAAGTCGATTTCGAATATGCGCCGCGCGCAGTGGCGGGCCTCAATATCCACGGATCGATCAACTATAACCGCGCCCGCTATACCAGCTTCCCGCAGGCACCCTGCTATGCCGGGCAGAGCGTCGGCGAAGGGTGCAACATCGTGCTGCCGGGCGGCGGCGTGCGCCAGGATCTGAGCGGTCAGGCGCTGTCTGTCGCGCCGGAATGGACCGGGACGATCGGCGCTTCCTATGACACGCCGATGGGCAATGGGCTGATGCTCGGCCTGAATGCCGACATGCGCTACAGCGGTTCCTACCTCCCCTCCGGCTTCGGCAACCCTGATTCGCGCCAGAGCAAATATGCGACGCTGGACGCGGGCATTCGCGTCGGGGCGGAGGATGACCGCTGGCAGGTGGCGCTGATCGGCAAGAACCTGACCAACCGCTTCTATGTGACCGGCGTGGTCGATGGTCCTTCGACCGGCGGCGCATCGGGCGGGGCAGTCCCGGCCCATGCCGACCAGCTGGGCTTTGGCACATTGCCGCGCACGGTGATGGTGCAACTCAGCACCAGATTCTGATAGGTTGCGCCCCCGGCCGATGGTCGGGGGCAGCCTTGTTTTGGGAGAGAGAGATGGACCCGCAACGCTATGCCGCCGTCAAGGCGATGGTCGAACAGATTTATGCGCTTACCGGCTCTGGCCAATGGGACGCAGCCGAAGCGATGATGACCGATGATTTCCGCATCGTCGAGGCCGACAGCCTGCCCTTTGGCGGAGAATATCTGGGCAAGGCGGCGCTGCGTGAACTCTATACCAAGGTGTTCAGCTTCTGGGACGATGCCGCGCTCGAAACCGGCGATATCACCATATCTAACGATCATGCGATCGTGATGGTAACGATCAAGGCGACGTCGCGGCATAATGGCGAGCGGATGACGCTGCCGCTGTGTGAGGTATTTCACCTGCGCGGCGACAAATTTTGCGGCATCACGCCTTATTATTTCGACACGGCACTGATCGCGCGGGCGTCCGGCACGCTGATGGCTGACTGAAGGACAAGGAAACGACATGGCTGATCTAACGGGCAAGGTGGCGCTGGTCACGGGCGGCACGTCGGGCATCGGGCGCGCGACGGTGCAGCGGCTGGCGCGCGATGGCGCGCAGCTGGTATTCACCGGATCGAAGGAGGATGCCGCCGCGACCTTGTGTGCGGAAACGGGCGCGCGCTTCGTCAAGGCGCGGGTGCAGGAAGAAGCGGACTGGGCGCGGGTCGCGGACCTGATCTCCACCGAGTTCGGCCGACTGGATATCGTCTTCGCCAATGCCGGGACCGAAAGCAACGACGGCAGCGTCGAATCGATTTCGATGGACGGGTGGAACGGCATCATCGGGGTCAACCAGACCGGGGTGATGCTGACCGCGCGCACGGCGCTGGGCCTGATGCGCGCCAATCCCGGCGGGCCATGCGGGTCGATCATCATCAATTCGTCCATGTCGGCGCATAAGGTGATGGGCAATTATATGGCCTATTCGGTGACGAAGGCCGCCGTGCTGGCGATGGCCAAGTCGATCGCCATCCACTGCGCCACGGAAAAGCTGCCGATCCGCTGCAACGCCATCTTGCCCGGCGTGGTGGAGACGGAGATGATCAGCGCGATCATCGCCAAGTCGCCATCGCCCGACGCCGCGCGCGCCGCTTATGAAGGCATGTCGCCGTTGGGCCGGATGGGCCGGGTCGAGGAAATCGCCGCGCTGGTGGCGTTTCTGGGGTCGGACGAGGCGGCGTTCATCTCCGGCGGCGAATATGCGATCGACGGGGCATCCACCGCGGGCATGACCGGGGTTTAGCGTCAGGCGGTGTCCGCCGCCTGCGCCCGGATCGTGTCGATCAACCAGCGAAGACCGGGGTCGTTGCTGCGCGTCACATGATATTGCGCCATTTCAACGAGCGGCGGGATCGGAACGGCCGGCGGGACGATTTTAATGGCGAAATTGCGCTGCATCAGGTGCGCCAGCCGCCCCTGCATCAGCGTCAGCCAGTCGGTTTCCTGCAACAGCCAGGGCAGCATGGCGAAATTGGGGGCGGTCATCGCCACGCGCCGCTGGATGCCGATCCGGTCGAGATAGGCATCGCCGAAACTCGGCAATCGTTCCTCACCGATCGCGACCATCACATGCTCATAGGCCTGCATCGTCTCCAGCGTGATCCCCTCGACCAGCGCGGGATGGTCGGCCCGGCCGACCAGCCAGTAGCGATCCTCCAGCAGGAAATCGGATGGTAGTTCGGGCGTGAGATAGGCTTCCAGCGTGATCAGCAGGTCGATATTGCCATTGTCGAGCAGTTCGATTCGCCTCTGGCTGGGCAGGAGCAGTTCGACCCGCACACCCGGCGCGGCCGAAGCGAGGCGGGTGATCATCGGGAAGAGAACGGCGGTGGCGATATAGTCCGACGTCATGACCCGGAAGGTGCGGCTGGACGTCGCGGGATCGAAATGACGCGAGGTCGCCACCACGCTTTCCATCGTCGCGAGCGCCGCCTGCACTTGCGGGATCAGCGTTTCAGCGAAGGGTGTCGGATACATGCGCTTGTTATGCGCGATCAGCAGGTCATCGCCGAAATAGGCGCGCAGCCGGGAGAGGGCATTGCTCATCGCAGGTTGGCTCAGATTAACCCGCTGCGCTGCGCGCGACACGCTGCGATCGACCATCAACGCATCGAAAGCCACCAGCAGATTAAGGTCCAGACCTTTGAAACGCACATGCCTCTCCATTCACGACATGAATTGAATTGCATCAAAACAATCCTTTTATCAATCGTGCAGAACCGCCCTATATGCTTGCGACGAGGTCGTCTGTGGACGAACCGACCCACAATCATCGGAGCAGGATCGCTATGAGCCGCGTCACTGAAATTCGCTTTGTCGGCTATGCCGTCACTAATCTGGAAGCCGAACAGAGCTTCTACCGCGACGTCTGGGGGCTGAAGGATGTCGGCATGCAGGATGGCATGCTGCACTTCGCCGCAGAGGGGAATGACGAACATCATGTCGTCCGCCTGCGTGCCGCCGAGGACAAGCGCGTCGATGTCATTGCCCTGGCGGCCGACAGCCGCGCCGATGTCGATGCCCTGCATCAGAAGGTGACGGAAGCCGGATGCCAGATCATCTTCGCGCCGCGTGACCTTAATACGCTGGGCGGCGGCTATGGCTTCCGCTTCTTCTCGCCCGATGGCCTTCCGTTTGAGATTTCGAGCGATGTCGCCCGCGGCACGGCCCGCGAAATGCACCGCTGGGACGGCGTGCCGCAGAAGATTAGCCACATCGTTCTGCACTCGCCCGATCACAAGGCGATGGTGCAATTCTTCGTCGATGTGCTCGGCATGCGGGTCAGCGACTGGCTGGGCGATTTCATGTGCTTCCTACGCTGCAACAGCGCGCATCACCGGCTTGCGGTGCTGCCGGGGCCGGCCTGCCTCAACCATGTCGCCTATGACATGCTGACGGTGGACGACATGATGCGCGGCATCAGCCGCCTGCGCAAAAAGGGCACCGATATCCTGTGGGGTCCGGGGCGTCATACCGCCGGGAACAACACGTTCAGCTATTTCACGACGCCCAATGGCTTTGCGGTCGAATATACGTCGGAACTGGAAGAGGTCGATTTCGAGCATCATGTCGATCAGGTGCATGTGCCTGGACCGACGGTGATGGACCAGTGGGGCGTTGGCGTCGGCGGACCCCAGACCATGCCCCATCCAGAGGCCGACAAGGGCCTGTTTCAGCCAGTAGAGGTATAAGCCATGGCTTTGTTTGAATATTTCCCCAACTATATCTGGAACCTGTCGGTTTCGATCGCGCTGGAAAGCGGCGGCAAGATCGGCGAAATCGTCGATATGTGCCAGCCGATCCGCGACGCGGCGGCATCCGGCGCGGACGCAGGTACGCCCCAGTTCATGGCGCAGTGGGTCGCGATGGCCGAGCGGCTGATCGGCCTCGCCGATGAAGACATCGCCGCCGGGCGCGCTTTCTCCGCCTCCGACAAGATGGAGCGCGCGGCGCTCTATCTGTTCGTGGCCGAACGGATGCAGGGCCATGGCGCTCCGGGCCGCGAAGCAACCTATGCCAAGGCGCGCGACATTTTCGATCGCTCGACGGAACTGGGCAAGATCAACCGCGAGCGGGTGGAAATCCCGCTGGCGCAGGGCACGATGCCCGCGCTCTATACCCGTGCGGCGGGACCAGGGCCGCATCCGGTCGTCGTCTATTGCAATGGCCTCGATAGCTGCAAGGAACTGCTCTATTGGTCGAATTTGCCCGAAGCGCTGGCACGGCGCGGCATTTCGACGCTGAGCGTCGATCAGCCGGGCAGCGGCGAGGCGTTGCGCTTGCAGAATCTGCCGGTCGATCCGCATAGCGAAAATTGGGCAAGCAAGGCGATCGACTGGCTGGAAACCCAGGCTGATGCCGATCCCAAGCGCATCGGTATGACCGGCATTTCGCTGGGCGGCCATTTCGCGCCGCGCGCCGTCGCCTATGAACCGCGCTTCGCCAGCGGCGCCTGCTGGGGCGCGAATCATAATTGGGCAGAGGTGCAGCAGAAGCGGCTGAACCGGGAAGGCGAAAATCCCGTCCCCCATTATTGGGCGCATGTCATGTGGGCCTTTGGTGCCGACACCATGGAAGACTTCCTGGAAAAGGCGAAGGACATGAACCTGAACGGCGGCCATATGGATGGCGTCAAGGTTCCCTTCCTGGTCACCCATGGCGCGAAGGACCGGCAGATCAGCGTCGATTATGCGCAGGATTGCTATGACCAGCTCGTCAACTCGCTACGCCGCGAACTCAAGCTGTTCACCGAGCGGGAAGGCGGGGTCGAGCATGTCGGCGCCGACAATATGAGCTTTGGCTGCGACTATATCGCCGACTGGTTCGCCGACACGCTGAGCGGTCACGCGGGTTAAGCGACGTATCGTCTCAATAGGGTGAATGCGACGGCGGGCCATGATCCCGCCGTCGCCGATTTTTTCAGGGGAGTTGAGCAATGCGTCTGGCAACATTGAAGCGCGGAGGCCGTGACGGCACGCTGGTAGCGGTCAGCGACGATGGCGCGCGGGTCGCACAGGTCAAGGGCTATGCCACGCTGCAGGCGGCGCTGGACGATTGGGACGCGGCGCAGGACGCGCTGACCGCAGCCGTCAAGGCGGCAGCGTCGGGCGAAGTGGTTACACCCGACGATTTCGCCGCGCCCCTGCCGCGCGCCTGGCAATGGTTGGACGGGTCGGCCTTTACCAATCACGCCAAATTGATGGAAACGGCGTTCAACATGCCGCCGATCGAAACCGACCTGCCGCTCATGTATCAGGGCATGAGCCACCAGTTCATCGCGCCGACCGATGATGTGCCTTTCCCCAGCGAAGCGGACGGCATCGATTTCGAGGGCGAGTTCGGCGTCATCACCGATGACGTGCCGATGGGCTGCTGCGCCGCCGATGCCCTTGGCCATGTCCGGTTGGTTGTCCTGATCAACGACTGGTCGCTGCGCGCGATCGCGCCGGTGGAGATGAAGACCGGCTTTGGCTGGATACAGGCCAAGCCCGCCTGCAGCGTTGCGCCGTTCGCAGTGACGCCCGATGCCCTTGGCGATGCCTGGCGCGATGGCCGCGTCTGCCTGCCGCTGACAGTCGAGGTGGATGGGGAATGGTTCGGTCATCCCAATGGCGCGGCGATGGCCTATGGCTTCCACGAACTGATCGCCCACGCCGCCCGTTCGCGCTCGCTGCCGGCCGGCACGATCATTGGCTCCGGCACCGTGTCCAATGCGGAGCATGAGACGGTAGGCTCGACCTGCCTGTCCGAACGCCGCGCGATCGAAATCATCGCCCATGGCGCGCCCAAAACATCCTTCCTCCCCTTCGGCAGCCGCGTCGCGATGCGCGCGGGCGAGGGGGCGTCACCCTTCGGTGTCATCGATCAGCGGGTGGTGGCAGGGTAATCAGCTGCCGTCGGAAATCAGTGTGCCGCCATCGACCACGATCGTCTGGCCGGTGGTGAAGCCGCCTGCGTCGCTGGCCAAATAGAGCGCGGTCGCGGCGACTTCTTCGGGGGAGCCGGCGCGGCGGAGCGGGGTGAGGCCGAGGCGGCGTTCGGCGCGGTCGGGGCTGGAGAGGATCGCGCCCGCCCATTCGGTTGCGATGAGGCCCGGTGCGATGGCGTTGGCGCGGACGCCCGATGGCCCCCATTCGACCGCGAGATTGCGCGCGAGCTGCGCCAGCGCCGCTTTGGTCATGCCATAATGGCCGAGCATGGCATTGCCGCGCAGGCCCGCGATGCTGGACAGCAGGACGATGCTGCCGCGTCGGCGCGCGGCCATGCGGGGGGCGATGAGCCCGGTGAGGCGGAGCGGGTGGAGCAGGTTGACCGCGTAGAGCGTGTCGCGGTCGGACTCCGCCATGGCGTGCATCGGCGCTGGCGTTCCGGCGATGCCTGCATTGCACACCAAGATATCGATGCCACCGGTCTGGACTTCGGCCTGGTCCGCCAGGCGGGTGAGGGCGGCGGCATCGCTGACATCGGTGGGCAGCGATATCGCGCCGAGCGTAGCGGAAAGCGCGTCGCAGGCCGGGGCGTCGATATCGGCCAGTACCAGGCTTGCACCCGCGCCAGCGAACAGGCGGGCGATGGCGAGGCCGATGCCGCGCGTCGGGCCGGTGATTAGCGCTGTCTTGCCCTTCAGTCGGAAGGCGGCGAGAGGGTCAGATGTCTGCAAGCACGGTCTCCACCAATTGGGTCAAGCTGCGGTCATGCTGGAAGCCGAGATCATCGGCGCAGCGGGTGGTGAGCGGCGGATAGCTGCCAAAGGTGCGGCGGGTGGTGGCATCCTCTTCAAAGGTCAATCGCTGTACGTCGCCGAAGCGGGCGAGCGTATCGACCAGATCGCCGATCCTGACCTGCAAGGCGGGGAGGGTGACGGCTTGTTGCGCAGTTGCGTCGCTCAAGGCGGCGGTGACCAGATTGGCGGCGCAGGCGCGGGCGGACATAAGCCAGCTGGTCGCATCGGGGGCGACGGGGATGATGGTGGGCGTGCCAGCCTTTGCCGCGTGGAAGATGTCGCTGAGGAAGGCCGAGCCGAAGCCGCCAGCGGCTGCCGGGCGGGCGACGATGCCGGGCAGGCGCAGCGCCATGCCCTGGATCGCGCCGCGCCGGACGGCATCGGCGAAGGCGATTTCGACCATATATTTGTGTGCGCCATAGACGCTGGCCGGGGCGGGCGGGGTGGCGTCATCGACGGGGGTCGGCAACGGGCCACCGAACACCGCGATCGATCCGGCGAGGATCAGGCGGCGGCCCGCCATCGCTTCGACAAGGGCCAGCGGCACATCTAGATTGATCGCCCGCGATGCTTGCGGATCGCGTTCCGCTGCGCCGCCGGGGAGAGCGGCTAGGTGTAGCAGAACTTCGATTTCCGGGCCACATAGCGCGCGGACGATCGCCGGGTCGGTCAGGTCGCCGACGAGCGTCGGATAGGCGGACCGGCCGGTGAAAGCCCGATCCGCCAGCAGCAGATCCACATCGGGGCGGCTCTGGCGCAGTTGGCGGACGACCGCCTGGCCGACGAACCCGGCCGCCCCGGTGATGGCGATCCGCATTACCGCTGCAGGTCTGGCTCGAACGCGCCGTCGATCAGGATGAAGGCGATACGGCAATTGCTGTCCGAGCGGTTGGACCAGCCATGGTTGGTGCCGCGCTGAATCACGATGTCGCCGGCGCGGACGGTGGTTTCGCCTTCGTCCATGATCAAGACCAGTTCGCCTTCCAGCACGATGCCATAATCGATGGTTTCGGTGCGGTGCATCAGGGCATGGCGGGTGGTTTCGCCGCTATGGGCGGAGGCGTCGCTGGCACCCACTTCGGCGAAATGGGCGCGGGCCTCTTCGGGCGACATGGTGCGGATGGTGTCGCCTTCGGGCGGAATGTCGAGTACGCGGATGCGGGTGCCGCCCTTGGGCGGGGCGAGCTTGATGCCGTCTTCGGCCGGTTCGCCCGATGCGGCGTCGATCGGCGCGGGGGTTGCCTGGGTATTCCAGATTTCATGAAACATCGGCCCGGCCGGGCCGCCGACCTGCTGGACGCGCGGCGCAGCGCCATCTTCCTGGATGATGGCCAGCCCTTGGGCATTATGGCCGGTCACGACGCGGCGAACGGGGGTGGTCATGATGTTACTCCTTGAAGATTTGGCTGTGCTTGTCCTTAGCGCAGCAGGGCGACGCCTGCACCGATCGCCGCGGCTGCGCTGAAGAAAAGGAAGGTGCCTGCCATCCCGCCGAGCAGGCTGGATAAGGCCGTCGCGACGATCGGCGCGACGAACTGCGCCAGGAAGAAGGCGCCGGTCCATACACCCGTGCCGCGCCCGCGCGTGGCGGGCGGCAGTCGGCGCAATACCCAGGCCAGCATGGTCGGCAGCATCAGCCCGTTGCCGATGCAGATGACGACGGAGGACGCGACCGTCAGGGCGAAATCCGTGGAGAGGGCGACGCCGACATAGCCGAGCGCCACCAGCGGCAAGCCCCAGGCGAGCAGGTGCGGCGCGGGCCGCGCCTTGACCCGACCGAACAGCAGCGAGCCGAGCATGACGCCGACATTGGCGGCGGCCCCGGCCACGCCGATCAGCGCGGGGGACGTTACGCCGGTCGCCTCGATCACGGGGCCGAGTTGCACGACGATCGTGTAGAAGAGCAGGCCGATGCCGAAGGTTATGGCGACAAGGCCACCGATACTCCGCAGCACCGATGGGTCGGGCAGTCCAGTCCGTGCCTTGGCGACCTTATGCGGTTCGAACAGGATGATGGCAGCGGCGGCGGCCACTGGCAGGGCGAGGAGATACATCCAGAACGGACCGCGCGAGCCGAAGAGTTCGCCCAGTGCGCCGCCCATGGCGATCAGGGCGATCGCGCTGACGCTGGCGGTTGCGATCTGGATCGACACCCAGCGTTCGCGCCGTTCGCCCTCAAAATAATCGCCGACCATGGCGGTCGCGACGGTCATGATCACCGCTTCGGCCAATCCCAGTGCGACGCGCACAGCGAAGATGGCATAGAGGCTGTCGAGCAGGAGCGGCAGCAGGCCGAAGCCCGCATAGCCCAGCAGCGCGCCGATCAGCAGCCGCTTGCGCCCCAGCCGATCGGACAGCCAGCCTGCGAGCGGCGAGAACAGCGCCACGCACAGGGCAGGCACGGTCAGCGCCATCGGCACCAGCACTGCCGCGCCCGGCACGTCGGCAAATTCGCGCAGAAGCAAGGGCAGGACGGGGACCAGCGCGATGATCGCCATGGTCGGCATCACCGCCGCCAGCATGAGGATCACGCCATGGCGGGTTGTCGCGTGTCGCATCGCCCTTGCTCCTGCTTCGAGGTCAGATCGGCTGCGCGACGACGTCGAACATTTCCTGGGTCGCCTTGGCATTGTCGACCGGCGGGCCTTTGCCGATCTGGCCCATGCAGATGGCGATGCTGGAACGGACGATATAGGCGCAGCGCTCCAGGCGACGGTCGTGATAGGCGCTCAAGGCCGCTTCGATATCGTCATGGGTGGCGAGTTCTTCGGCCAGCACCAGACTGTCCTCGATCGCCATGCCCGCGCCTTGGCCGAGATGCGGCGTGGTGGCGTGGACGGCATCGCCCAGCAGCGCGATCCGGCCCTTGTGCCAGGGACCGTCGATCATCATCGCTTCGAGCGGGCGATAGACGACGCCTGCATCATCGACGATCTGTTCGGCCAGTTGCTGAATGAAGGGCGCGCAGCCGCTCATCTTCGAGCGCATCAGTGCCGCCTGCCCCTCGCGCGGGTAGCGCGGGTTGCCGGGTTCAGGGGTGGTCACATAGATATACATGAGGTCGTTGGAGATCGGCACCAGCCCGACGCCGGTGGGACCGTTATAGACGTGCAGCGCGTCGAGATCGGCCGGGCGTGGCAGATTGTAGCGCCAGACTGCCTGACCGGTAAATTCGGGGCGCGGGGCGTCGGGGAAGAGCATCGCGCGGGTCTGCGAATAGACGCCGTCGGCGCCGATCACCAGGTCGTAGCGTTCGGATGAGCCGTTCGAGAAGCGGACGTCCACCCCTTCGCCATCGTCGTTCCATTCGGTCGCGGTGACGCCCAGCAGCACATGCGCGCCGCTGGCGATCGTGCGGTCGCCCAGCATCTTGTGCAGGGCAGGACGGCCGATGCCCATATTGGCGGGATAGCCATCGACCAGCCGGGGGGTGGGGACGCGCGCGACGCGGACGCCAGTGGGGGTGTAGATTTCGACCGCGTCGAAGCCGACGCCTGCCGAGACATATTCGTCGATGAGGCCGAGTTGCGACATGGCGCGGATGACGTTCGATTGCTGGATGATGCCGACGCCATAGACCGACCAGTCGGGATCGCGTTCGATCACCGTGACAGCAAAGCCGCGCGCGCGCAGGGCGATGGCGGCGGTCAGGCCACCGATGCCGCCACCGATGACGAGGATATTACAGGCTTGCATGAAGTGCCTTTCAGAAACGGTCGAGATCATTGGCGATGGCGATCGGCCCGCGAAAATGCGTGCGGATCTGGGTGACATAGCTGCGGGTGCGCGCCGGATCGGGCGTGCCTGCGGCGAAATGGGTGACCACCAGCGACTTGACGCCGGCGCCAGCGGCGAGCCGTCCGACCGCATCGGGGGTCAGATGATGGGTGGAGAGATGCTGTTCGAGTTGCTGCTTGGCGGGGGCTGGCATGTTCGGCGAATTGCGCGCGACATTGGCCAGCGTGCCGTCCATGTCGATCATCTCGCTGACAAGGAGGTCCGCGCCCTTGGCTAGTTTTTCGACCGCCGCGCTGGGGCCGGTGTCGCCGGTATAGACGATCGACCGGCCGGGCAGGTCGAAGCGCAGCGAGAGCGACTTGTAGTTGCGATCCTCGACGCTGCCGGGGGCGAAGTCATAATGGCTGTTCTGCGCGGTGGTGACGGTCATGCCATCGACCTTGATGCTTTCGCCATCGGTCAGTTCGATCACGTCCACGGTCTGGGCAGGGGGCGTCCAGGGCTTGCCGGGAATGCCATAGCCGACGCGGGCGGCGGGCTGCATCGAGGCGACCATGCCCGCGACCAGTTCGCGCGTGCCGGGAGGGCCGTAGACGGTGAGCGGATCGTTGATATTGGTCTGGTTGCGCAAGCCGAGCACCGCCGACAGGCCGCCGGTGTGATCGACATGGAGGTGGCTGAGGAACACGGCCTTGACCGCAGGCAGGAGGATGCCTGCCCGCGCCAGTTGCTGAACCGTGCCGTCGCCCGCATCGACCAGATAGACGCGCCCGTCATGCGTCAGCGCATTGGCGGGCTGCGACCGGTCCCGGCTGGGGACCGGGCCGCCCATCGTGCCGAGCGTGACGAAAGCGTCTCCCCCGGCAGGCCCAGGCTGCGCGAAGGCGGGAGAGGTCGCCATCAATGCCGCAAGGGCCAGCCGGGAGAGACGCGCGTGCATCAGAAGTCGAACCCGAGGCGGACGCCATAGGTGCGCGGCGGACGCAGGGTGCCGACCGGGAAGTCGAGGATCGGCCGGGTGCCGGCGCGGGCCAGCACTTCCTTGTCGGTGATGTTGTTGATGAAGCCGGTGATGTTCCAGCCACCGCGGCTGTCGAGCGTCAGGAAGGCATCCGCCATCATGAAGCCGTCCTGCTTTTCTTCCTCGCGATAGTTGGTGTTCATGTAGCGGCTGGATTCGATATTGGCGCGCGCGCCCGCGACCAGCGACAGCGCGTCCGACAGGGGGAAGGTCCGCTCATAACCGACATTGATCGCCCATTTCGGCGCATTGGCGGTGGGCTTGCCCGAACAGTCGATGTCGTAGAAGCGCGCGCCGTTGACGCCGGGATTGGCAAGGCGGCTGCCCAGCGTGGTGCAACCCGTCGTCACCGGCGCGCCGGTGGGCGAGAAGTTGGCGGTGACCAGCTCGTCATATTTGCCCTTGAGGAACTGGACATTGAGGTTGAACAGATCGTTGCGGCTGGGGGCGAAGCGGGCTTCGAATTCGGCACCGTAGATTTTTGACTTGCCCGCATTGACCGTGGTCGAACCCTGCGCAAACAGGCCGTTGCCGGTGGGCACGCCGCCGACGAAGGTGATCTGCTGATCCTTATAGTCCCAGTAGAAGGCTTCGAAGTTCAGCTGCAGCTTGTTGTCGAAAAAGCGGTTCTTGGCACCGACCGTATAGGCGGTCAGCGTTTCGGGCGCGAAGGTGTTGTTTGGCGGCTGGGCGACGAAGAAACCACCCGATTTGAAGCCGGTCGCGACATTGGCGTAGACGAGCGAGGCCGGGCCTGCGTCAAACTCCACGCCGGCCTTCCAAGTGAATTTCTCGAAATTCAGGTCGCCGGTGAAGGGTGCGCTGAGCGGCGGGTTGATCGGGCCGGGCAGGCCGCCCGCAGCCGTCGAGGTCAACTGCCGCTTGTCTTCGCGAGTGTAGCGACCGCCAGCGACCAGGCGCAACGCATCGGTCACGTCGAAGGTCAGCTGACCGAAGGCGGCGACGCTTTCGGTGTCGAGCCGAGGCGTGAAGCGGGTGGTCGAGATATTGCCCTGGCGGAAGAAGTTTTCGGTTTCCTGGTTTTCGCCGAAGTAGAAGGCACCCAAGACATAGCGCAGCCGCTGATCTTCCTTCGACGACAAGCGGACTTCGAGCGAGGCTTGTTCGGCGAGATCGGTGAAATCGCCTGCAAAGCCCGGCAGATAGGTGCGGAACTTCACGTCCGACTTACGGTAGGCGGGAATGACGGTCAGCGTGCCGAAGCCCATGTCGCCGACGATCGTGGCGCTGAGGCCGTAGAATTTATTGTCGAGGAAGCCGTCGGATCCTGCTTGCGCGACGCAGCCGCTGCGCACGAAACCGCCAAAGCCACCGCAGAAGGGCGGCGCGAAGATGGTGGCGGCATAGCCTGCAATCGCGGCCTGGGCGCGCGGGTCGGACACGCTGACGCGATCTTCGAGGTCCGGCACGGCGAAGGCGGCGCTGGGCAGCAGGACGGCACCGGCCCCCTTGCCATGCTGGCGATAATAGTCGACGACCAGTGTCATCGACCACATGTCGGACGGTTCGATCAGCAGCGAGGCGCGGACGGCTTCGCCCTTGTCGTCGTCATAGCCGTCCGAAATATAGCCGTCGCGATCGACGATCTGGCCAGCGACGCGCAGGGCGACGGTGTCGCCGATCGGCACGTTAAGGGCGAGAAAGCCCTTCTTGCTGTCATAATTGCCATATTCGAACAGGCCTTCGGCCCCGAATTTGCCGAGTTCAGGCTTCTTCGGCAGCACGTTGATGGCGCCGCCGGTGGCGTTGCGGCCATAGAGCGTGCCCTGCGGTCCCTTGACCACTTCGACGCGCTCCAGATCGTAGAAGACGCCGGCAGGCGCCGTCGGGCGGCCGACATAGACGCCGTTGAAGTTGAAGGCGATGGCATTTTCGGAAAAGCTGTTCTGCGAACTGGTACCGACGCCGCGCAGGAAGAAGCTGGTCGTGCCGCCGGTCGGCTGGACGACCAGCGAGGGGACCAGTTTGCCGAGATTGGCGGTTTCGGTGATGCCCGACTTGGCGAGATCGTCACCGGTCACGGCCGATACGGCAAGCGCGGCGCGCTGCAGCGACTCCGTGCGGCGCTGGGCAGTGACGACGATGTCGGCGAGGCCGTCATTAGCGGGTTCGGCGCTGTCCTGCACCGCGACATCGGCTTGTTGGGCCGAGGCGCTCTGTGCGATGCCGAACGTCAGGATGGCGGCGGTTCCGGCCAGAAGCAATGTTTTCATGATATCCTCCCATGCGGCGCGTCGTATCGGGCAGCGCCTTCGCATTGACCTGTGGCAAGTTCGGTAAAATTATCATAACGATTTGTTTCAATGCAGTTCCACAAATAGGATTGATGGATGCGGCTCGACCAATTTGATCTGAACTTGCTGATCGCCTTCGACGTGCTCATTCAGGAGCGCGGCGTGACGCGGGCGGCGGAGCGGCTGAACCTGACGCAATCGGCGATGAGCGCGGCGTTGAAGCGGCTGCGCGAGGCTTTTTCCGACGACATATTGGTGCAGCATGGCAAGCGGATGGTGCCGACGCCGGGCGCGCTGTCGCTCGCGCCCCATGTCGCGGCGGCGGTGCTGAATCTGCGCGGCATCTTGGCGAGCGGGATGCATTTCGACCCGGCGCAGTCGCGGCGGCGGTTTCGGATCGTTGCGTCGGACTATATCACGACCGTCCTGCTCGGTCCGGCGTTGCGATCATTGCAGGCGGAAGCGCCGGGGGTGCAGATCGAGATCACGCTGCCGCGATCGGACATTTTGGAACGGCTGGACGATGGCGATATCGACCTGATCATCTCGCCGGAAAAATATCTCAGTCCCATACATCCGCGCGAACTGGTGTTCGAGGAACGGCATGTGGTTGTGGGGTGCGCCAACAACCCGGTGCTGCACCAGCCGCTGGATGCCGACACCTTTTACAATAGCGGGCATATCGTGGTGAGCGTGTCGCGGGACGGGACGTTTATCGACGATGTGCTGCGCGATCAGGGGCGGCAGCGGCGGATCGAGATCATCTGCGCGGCCTTTACCCAGGTGCCCTGGATGCTGCCCGGCACGACGCGGCTGGCGTTGATGCATGAGCGGCTGGCGCGCGAACTGGCCCCACAATTATCGCTGATCGTGTGTGAGCCGCCATTCCCGTTGCCGTCGATGCGCGAGATGATGCAGTTTCACAGCGCGCGGGCGGCGGACCGGGGGCTGTCCTGGTTGCGGGCACGATTGATTGCGACGTCGGGGGGTGACAATGGCCAGGTGGCTGACGCTGGCTGATCCTTCGTAAGAGAAGGATGTTGGCTCCCTGAGTAGGATTCGAACCTACGGCCATTCGATTAACAGTCGAATGCTCTACCGCTGAGCTATCAGGGAGCAGCCCGGCTCTCACCGGGCAGAGCGCGCCTATAGCAGCGGGTTTTGCGGAATGGCAAGCGTTAATCTGATGATTTTTTTGGCTTGCGATCAGGCGATGAATTGCTCGGCGGCGATGCGGTCGTCCAGCGTATGTTCGGGGTCGAACAGCAGGGTCAAGGGGGTCGCGCGGTCGATGCGGACCTCGACCTGGGCGACGTCGCGCACTTCACGCTGGTCGGCGACGGCGCTGACCGGGCGCTTGACCGGATCGAGCACGGTGAAGCGGATGACGGTGTTTTCGGGCAGGATCGCGCCGCGCCAGCGACGGGGGCGGAAGGGGCTGATTGGGGTCAGCGCGACCAGGCCCGACCCCAGTGGCAGGATGGGGCCATGGGCGGAGAGGTTGTAGGCGGTGGACCCGGCCGGGGTGGCGACCAGCACGCCGTCGCACACCAGTTCCGGCAGGACGGCGCGGCCGTTGACCTGCACCTCCAACTTGGCGGTCTGGCGGGTTTCGCGCAGCAGCGAGACTTCGTTGATGGCGGGGATGGAAAATTGTTCGCCATCGACGGTGTCGACGACCATGCGTAGCGGGTGGACCTTGAAGCTCTTGGCCTTTTCCAGCCGCTGGTCGAGCCGTTCGAGCCGCCATTCGTTCATCAGGAAGCCGACGGTCCCCAGGTTCATGCCGAAGACGGGGACGATCCGCCGCGCCTCCAGCATGGCGTGGAGGGTTTGCAGCATATAGCCGTCGCCGCCTAGCGCGATGACCATGTCCGCCTGCTCGATGGGCACGAAGTCATAGGCGGCGCGGAGCCGCTCCTCGGCGGCTCTGGCGGCCTGGGTAGGGGACGCGACGAGGGCGCGCCGGGGTTCGTCGATCATCCGCCGGTGACGCTCATGTGGCGACGGGTGGCGGGGCCGGTTTCGCCTGCGCCGATGCGGAAATCGTGGCGGGCGGGCTTCAGGCGGAGCGCGCGGTCGATCAGCGGTTCGACCGCGTCGAGGCCACCGTCGCGCAGCGCGGCCTTGAAATCCACATGATCCTCATGCCCCAGGCACATGAAGATCTTGCCCTCGCAGGTCATGCGGATGCGGTTGCAATCGGCGCAGAAATTCTGGGTGAGCGGGGTGATGAGGCCGAGCCGGGCGCCCAGGCCATCGACGCGGTGATAGCGGGCGGGACCGCCGGTGCGGTCGGGTACGGGCGTCAGCGGGTGCGCGGCGTCGATCGCGGCGGCGACCTGCGTCAGCGGGAGATAGCGATCGGTGCGGTCTTCGCCGGTGTCGCCCAGCGGCATGGTTTCGATGAGGGTGAGGTCCAGCCCTTCCGCATCGCACCAGCGCAGCATGGGGAGGATTTCATCCTCGTTGAAATCCTTGAGCGCGACCATGTTGATCTTGATCGCGAGGCCTGCGTCGCGGGCGGTCCTGATGCCGTGCAGGACGGTGGCGATGTCGCCGCCGCGCGTCACATGGGCAAAGCGCGCGGGGTCGCGGCTGTCGAGGCTGACATTGATACGGCTGACCCCGGCATCGACCAGCGTCGCGGCATGATCGGCGAGGCGGGTGCCGTTGGTGGTGAGGGTGAGTTCGTCCAGCCCGTTGCCCAGATGCCGCCCGATCCGCCGCACCAGATCGCCAATGTCGCGGCGCACCAGCGGTTCGCCCCCGGTCAGGCGAATGCGGGTGATGCCGCGCGCGATGAACAGGTCAGCGAGCAGCGCGATTTCTTCGAGGGTCAGCACCTGATTCTTGGGGAGGAACTGCATCTTTTCCGCCATGCAATAGCGGCAGCGAAGGTCGCAGCGATCCGTCACCGAAATGCGCAGATAGCTGATCCGGCGACCAAGGCCGTCGGTCAGCGGCGCGCGCGGGAGGGGAGCCGGAAGCATGGGGGATAGGTAGGCGATGGGCAGGAGCGGCGCAAGCGCCCCGGTTGCAGCGGGGGCAAGAGGTCGGTAACGCATTGCTGTTAAGCCGTTTCGATGCGCGGCGCCGGGGGACGAATATAGTGAGCGGAGAAAGTGCCGCAGACGGCCAGCGCAGCCTGTTCATCCTGTCACCGGGCGACCGCGACGGGCTGTGCCATGCGGCGCGGCTGGCGGGGTGGCGCGCGATCGGCGCGCGGCGGCCGGGCGATGCGCCGCAGCGCTTTTTGCGCAGCGAGGCGCAGGTGGCGCTGGTCGATATGCGCCAGGGTGGCGATGCCGCGCGCTTGATGGCGCCTTTGGTCCCGGCGATGGAGGCGGGCGGCGGCGCGTTGATCGTGCTGATCGACGGGAGTGACGAGGCGCGGGTGCCCGCGCTGATGGAGGCAGGGGCGACGCATTTCCTGCTGGCCCCCTTTGGCGATGCGGGATTGCGCGCGGTGCTGGCATCGGCGCATCGGCTGGTCGAACGGCTGGGCGGCGGTGCCAAGCATAGCCAGCGGGCGCAGCGTATCCGCCGGGGCGATGCGCTTTACTGGCAATTGGAGCGCGACGGGCGGCTGCGGCTGAGCGCCGGGCTGATGGCGCATCTGGGGCTGGGCGACGCGCTGGTGACGCCTGCTTCCCTGGTGCGGCGACTGCCGCGCGGGGAGCGGCGGGCGGTGCTGGTGGCGGTGCGGGCGATGCTGCGCAGCGGGACGCCCGACGCGCTGGCGCATGGCCTGCCTGGACGCCCCGGCGATCGGCTGGTCCATCATGTGCGGGTCGAAGAGGGGCTGGTCGCGGCCGATGTCGAATGGCTGTCGGAGGGGCATGAGCGCGAGAGTGCGTCGCGCGATTATCTGACCGGGGTGCGATCGCGGCAGGCGGCGCTGGCGTGGCTGGAGCAGCGGCAGGGATTGCCGACGACGGTGCTGCTGCTGTCGATCAGCCAGTTCGAGCGGATGAATGCCGCCTATGGCCAGGTGGTGGGTGATGCGTTGCTGGGGCGGATCGCACGGCGGATCGAGCGGCTGGTCGATGATGTCGCGCCGGGCGCGATGGTGGCGCGGATTGCGGGGACGGAATTTCTGGTCGGGCTGACCGGCGAGGCGGCGGGCGGCGACCGGGCGACCTTCCTGGCGCGGCAGTTGATCGGCGCGATCGGGCGGCCGTTCAGCGCGGGGGATCATCTCATTCGCCTGATCGCGCGCTGTGGCATTGCGCAGGCGCGGAGCGACGATGATGCGACGCTGATGCTGCGCCGGGCGGGCACGGCGCTGGCCGATGCGCGGCAGGCGGGCGGCGAGGGCATTCGCATCCTGTCCGCCGACAAGCAGAGCCGTCAGGTCGATGCCGACCGGCTGGAGACCGACCTGCGGCTGGCGCTGGACCGGGGCGAAATCGGCATCGTGTTCCAGCCGCAATATCCGGTCCATTCGGCGCAGATCAGCGGGGTCGAGGCGCTGGCGCGGTGGAACCACCCCCATTATGGGCCGCTGGGCGCGGGCATATTGTTCGCGACGGCCGAACGATCAGACTATATGCTGCCGCTGTCGGCGCATATCCAGGCGGAGGCGTTGCGGCAGGCGGCGGCCTGGCCACGGGCGCTGTCGGCGCTGCGGCTGTCGATCAATGTGACCGCGGCGGATATCGCCCAGCCCAGTTTCATGAGCGAATTGCTGCGGATGGTCGATGGCAGCGGTTTCCCAAGATCGCGGCTGACGGTCGAGATTACCGAGAGCGGGCTGATCGAGGATATCGGCGCGGCGTCGGCGCTGCTGCGGGCGCTGCGGGCCGAGGGGCTGGCGGTGGCGATCGACGATTTCGGGACGGGCTATTCGAGCCTCGCCTATTTGAAGAACCTGCCGCTCGATTATCTCAAGATCGACAGCGGGCTGGCGCAGGATATTGCCGGGACGGCGCGCGACCGGATCATCGTGCGCGGGGTCATCCATATGGCCAAGTCGCTGGGGCTGAAGGTCATCGCCGAAGGGGTGGAGACCGAGCAGCAGCTCGACCTGCTGGCGCGCGAGGGGTGCGATTTTTATCAGGGCTTTTTGCGGTCGGCGGGGATTTCGTCTGCGGATTTGGTGAGTTTGTTTTTGAGCTGATAAGCAAAAGGGCGCGGGGGTTGGTCCCGCGCCCTTTTTGTCGTTGGTGGCCGGTTGCTTAGAGCCCGGCTATAATCCCCAATCCGTTCGTCCTGAGTAGCCATTGAGCGAAGTCGAAATGGCGTATCGAAGGATCGGGCGCTGCGCCAGATGCTTCGATACGGGCCTTCGACAAGCTCAGTCCCTACTCAGCACGAACGGAGTATCTAGGGATGACTCTAAGGGTCAGAGCGCGGCCTTAAGCGCTTCGACCAGGTCGGTCTTTTCCCAGGGGAAGAAGTCGCCTTCGGGCGTGCGGCCGAAGTGGCCATAGGCGGCGGTCTTTTGGTAGATGGGCTTGTTGAGGCCGAGATGCGTGCGGATGCCCTTGGGCGTCAGGCGGACGAGGGTCGGGAGGACCGCTTCGATCGCCGAGGCTTCTACTGTGCCGGTGCCATGCAGGTCGACATAGAGCGAGAGCGGTTCGGCGACGCCGATGGCGTAGCTCAATTGGATCGTGCAGCGGCGGGCGAGACCGGCGGCGACGATGTTCTTGGCGAGGTAGCGGGTGATATAGGCGGCCGAGCGATCGACCTTCGTGGGGTCTTTGCCCGAAAACGCGCCGCCGCCGTGGGGCGACGCGCCGCCATAGGTGTCGACGATGATCTTGCGGCCGGTCAGGCCAGCGTCGCCGTCAGGGCCGCCGATTTCGAACAGGCCGGTCGGATTGACATAGATGCTGGCGTCGTCGGGCATCCAGCCGTCGGGCAGGATTTCGGTCATCACGCCCTTGACATAGGCGCGCAGCTTGGCGCGGCTGTCGTCATTGTCCATGCCCTGGGCATGTTGGGTCGAGACGACCAGCGCGGTGGCGCGGACCGGCTTTTCATCGATATATTCGAGCGTCACCTGGCTCTTGGCGTCCGGCTCCAAGAAATCGACCACCTTATTGTGGCGATCATGGGCGAGGCGTTCGAGGATCTTGTGGCTGTAATAGAGAGTGGCGGGCATGAGGTCGGGGGTTTCGTCCGACGCATAGCCGAACATGATGCCCTGATCGCCAGCGCCTTCATCCTTGTTGCCGCTTTCATCGACGCCCTGGGCGATGTGGGCGGACTGGCCGTGAAGGTTGTTTTCGAAGCGGAAGGTCTGCCAGTGGAAACCGTCCTGCTCATAGCCGATGCGCTTGACCGTCGCGCGGACGGCGGCTTCGATCTCTTCTTTGGCACCCGGCGCCCAGGCACCATTTTCATAGACGCCCTTGCAGCGGATTTCGCCCGCGAGGACGACGAGCTGGGTCGTGGTCAGCGTTTCGCAGGCGATGCGGGCTTCGGGGTCTTTCGACAGGAAGAGATCGACGATGGCGTCGGAAATCTGGTCGGCGACCTTGTCGGGATGGCCTTCGGACACGGATTCCGAGGTGAAGAGAAATTGGTTGCGCATAGGACTCCCGTATGATGCTAGGCCGATAAACGATATAAAGAATAGTTTATGTGCCTATTAGCTTCTGCTGGGGCGGATGGCAATGGCGAGGGCAAGGAGCGCCAGCATCAGGGCGAAGGGTGCCCAATTGCCGACCCGTGCGAAGAGCGTGGGCGGGAGCGGTGGGGGCAGGCCGGAGTCCAGGAAACCGGCGCGGTTGAGGCCCAGCGCGTGGGCGACGCGGCCACGGGCGTCGATGATCGCCGAGACGCCGGTGGGGGTCGAGCGGATGATCGGCAGCCCTTCCTCCAGGGCGCGGAGGCGGGCTTGGGCGAGATGCTGGACCGGACCCCAGGGGCCGAACCAGGCGTCGTTGGAGGGATTGAAGAGGAAGGCGGGGCGGTTGGCGCGATCGACCACCTGGCCGGAGAAGACGATCTCGTAGCAGATTTGCACGCCCATGCTGAGGGCGGGGCGGCCGGTGGTGGCGGGGAGCGTCAGGCTTTGCGGGCCGGGGCCGGGCCAGAAGTCGGCATCGCCGGGGACGAGGCGCGAGAGGCCGATCGGTTCGAGGACCGAGCGCAGCGGCAGATATTCGCCGAAGGGGACGAGATGCGCCTTGCTGTAGCGGGCGGCGATCGTGGCTTGGGGCGTGACGATCCAGACGCTGTTATTGGCCCCGGCCAGCTTGTTGACGAGGATGCCGTCCTGCTCGACGGGTTTGAAATAGACTTTGTCCGCGCCGGTCAGCAGCAGGTCGCCGGGGCCGAGCAGGGCGGCGAGACGGGCGCGCCAGTCGGGCTCCATGTCGAGATAGGCGGGGATGGCGGCTTCGGGCCAGAAGATGAGGCGCGGGGCGGGACGTGGTGGGCCGGTGAGGGCGGTCAGCTTGCGGAAATTGGCAAATTCGCGCTCGACCGAATATTTTTCGTCCTGGCCGATATTGGGCTGGACGACGCGGATGCGCGGCGCGCCGGGCGGGGTGGCGGGCGCGGGGGAGAGCCAGCCCCATAGCGCAGCGAGGAGGAGCGGGGCGAGGAGGGCGGCGGGGGCCGCCACTTGTCGCCGGGCGATCAGGAGCAACGCGGCGCTGGCGAGGATGACGAGGGCGCCGAGGCCGTAGGTGCCGATCAGGGTCGCGGCGATGGCCGCGCCGCTGGGCAGCAGGATGATGCCGATCGGGTTCCAGGCGAAGCCGGTGAAGAGAGTCGCGCGGAGATATTCGGTGGCGATCCAGAGGGCGGCGAGGAGGAGGGGGAAGGTGGCTGTGCCTAAAGGTTGATCCTTGCCGCGATGGCGGGCTGTCTTCTCTGCCGCCTTCCCCCGGATGAAGGTTGGGAGATGGGTCCCCGCCTTCGCGGGGATGACGAGGTTGGACAGCCACCACGCCCCTGACGTCGCCAGTGCGGGGAAGAGGGCGAGGTAGAGGGAGAGGAGGATCACGCCGCCATAGCCGAGCCAATGGGGCATGGCGTCCTGAAAGGTGAAGGCGTGGGCGATCCAGTGGAGGGCGAGGGTGAATTGGCCGACGCCGAACAGCCAGCCATAGGTGAAGGCGGCACGGCGGTCGGGGGCGCTCTGGGTCAGGTGGATGAGCAGCGCGAGGGCGAGCAGCGTGACGGGCCAGAGTGACAGGGGGGCAAAGCCGGTGGCGGAGGCGAGACCCGCCAGCAGCGCGGATTTTCTTGGGTGGCGGTCGAACAGGGCGCGCATCGGGGCGGTCAGCCGATCGTTGTCATGGTGGCCTGGCTGCAGGTGTCGCCCTTCTCCCCGCCGCCGGTGAGCATCGAGGCGGCGAGGAAGCCGCCGACGATCAGCACCAGGAACAGGGCGGAGAGCCAGCCGAGATGTTTCTCGATGAAGGCTTTGATCGGCCGTCCGAATTTCCAGAACAGGAAGCCGACCAGCATGAACTGAAAGGCGCGGCTGACGACGCTGGCCCAGAAGAAGGTGAAGAGAGGCAGGCCGACGAAGCCCGCGGTGATGGTGATCAGCTTGAACGGGATCGGGGTCGCGCCTTTGATCAGGATGATCTCCGCGCCATATTCGCGCAGATAGCAGGCGGCGACGGGGAATTTATCGGCGAGGCCGAGCGCGCTCAGCAATTGCTGTCCGACCGTCTCGTAGAGGAAGAAGCCGATCGCATAGCCCAGCATCCCGCCCAGCACCGAAGCGATGGTGCAGATGAGGCCGAAGCGGATCGCCCGTTCGGGGCGGGCCAGGCACATCAGGCCGAGCAGCGGGTGCGGCGGGATGGGGAAGAAGCTCGATTCCAGGAAGGAAATGACGAACAGCCAGCGTTCGGCATGTGCATGGGCGGCCTTGGCCAGCGTCCATTGATAGAGCCTGTTGAGCATGGCGGCGACCTAGCCGAGATCGTTGCGGGTCGCCAGCGATTTTGGCGGGGTGAAACGGTCAGCGAGGCGGACAGTGGTGGCGGGGTTTTGGGGTGGGGGGCATTGTACGCTTTGGGGGGGACAATGTACGCTTTGCGGGGAGAGCAAACCCCGCGTCCGTTCGGGCTGAGCTTGTCGAAGCCCTTCACTTCTCCTCAGGAAGTAAGGCCCTTCGACAGGCTCAGGGCGAACGGGGGAGGGGGTGGGTGACGGATGCGTGCCGTGCTGAACCGCGCACCCCACTGTACGCAAGGGCACCGGCCATCGCGAATTGGTGCGACGGCGTTGACGGGGCGGCACCGTCTGGGCAAGACCCCTTCTCCCCTGTTCGGTTCGGTTCGCGCGTTTGACATTTTCTTCCATTCCCTGGGCCAGGCTGCGGCAGCGCGCGGGCGGTATCGCGTTTGCGCTGGTGCTGAACGCCATCTTGCTGCTGGGGCTGTTCACCTTGTCGCCCTCGTTCGAGCCGAAAAAGGTCGAGGACCGGCTGCCGGTGACGTTCGATGTCGAGACGGGGACCAAGACCGAGCAGGAGCAGAAGCGCGCGCCCAAGGCGGAGAAGCGCGAGCAGGACGAGGCCAGCCCGCCCAAACAGGCCGAGGCGGTGGTGCGCCCGCCCCGGCCGACGGAGCAGCCGGTCGAGGAACCGCCCGCGCCCTTCCCCTTCCTGACGATGAGCCGCGACCAGATGGCGGCGGCGGACATCGGCAATATGCCCAAGGCGGCGCAGGGCGCGGCGGCGGGACAGGGGGATAGTTCGGCGGTCGCCGGGCCGGGCGAGGGGCCGGGCGGGGTGCAATTGTTCAACGCCGAATGGTATCGGCGGCCGACCAATAGCGAATTGTCCACCTATATCCCCGCCAATGCGCCACCCGAAGGCTGGGGCCTGGTCGCGTGCAAGACGGTCGACCATTATCATGTGGAAAACTGCCAGATATTGGGCGAATCGCCGATGGGGTCTGGCTATGCCCGCGCGGTGCGGCTGGCCGCCTGGCAATTCCTGGTCCGCCCCCCGCGCGTGAATGGCAAGCCGCAGGTGGGGAGCTGGGTGCGGATACGGATCGATTATACGCGGTCGGGGGTGAGGGTTGGGGGGTGACGAGGGGTGAAAGCAAATAGGATTGCGTCGACAGAATATTAAATATGGAACTCTGATCATCTACGATGTCGACGATGCATATGAATGGTGTAATCAAACATATCCAATTGGAATTTGGAGTATGTTTTATGAAAATATGGCTCACTTATGCATGGAAAGATAACGAGAAAAATGACGTTGATCATATAATCTCAAAACTGGGCAAAGCAGGCTTGGAAGTGGGATATGATAAGGTGCAATTGCTTGCGGGACGTAGATTGTGGGACCAAATAGATGTGGCGATAAAAAGTCCTGACGTAGCAGCCTGGGCGATTTATGTGACCGAGAACAGTCTAAAGAGCGAGCCCTGCCAAGAGGAGCTTGCTTACGCGCTCGACCGGACTTTGCGCACAAAGGGTTCAGCATTTCCATTAATAGGTCTGTTTTCGGGCGATTTTGATTCGACTTTGATCCCCTCTGCATTGGCTACCCGGCTATGCGTCAATCTTCAACATAATGAGTGGGATAAGCAAGTTAGTGATGCGGTTGTTGGAATTAACAACGCTATCGAGGTCGAGCCGCAGGCTTTCGGTTACAAGCTGCACGAAGTTCCTACAGGATTTGTTCTTGAGGTCTGGCCAAGAACAGGGACATGGACACCAACTATTGCAGTTGTTAGTGAAAGAGACGAAGATATTCTGACCAGTCATCACCCTGGTCCGCGTGGATTTTTGGGGGGTGTGGTCGCTTATAGTCGTGCGGAGAGAAAGTGGGATGGCTACTTTGGCAGGATGTTTACTGAACCTGTTAACAGTTCTAGGAGCGCTCATATATATCTTTCGAAATTACCAAAATGGATAATGTTTGGACAAATGGGTAGTCCTCATCGCCTTGAATTCTAGTTTGGCGGATAAGTTAATTGATACCAATTATGTATGTACAGGTCGTTCTGTGAGAAATTAACTTAAATATGGGTTCAAGCAGGCACTATGCTTAGGCTTTGAGTTTTGGAGGGTGATGTCGGCGCGTCGAGCCCCCTCATCCAACTTCGCCTAGGCGGCTGCGCCGCCAAGGCTGCGTATCCTTCTCCCCGTGGGGGAGAAGGTTTGGGGGGTGAGACTTGTCTTGAGTGGCGCCTCGTACTTACAATGCCCGTTCGTGCTGAGTAGGGGCTGAGCGAAGTCGAAGACCCATATCGAAGCATCCGCGTAGCGCTTATCCTTCGATACGCTATTTCGACAAGCTCAATAGCTACTCAGGACGAACGGAGTGGGTGGGTGCAACTTGTTCTACTACACCCGGCGTGCCGAGAGCGGGGTTTCGTCGGGGCGGAGGGTTAGGACTTCGACGCCGGTGCGGGTGACGGCGACGGTGTGTTCGAACTGGGCGGAGAGTTTGCCGTCGTTGGTGGTGACGGTCCAGCCATCATCCTGGGTCGAGACTTTGCGGCTGCCCTGGTTGAGCATCGGTTCGATGGTGAAGACCATGCCTTCGCGCAAGCGGAGGCCAGTGCCGGGGCGGCCGAAGTGGAGGACTTGCGGGTCTTCGTGCATTTCGCGGCCGATGCCGTGGCCGCAATAGTCGCGCACGACGCTATAGCCGTTGCGTTTGGCATGGCGCTCGATCGCAAAGCCGATGTCGCCCAGATGCGCGCCGGGGCGGACCTTGGCAATGCCCTGCCATAGCGCTTCCTGCGTGACGCGGACGAGGCGGCGGGCGGCGGGGGCGACGTCGCCGACGAGGTAGGTTTTGCTGGAATCGGCGATAAAGCCGTTTTTTTCCAATGTGATGTCGAGATTGATGATGTCGCCGTCGCGGATGATGGTGTCGGCATCGGGCACGCCATGGCAAACGACATGGTTGATCGAGCAGTTCAGTACATATTGGAAGCCGTACTGCCCTTTGCTCGCCGGGCGGGCGGCGAGGTCCATGGTGATATAGCGGTCGACCAGATCGTTGACGGCCATGGTTGAGAGGCCCGCGAGTGGCTGGCGGTCGAGCATGGTGAAAACGGCGGCGAGCAGTTGGCCCGAATGCCGCATCAGCGCCAGTTCGTCGGGGGTTTTGACCATCTCAGGCGGCGGCCCGTTGCGCCAGTTCGACATTGGCGGCGGCATATTGCTGGCGGACGATGTCATTGAAGGAGAGGGTGGGATTGGCTTCGGCCAACATGCCGATCTTCATCCAATATTCTGCCTGCGCATTGATGGAGCGGCACATGGGCACGCTGGCGCGGCGGGCTTGTTCGTGGAGGTCGTCGGCGATTTTTACGATGCCCATGGGGTGTCCTGCTATATGAAGCGTATATGGATCGTATATGGTTCATATGGTTGGGGGTAAAGGTTGATGGTAGGCGGTTGGCGGCTGGCGTTGAGCCCCCTCTTCCAACTTCGCCTAATCCCGGACTTCGCGGGGATAAGGCTTCGTATCCTTCTCCCCGCCGGGGAGAAGGTTTTGCGGGCCAATGTCTGGGGATCGGATCGGGCGGGGTGGTTGGCGATGGGGTAGGGGCGTTGGATCGACAGGAGGATCTGATGCGGGTTGCGGTTTTGACGTTTGATGGGTTCAATGAACTGGACAGTTTCGTGGCGCTGGCGTTGCTGAACCGGGTGAAGGGGTGGCGGGCGGAGATTTGTGCGCCGGATGCCATAGTCACGTCGATGAACGGGGTTGAGGTACGCACGCAGCAGCCGCTGGAATGGGCGGCGCAGGCGGATGTGGTGCTGGTGGGCAGCGGGGCGCGGCGGTTGGAGGTGGCCAATGATGCGGCGTTGATGGCGCGCATAAGGCTGGACCCCGCGCGGCAATTGATCGGGTCGCAATGTTCGGGCGCGCTGATATTGGGGGCGCTGGGGCTGGTCGGTGACATGCCGGTCTGCACCGACCGGACGAGCCAGCCGATGGCGATCGCGGCGGGGCTGCGCGTGCTGGAGGCGCCGTTCGTGGCGCGCGGCAATGTGGCGAGCGCGGGCGGGTGCATGGCGGCGCATTATCTGGCGGCCTGGGCGATCGCGCGCGGGGCGGGGGGCGAGGCGGCGCGCAGCGTGATCGACTATGTCGCGCCGGTGGGCGAAAAGGCGGAGACGGTGGCACGGGTGATGGCGGTGATCGCGCCGTTCGTGGCGGACGTTTCCCAGGCGGCATGAGGGTTGCGATCTGCTACTGATCTGTCATGGTTCGGCGCAGTGAGTCGAACCAAAGGAGCCGTTTGCATGATTATCCACGGGTCGCGGCCATCGCCCTTCGTGCGCAAGGTGATCGCCTTTGCCGCCGAGAAGGGCATCGAGGTCGAGGTGCAGGCGGCCGGGTTCGGGCGCGGGGGCGATGGCTATCTGAACGGGTCGCCCTTCGGCAAGATACCGGCGTTGGAGGATGGCGACTTTCTGCTGTGCGATTCGACCGCGATCATAACCTATATGGATGCGTTGCGCCCCGGCACGGAGATGATCCCGGCCGAACCCAAGGCGCGGGCGCGGACGATATGGTATGAGGAATTTGGCGATACGGTGGTGCAGCCGGTGGGGGCCAAGATGTTCTTCAACCGGGCGGTGGCAAAGTTGGTGAAGCGCGAGCCGGACCTGGCGGCGGCGGACAAGGCGGAGGCCGAGGAACTGCCGGGACTCTATGATTATCTGGAGGGTGTGTTGCCGGAAAGCGGCTGGCTGGTGGAGGATCGCTTCACGCTGGCGGATCTGGCGGCGGGCTGTCCGTTGATCAATATCGGCTATGTGTCCGACGCGCTGGATACGGCGCGCTGGCCCAAGGTGGCGGCGTGGCTGGACAGGGTGAAGGCGCGGCCGAGCGTGGCCGCGGCGATGGAACTGGAAGCGCCGACGATCCAGGCGATGCTGGAGAAATAACCTATCTGGAACATTATGCTTGACATCGTCACGCTGTTCTGGCATATATCGGCATAGTGGAAAAATGTGAGTCGCGGATGACGCGGCGAACCAAAGGGCTGATCCGGGAGGATCGGCCCTTTTTGCGTTGCGGGGGGCTCGGATGGCGGACGGTGCGGGGGTGGAACTGCGGCCGGGGCGGCAGGCGGTGGCGGACGGCACGCGCGCGCAACAGCGCAAGGCGCGCAAGGATAGCTGGACCAGGGCGCAGGAAGTGGAGTTTCTGGAGGTGCTGTCCACGACCTGCAACGTCAGCGAGGCGGCGCGGGTTGCGGGCGTGCGGCGCGCGGGCGCCTATGAACGGCGGCAGCGCGACGCGCGCTTTGCCGCCGACTGGGACCGGGCGATCGACATCGGCTATGCCGAGATCGAGGCGATGCTGATGCGCGAAGTGTTGTTCGGCAGCGAGAGCGAGGAGATCGTGCTGGATGGCGAGGGCGCGGTGAAGAGCCGCAAGGTCAAGCGCGGGCGCGACCTGAAACTGGCGCTGCAACTGTTGATCCGGCATCGCGACAAGGTGGCGGCCTATCGCGCGGCGGCGGGGGTGCAGCGGCCCGACAGCCCCGACGCGGTGGCGCGCCTGCGCCGCGCGATGGACGAGATTGCGCGCAAGCGGGCGGCGACGGGGACGTGAGGGGGGCCGCCGCCATGCGGTGTCAGGCGGGTTCGGCGGCGATCAGCGTGCCGATCTGGTCGAGCAGGGCGAGGCGCTGTTTCTTGAGATCCTCCAGCCGCTCGTCCGAGGCGGGGGCGGTGCCGTCCTCGATCGGGGTGATTTCACCGAGCAGGGCGTGATAGCGATCCGCCAGCGTGCGGAAATGCGCGTCGTTGAGTTTGAGGTCGTGCAGCCGGTCGGTGGCTTGCGGGAAGAGGCTGTGCAGATCCTGGCCATGTTCGCTCATGCGTCGTCTCCTGATGGGGATGGTTGACGCGATTATGGGCCGGGGCGGCGGGGTGGTCGTTAGGTAGTTGTCCGGGGGTGGGGTGTTGCAAAAGAAAGAAGGAAGGAAGCCCCTCACCCAACCCTCTCCCGCGAAGAGCGGGAGAGGGCTTAAAGGGAAGGGGGTTAGCGGGGCTTTATTTCCAGCGATGGGTCGACCAGCGCGGCGGTTGTCGGCTTGGGCGGGGTTGCCGGGGCGGCGGGCGCGGCCTGGACCGGCTGGGGCGCGGGCACGGCGATGGTGGTCGGCTGGGCCGGGGCGAAGGCTACACTGATGTCTTCGTCGAGAAAGCCGGTGACGGGCGCGCCGAGCGGGATTTTGGCGCTGGTGCCGGTGGTGACGAAGCCCGCGATCGGGATGAAGGCGATGGCGGCGACGACGCCGGCAGTGCCGGCCTTGCCCTTGTCATCGAACTGGCCGGTCAGGCGGATCTGGGTGCCGTTGGCGCGGACGTAGAGGACGCGTGCGTTGATGCGGCCCGATTTGCCCCACATGCCCTTGTTGCGGACCTCGGTAATCTCGCCGACGGCGGGACTGCCCGCGGGAATGATGACCTGGTTGTTGAGCAGCACGGCTTCGGCGACTTCGAGCTGGACGCGCTGACCGATGCGCAGCAATTTGCCTTCGGTCGTCAGCGGTTCGGCAGTGCGCAGCGCGATCTGCGTGCCGGCGCGCAGGACATTGCCGCCGGGCGAGGCGATGATGGTGGCGACGGGCGCGGCAGGCATGGTGGTGACCTGCGCCATGGCGGTGGTCGCGCACAGGCAGGCAATGACGCCGGTGACGGCGCCTGTAACGATGTTCATTGATGATCCCCCCAAATGGTCCGGCTCGTGCGAGCCGGACGGGGCAGTTGTGATGCGGCAGGGCGGGTCGTCAAGTGGGAAATGGGGGATCACACTGAAAGGGATAGTTGGGAACGATTTGCGGGGGTTGCGCAGGCCCACCCCCGGCCCCTCCCGCCAGCGGGAGGGGAGGCATTGCTAGCCCTCTCCCGTCCTTCGCGGGAGAGGGCTTTAGATGGACGGGGAAGACGGCTTTACAGGCGTGTAACAGGCGATAGGGTGGCGTTCATGAAAATCCTGACTTTGCTCGTTGCTGCTTCGGCGCTTTCCACTCCTGCCATCGCGCAGACCCAGGCGCCTGATCCGGCGCGGCTCAAGGCGACGGTCGAGAAACTGGTGAGTTTCGGGACGCGGCATACGCTTTCGTCGGCGAGCGACCCCAAGCGGGGGATTGGGGCGGCGCGGGCTTGGGCGGCGAAGGAGTTTGCCGCGATCGGCAAGACGTGCGGCGGGTGTTTGAAGGTCGAGAGCGTGTCGGAGCGCTTTACCGGGCCGCGGGTGCCCAATGGCGCGGATGTGGTGGATGTGCTGGCGATCCAGACTGGGACGGGTGATCCGAATCAGGTGGTGATCATCGCCGCGCATATCGACAGCCGGGTCAGCGATGTGATGGACTTTACCAGCGATGCGCCGGGCGCGAATGATAATGGGTCGGGTAGCGCGCTGGTGATGGAAGCGGCGCGGGTGCTTGCCGGAGAGAAGTTCGACGGGACGATCGTTTACGCTTTGCTGTCGGGTGAGGAGCAGGGTTTGTTGGGCGGCAAGCTGCTGGCGAACGCCGCCAAGGCGCGCGGCTGGCAGGTACGGGCGATGCTGAACAACGATATTGTCGGCAACACGACCGGGCAGAATGGCCGGATCGTTTCTGACCGGGTGCGGGTGTTTTCCGAAGGGATACGGTCGGCCGAGGATGCCAAGGCGGGGCTGACGCGGCGGGGCATCGGTGGCGAGGATGATGGGCCGTCGCGGGCGCTGGCCAAGGCGATCGATGACATTGCCGAGGCCAATCCGCAGATCGGGCTGGACGTGTTCGCGGTGCGGCGGCCCGATCGCTTCGGGCGCGGTGGCGATCATACGCCGCTGCTGGAGGCGGGCTATCCCGCCGTGCGCTTTTCGGTGGGGATCGAAAATTACGACCGGCAACATCAGGATCTGCGCGTCGAGGGTGGCCGGGATTATGGCGATACCGTCAAGGGGATGGACTTTCCCTATCTGGCGAAGGTGACGGCGCTCAATGTCGCGGCGTTGCGGACGCTGGCGAACGCGCCGGCTGCGCCTGCGGTCGTGTCGCTTGATGGCGCGCTGTCGATGGATACGCGGGTGTTCTGGGACGCAGTGCCGGGGGCGAGCGCGTACAAGGTGTTTTGGCGGCGGGCCGATGCGCAGGATTGGGCGGACAGCCGGGTCGTGACCGGCGCGACCGAGACGGTGCTGAAGGATGTGGTGGTCGATGATCATTTCATCGGCGTGGCGGCGATCGGCAAGGGTGGCGCGGCGAGCATCGTGACGTTCGGGGGCATGGCCCCGCGCAAATAGGGGCGGTGTCGCCGCCCCGATAAGGGGAGGGCGATGCAGAGTTCGCATATCGAATGGCTGGCCGAGCGGCCGGGCGAGCGCGACCGGCTGTTGCGGTCGCTGGGGCCGGTGGCGAGCGAGGCGCTGGCGCATGATTGGGGTGCGGTGGCGCGGCCGGGGCAGGTAGCACCGCCGGGCGACTGGCGCATCTGGCTGATGATGGCGGGGCGCGGCTTTGGCAAGACGCGGGCCGGGGCGGAATGGGTGCGCGGGATTGCCGAGGCTGATCCGGGCGCGCGGATCGCGCTGGTGGGCGCGACGCTGGGCGAGGCGCGGCGGGTGATGGTGGAAGGCGCGTCGGGCCTGCTGGCGATTGCGCCCTGGTGGTGCCGCCCGGTCTTTGCGCCGGCGCTGCGCAAGCTGATCTGGCCCAATGGCGCGGTGGCGACCCTGTTCGGGGCGGCGGAGCCGGAGAGTTTGCGCGGGCCGCAGTTCAGCCATGGCTGGGCCGACGAGATCGCCAAATGGCCTTTTGCGGAAAGCGCCTGGGATAATCTGATGATGACGATGCGGCTGGGCAGTGCGCCACGGGTGATGGCGACGACGACGCCGCGGCCGGTGGCGCTGGTGCGGCGGCTGGTGGCGGATGGCGATGTAGTGGTGACGCGCGGGCGGACGGTGGAGAATAAAGCCAACCTGGCCGATGGCTTCATCGCGGCGATGACGCGCAGCTATGGCGGCACGCGGCTGGGGCGGCAGGAATTGGACGGCGAATTGATCGAGGAGGTGGCGGGGGCTTTGTGGAGCCGCGACCTGATCGAGCGGTGCCGGGTGGCGCATGTGCCGGGCGGCGCGGGCGACGCGGCGCTGCTGACGCGGGTGGTGGTGGCGGTCGATCCGCCCGCGTCCGCGCATGGCGATGCGTGCGGGATCGTGGTGGTGGGCCTCGGCCGGGACGGGCGCGGCTATGTGATCGCGGACGCGAGTGTCGAGGGCTGCTCGCCCGAAGTCTGGGCGCGCGCGGCGGCGGCGGCGGCGCTGGTGCATGGCGCGGACAAGGTGGTGGCCGAGGCGAATAATGGCGGCGCGATGGTGACCAGCGTGCTGCGCGCGGCGGAGGAGGCGCTGCCGGTGCGGCTGGTCCATGCGAGCCGGGGCAAGGTGGCGCGGGCCGAGCCAGTGGCGGCTTTGTACGAAGCCGGGCGGGTGGCGCATCGCGGGGCTTTCCCGGAGCTGGAGGATGAGATGTGCGGGCTGGTGCTGGGCGGCGGCTATGAGGGGCCGGGGCGATCGCCGGACCGGGCGGATGCGCTGGTGTGGGCGCTGAGCGAATTGATGCTGGGGCGGCAGGGCGTGGCGCAGGTGCGGGGGTTGTGAGCCTGTGCTAGAGGGAAAGCAGGGGAGGGCTTGCATGGACGAACGACTGCGCTTCTGGCTGGCTTCGCTGGGCATCCCTCTATGGCTCGGCTACCCCTTCGCCTTTCTCTATGGTCCCAGCGTGGCGCGGAATGTCCGTTGTGCCGGGCGCGAGTTTACGGGCAGCTTTGACGACTGTTTCAACGATTATATTCCGGTCGTGGAAATGCTCGCCTTTCCGATGACGCTGCTTTTCATGTGGCCTTTTCTACGCTTTGCCTTCGCCTTGTATGCGCCTGCGATCATAGTGGAGGATGGAAGTGGAAAATGGCGGGGCACATGAACGGCGATGCCTGTTTCCCGTCGCTTCAATTGTTTGCCGGACTGGTCATCCTATGGGTCGGGTTTCACTTACGACTCCTGCCCCTGGCGTGGGAAGCGGCTCCGCTTTTGGCTTATTGGTTGGTCTGGATCCTCTGGTTGCTGGTCGGAATTATGGTCAGTTGGCGCCGGGACGAGCAGATGGAATGACGGAACCCGCTGGCCGCTCTATCCGTTTCGGGTCCAACATATCTGGATTTGCGGAGTTATAGGCATGAAGACGGTCAAGATTTTGGGTGCCCTGGTCGGCGTGACGTTGGTGGCCTCGCCGGTGCTGGCGGCGTCGCTGAGCAGCAAGGAGCGGGCGCGGGTGGCGCGGGCTGCGCCGCGTGATCGCGATGACGTGCGCTATTGCCTGTTGCAGGGCAAGAAGGGCCGCGACAAGGGCACGGTGATCGGCGCGGCCGGTGGCGCTGGCGTCGGGTTGCTGGCAGGCGGCGGGGTTGGCGAGACGCTGCTGGGCGCGGGCGCGGGTGCGCTGGCCGGGCGGGTGATCGGCAAGAGCGAGGGCACGAACTCGACCTGCGACCGGGTGTTGGCGCGGAATAGGTGAGGGTGGTGTGGCTGATGCGATCCTCCCCTGGCAGGGGAGGTGGCAGGGCGTAGCCCTGACGGAGGGGTGTCGCCCTCTCGATAGGGTGACACCCCTCCACCGGCTTCGCCGGTCCCCCTCCCCTTACAGGGGAGGATTTTTAGGTTTCAGATGATGGGGGTGTTGAGCCCCCTCTCCAAGCTACGGTAGGCGGCTCACGCCGCTGACCTTCGCTATCCTCTCCCCGCTGGGGAGAGGATTTTTTATGGGCGGGGACAAAGCCATGAAATTTTTTGGGATGAAGGCGGCGGCATCTGCGGATGTCCGGCCGGTGTTGGCGCGCGCCTGGGGGACCGGGGCGGTGGCTTTGGGGGAGTGGCCGGCGAGCTATGAGGCGCAGGTGCGCAGCGGGGTGATGGGCAATGCGGTGGCGCAGCGGGCGATGCGGTTGGTGTCCGAAGGGGCGGGCGCCTGTCCGTTGAAGGTTGGTGGCGTCGAGGACACGGCGCGGGTGTTGGCGCTGGTGGCGCGCGCGTCGGCGGGGCAGGGGTTGGTGGAGACGCTGGCTTGTCATTTGTTGTTGCACGGCAATGCCTATGTGCAGGTGATGGTGGGGGCGGATGGGATGCCCGCCGAGCTGTTTGCGCTGCGGCCTGAACGGGTGTCGGTGGAGGCGGATGCGCGGGGGTGGCCTGCGGCCTATCTCTATCGGGTGGGGGAGAGCGTGACGCGGCTGTCGCCCGACGATGGCGCGGGGCGGCCGAGCGTGTTGCATCTGAAGGCGCTGCATCCGCTGGACGATCATTATGGGCTGGGGTGCGTTGGGGCGGCGGCGGGGCCGGTGGCGATCCACAATGCGGCCAGCGTCTGGAATAAGGCGCTGCTTGACAATGCGGCGCGGCCGAGCGGGGCGATGGTCTATGAGCCGGGCGATGGGTCGGTGCTGTCGCCCGACCAGTTCGAACGGGTCAAGCGCGAGATGGAGGTCGCCTTTGCGGGTGCGGCCAATGCCGGGCGGCCGATGCTGCTGGAGGGCGGCTTGCGTTGGCAGGCGATGAGCCTGACGCCCGCCGAGATGGACTTCGTGGGGTTGAAGGCGGCGGCTGCGCGGGAGATTGCGCTGGCCTTCGGCGTGCCGCCGATGCTGATGGGGCTGCCCGGCGACAATAGTTACGCCAATTATCGCGAGGCGAACAAGGCGCTGTGGCGGCAGACGATCTTGCCGCTGGTCGCGAAGATCGGCGCGGGGTTGGGGCAGGGGCTGGCCGGATGGTGGCCGGGGCTGCGGATCGAGACGGATCTGGATGGCGTGGCGGCGCTGAGCGATGAGCGGGCGGCGCTGTGGGACCGGGTGGTGGCGGTGGATTTTCTGAGTGGGGATGAGAAGCGGGCGTTGCTAGGAATCGCTTAGTGTTCGCAGGTGCGCGCTTGGTCATTCCAACGGCCGCCGCTGTCGAGGCAGCTATCGATGGCGAACCAGTCTGCACGCCATATCCATAGCGCGCTGATGGCGAGGGCTAGAAGGATGAGGGCGGCGCGCATGCGATGTCATTAGCATGCGTGTCGGCAGAAGGGCAGGGCTTCGACAAGCTCAGCCCGAACGGAACCAGGGAGGGCGGGCGTCGAGCCCCCTCTCCCGCTGCGACTAAGGCGGCTGCGCCGCCAAGTCTCGCTGCCCTCTCCCCGTTGGGGAGAGGGGGTTAAGAGGAGGACGAGATGACGGCGGATGCGGAGATGCTGGCGCGGTTGGTGGCGCAGGCGCAGGGGGTGCCGGGCGCGGTGGACATGGTGATGATCCGCGCGCTGGTGGAGGAGGCGAGCGAGCTGGGCGCGGGGCGGGCGCTGGAGCGGCTAGGGCTGGCCGACCGGCGGGCCGAGGGCGATGTGCGCGAATTGCGCGAACTGCTGCGCGCCTGGCGCGACGCGAAAAAGGCGGCGCGCGGGGCGGTGATCGGCTGGGTGGTGCGGATCGGGCTGGCGCTGCTGCTGCTGGGGATGGCGGTGAAGATGGGGTTGTTGGGGTTGGTGCGGGCGTGACGATGCAGCATCACGCCCGTTCGTGCTGAGTAGAGGCTGAGCGTGTCGAAGCCTCGTATCGAAGCATGAGCGCTACGATCCTTCGATATGCCCCTTCGACTTCGCTCAGGGGCTACTCAGGACGAACGGAGATTATATGGATCAGGACGTGCGCTTTGCGGGCTATGCGGCAATTTTCGATCGGGTGGATCGGGGCGGCGATGTGGTGCGGGCGGGCGCGTTTGGCGGCGCGGTGGCGGCGGGCGTGCCGTTGCTGTGGCAGCATGGGCCAGGCAGCGTGATCGGGACGGTCGAGCGGCTGGCGGAGGATGCGCGCGGGTTGCGCGTGATCGGGCGGGTGTCGGTGCGCACGGCGGCCGGGCGCGAGGCGGCGGCGGCGCTGCGGGCGGGTGCGATCGATGGGCTCTCGTTCGGATATCGGGTGAAGGCGGCGCGCGGCGGTGGAGCCGGTTTGGGGCCGCGCGAATTGCTGGCGCTGGAGCTGGTGGAGGTGAGTTTGGTGAGCCATCCGATGCAGGAGGGGGCGCGGGTGATTAGGGTGGAGTGAAGGGGGCCTCATTTGGTTCGCGCGGAGACGCAGAGAAGAAGAGAACTCGTCATTCCTATCTAGCGGATATCTTTCTGCGGCCAATGCTCCGTATCCCATCCTTCTGCCGGGAGGACATGTGCGTTGCGATTGCTCTTTGCTCCGCTATAAAATGGAGACTGGCCTGCACGTCTACTGGTCATGTAACGGGAGAATGACATGGCTCTTGCCTTGAATGTGGGGTGGCTATCGCAAGCGTTACGCGAAGATAAGGATGGCTTCGCATTTGGGCTGGATCAAATTTCCGATCTTAATGCGGTTCTCGCCGAATCGGGCGAGTCTCTTCATGAGGAACCCACCGATATTGCCGAGCATGATACCTACGAGGCGCAGATGTGGGGTTATGCGGGACTTCACGCTGTACGCCGACTGGCGGCCTACCATGCGTTGAAGGGCCAGTTACCACCGCCATGCACTTATGAAGATTTTGCCGATGATCCGCTTTTGCTGAAATTTTACGCCGAACACAGTTCTGAACTGGACAAGCCCAAAGCGGGATTTTTTGGCAGATTGTTCAGGAAGAAGTTGAAGGCACCTCTCCCGTTCGCACATTTAATTATGCATTCCGATTCCGAGGGATTTTATCTGCCCAGGCCGATGAACGAAGTCGTTTTCGACACGGCCAATCCACCACGGGACGGATTGGGGGGAATGGTAGGTTCTTCCGTTCATCTTCTGGAAGAATGTTTGTTGCTGGCGGATTGGATTGGCCTGCCTGATGGGATTGACGCTGAATGCGACGATGTTGTCGAGGCGGCGGAGGCACCAGGAGGTGAAGGATGGCGCGTTTACGGGATAGAGGCATTTTGCCTGATCCGTTTGATTGAAGGGTGTCGGGCGTCGATCTTGCACAGGGGCGCTTTGCTGTTCACCTAGCATTTTATTGTTCCATATGAGGGTGTGTTCCCCATCTTCCAACTGCGCCTAGCCAGCAAGCTGGCAAGGCTTTGTATCCTTCTCCCCGCTGGGGAGAAGGTTTTCGAGAATTTCAGGGCGGTCCCATCCGGGGCCGCCCTTTTTTGTGTTTTCTAGCGGGAGAATGACATGACGGATGCTTTGGAGAGCAGCTTTGATGCGGTGGTGCAGGGGGAGCGGATTGCGGCTTTGGAGGCGGATTTGGGGGCTTTGCGGGTGGCGATGCAGCGGCCGGCGCTCGATGGGGTGAAGGGCGGGGCGCCAGGAAGTTTTGGCGATCCGGCGCGCAGTGCTTTTGTCGATCGCTATGTGCGGCAGGGGCTGGAAGCGGGGGTGGAGCTGAAGAGCTTTTCCGGCGCTACCGGCGCGGCCGGGGGTTATGCGGTGCCGCGCGAGATCGATCAGTTGATCGGCACGACGCTCAAGGCGCTGTCGCCGATCCGCAGCATTGCCAATGTCGTGCGGACGGGGACGGCGGGTTATCGCAAGCTGGTGAGCGCGGGCGGGATCGTGTCGGGCTGGGCGAGCGAAACGGGCGCGCGGGCCGAAACGGGGACGCCGGTCTTCAACGAGATCGTGCCGCCATCGGGTGAATTGTTCGCCAATCCGGCGGCATCCCAAGCGATGCTGGATGATGCGCAGTTCGATGTCGAGGGCTGGCTGGCGAGCGAGATTGCGCGGGAATTTGCGGTGGCGGAAGGGGCGGCCTTCGTCACCGGCAATGGGACGAACAAGCCCAAGGGGTTCCTGACCTATACGACCACGAACGAAGCGGACGCGGTGCGCGCGTTCGGGTCGCTACAATATGTGGCGTCGGGCGCGGCGGGGGCTTTCCCGGCCTCGGACCCACAGAACAAGCTGATCGACCTGGTGCAGAGTTTGCGCGCGCCCTATCGGCAGGGGGCGTGTTTCGTGATGAACTCGGCGACGCTGGCGGTGATCCGCAAGATGAAGACGAGCGACGGGGCGTTCATCTGGCAGCCGGGGTTGAGTGCGGGGCAGCCCGCGACGTTGCTCGGCTATCCGGTGGTCGAGGCGGAGGATATGCCCGACATCAGCGCCAACAGCCTGTCGATCGCCTTTGGCAATTTCCAGGCGGGCTATGTCGTGGCCGAGCGCAACGAGACGAGCATCCTGCGCGATCCGTTCAGCAACAAGCCGTTCGTGCATTTCTATGCGGTCAAGCGGATCGGCGGGGGTGTGGCGAATAGCGAGGCGATCAAATTGATGCGGTTTGCGGCTTCGTAGTCGAGGCGCGGGGGTCGGACTTCCCCACCCCAATCCTTCAAACGAGTCACGTGCCTCGTTTGAACCTTGAGGGGAGGGGCTTTTTTGCGGGGCTGTGTTGTTTTGAACGAGGTTGATCCTCCCCTGGTATGGGAGGTGGCAGGGCGTAGCCCTGACGGAGGGGTGTCGCCCTATCGTGAGGGTGACACCCCTCCACCACGCCCTCCGGGCGCGGTCCCCCTCCCCTTGCAGGGGAGGATTTTGCTGGGGGCCATAGGTGGAGCCCCCTCATCCAACTTCGCCTAGGCGGCTGCGCCGCTGAGGCTGCGTATCCTTCTCCCCGCTGGGGAGAAGGTTTTTTCGGGCTTTGAATGGGGTTGATCCTCCCCTGGCTGGGGAGGTGGCAGGGCGTAGCCCTGACGGAGGGGTGTCACGCTATCGATAGGGTGACACCCCTCCACCACGCCCTCCGGGCGTGGTCCCCCTCCCCTTACAGGGGAGGATTTTGCTGGTGGGGTGTCAGCGCTACTTTTTCTGGGGGGTGGGATGGGGATCAGTGATGGGATGCTGGCCGATCTGGTGCGGGAGGTTTGCCATGATGGGGGCATGGGGCCGTTGGTGCTGGGTGGGGCGATGGCGGGGTTTCGGAGTTTTGATGCGGCGGTGGGGGAAGGGGTGGCCTTTCCCTATGTGATCATGAGTCTGGTCGATCCTGCGCAATGGGAAGCGGGGACCGGGACGCTGGATGGTGCGGGGCGGCTGGTGCGGACGCCGGTGGCGTCTTCGGCGGGCGGGGCGGCGGTGGATTTTTCGGTGGGCGAGAAGTCCGTGGCGCTGACCGTGCATGCGGCCTGGCTGGAGGCGGTCGATACGCATGGCCATGGGATTGGCGAGATTGAGGGGCTTGGCGAGGCGCTGGCGGGGCGGCAGGCGGCGAGCGGAGAATTGGATGCCATTGCGGCGGTGAGCGGGACGGCGTTCGGGCGGGCGTTGCTGGGGCAGGCGGATGGCGCGGCAGTGCGCAGTCATGTGGGCGCGCTGGGCGCGAGTGGCTTGCAGCGGATGCGCGGGGCAGAACTGCATATCAATACGCAGGGCGACGAGGATTATGCGCTGGAAGGGGCGATCGGCAAGGTGTCGGTGCAGACGCAGGCCATGTCGATCTTCATGGATGGCGGGCAGGCGAGCTTTCGCGTGCTGTCGTTTGGATCGCTGGCCAATAATCGGCTCTATCGCGCCAATGGCACGTTCGCGGCGCGCAGCGATGTCGTCACCAATGATGTGATCGGCGACTATAATGTCTGGGGGATGATCGGCGGGACGTTCGCCGAACTGTCGCGCATCCGCACGACGCTGACCGCCGCTGCGCCAGGGCCGACCAATTTAGCGTCGCGCATGAGTTTCCATGTCGGGCGCAACGGGTCGGCGGCGATGCAGGAGGCGTTGCGGCTGGAGCATCAGGCGCTGACCGCGTTCGGATCGGTTGCGCCGTCCAATGATAATGGCTTTGCGTTGGGGAGCGCGGCGGCGCGCTGGTCGGTGGTCTATGCGGCGAGCGGCGCGATCAACACGTCCGACGCGCGGGTGAAGAGCGATGTGGCGGCGGTCGGCGACGATCTGCTCGATGCCTGGGGCGCGGTCAACTGGCGGCAGTTTCGCTTTGGCGATGCGGTGGCGGCGAAGGGCGCGGGCGCGCGCTGGCATATCGGGCTGGTGGCGCAGCAGGTGCGCGATGCGATCGACGCGCGGCTGGGCGATGGTGCCGCGGTGCGGCTGGGGCTGCTCTGTCATGATGTGTGGGACGAGGGCGACCGCTGGGGGCTGCGGTACGAGGAATGTCTGGCGCTGGAGGCGGCGTGGCAGCGGCGGCGGATCGAGCGGATCGAGGCGCGGTTGGCGCTGTTGGAGGCGCAGCATGATGCAGGGTGATGCGCTGGGCGCGGGCGCGATCGGCGACTTGCGCGGCGGGGATGCGCCCTGGGGCGGCGCGTGGCGCGGCGGGGTGCGGCCGGGGCAGGACATGCGGGTCGCGGCGCGGCCTGCGCCCGACCGGCCAGAAGCGTTACGGGGGAGGATGATCCGATGAGCCTGATTGCCAAAGATCCGCAGGCGCGGATCGACCATGCAATCGACTGGTCCGCCTATCTGGCGGGGCAGAGCGTGATTGCGAGTGTGTGGAGCGTCAGCCCGGCGGGTGGCCTGTCGGTGGAGGAGGCCGCGTTCGAGCCGGGGCGGACCAGCGTGCGGGTGAGCGGTGGGGCGGTGGGGCAGCTTTATCGGCTGACCAACCGCGTCACTTTGTCCGACGGGCAGGTGGATGAGCGGTCGGTGACGGTCAGGGTGGAGGAACGCTGATGCTGGCGCAGGAGGAGAGCGGGGCGCTGGCGGCGTCGCTGGATGAACTCAAGGCCTATTTGCGGATCGAGACGGATAACGAGGATGCGGTGCTGGCGGGGTTGCTGCGCGGTGCGGCGACGCTGTGCGAGCAATTTGTCGGCCAGTGGCTGATCGTGCGGAGTGCGCGCGAGATGGTGGCGGCGCGCCAGGGCTGGCAGCGGCTCGGCGCGCGGCCGGTGATGGCGATCGAGGCGGTCGAGGCGGTGGACGGCGACGGGGTGGCGCAGGCGCTGCCGGTCGATGCCTATGCGATCGACATCGATGCGGCGGGCGATGGCTGGGTGCGATCGACGCGGGCGGACGAGCGGCGGCGGCTGGCGGTGCGCTATCGCGCGGGAATGGCGGCGGAGATGAACGGCCTTCCGCAAGCGTTGCGGCAGGGGATCGTCCGGCTGGCGGCGGAGCATTTCTTGGCGCGGGGGAATGAGGGCGGTGCGCCGCCCGCGGTGGTGAGCGCGCTGTGGCGGCCGTTCCGGCGGATGCGGCTGGCATGAGGGCGGCGCTGGTGCGGCGGGTCGAGGCGCAGGCGGCGCGCAGGCGGGCGACGATTGCGGCGGCGCTGGTTGAGGCAGGTGTCGACGTGGCGATCGACGGTGAGGTGGTGCGGGTGTCGGGGCGTGGTTTGCGGGCGCGCTGGTGGCGCGATCTGGCGCTGCGCGAGGCAGGGAGGACGGGGCATGAGCGCGGAACTGGCGGTGCGCAGCGCGGTGATCGCGGCGTTGCGGGCGGATGGCCTGCTGATGGCGGGGCTGAACGGCCTGTATGACGGCGAGCCGGTGCGGGCGAGTGCGCCCTATGGTCATGTCGGCGAGTGCATCGGCACCGAGTGGGGCGGCAAGCAGGTCGAGGGGCGCGAAGTGCGGTTGACCATCGGGTTCCAGGATGCGGGCGAGACGCCGGGGCGGCTGGCGGCGATGATCGGGCGGATCGATCCGGCGATCGGTGCGGTGCAGCCAAGTGAGGGGTGGCGGATCGTTACGGCGCGGCTGGTGCGGTCGCGGATGATGCGGAGTGGAGGCAAGCCGCCGAGCGGGTGGCAGGCGGTGATCGACTATCGGCTAAGGGCGGTTTGGGAGGGGGGCTAGGCGTCGCTTGTGGCTGGCGTCGAGCCCCCCTCTCAACTGCGGCTAGGCAGCACGCTGCCGAGCCTTCGTATCTCTCCCCGCTGGGGAGAGAGGGGGTGGGGGGCGTGTTCCCCGACGAAGGTCGGGGTCCAGTCCCACGCTCTGAACTGGACCCCGACCTTCGTCGGGGAACAGTGGGCGTGAGTCATGTTCCGTCAGCCTGGGCGGTTATAGTCTTCATATTCGGCGGTGATCTTGTCGACATATTCGGCGATCTGGTCGTCGGCGTCGGCTTGTGCCGCCTTTTCCGACATGCCGTCGGCCTTGTCGGTGGCGACGATCGCGGCGCGGAAGGCGGCTTCCTTGTCGGCGCAGCTCTTTTTCATTTCCGACTGGAAGTCACCGAGCGGCAATTTCTTGTCGAGGCCGGGTTTGATCTGGGCGGACAGGCATTGCGAATAGGCCTTGCGGCCTGCGCCCACGGCGTCGGCCGAAGGGGCGGCGGCCAGCATCGTGACCAGCGACATAATCAGAAACATCGGGACTCTCCTGAACCTGCGTTTTGCACGCTTTGACTGATGAAAGGATGCGCCATGGGCGTCGAAAAAGGAAGTGCGTTTCTGTTGAAAGTGGGGGACGGCAACATCCCCGCAACATATGCGACCGTGGCGGGGATGCGGACTACGCAATTGTCCGTAAATGGCGAGGCGGTGAACATTACGTCCAAGGATTCGGGCGGATGGCGCGAATTATTGTCGGGGGCGGGGGTGCGATCGGTCAGCGTGTCGGCGGCCGGGCTGTTCACGGGATCGGCGGCGGAGGTGCGCATCCGCAACCATGCGCTGTCGGGTACGATCGACCAATATGAGCTGAGTTTCGAGAGCGGCGAGCGGATGCGCGGGCGCTTTCTCGTGACGCGGCTCGATTATGCGGGGATTATAATGGCGAGCGCAATTATGCGCTGAGCCTGGAAAGCTCCGGCGCGGTGGTGTCGGAATGAGCGGGGTTGTGAACCCTGAAAGGGGCGAGGCGGCGCTGGAGATTGGCGGCGAGGTGGTTGCGTTGCGGCCGAGTTTCGGGGCGCTGGTGGCGGCGGAAGCCGAACTGGGGCCGTTGTTCGACCTGGTCGAGCGGGCGGCGGACGGGAAACTGTCGCTGGGCGATATGGCGGCTTTGTTCTGGCACTGTCTGGTCGATCGCGAGCGGATGGACCGGGAGACGCTGGGCGAGGCAATGCTTGTCGTTGGGCTGGCGCGACTGACGCCGGTGCTGAAGGCGATTTTGCAGCAGATATTGGCGGGGAAATGACGCGCTTTGCCGAGGGCGCGCGGCGGCTGGCGGGGGTGGCCGGGTGGTTGCTTGGCTGGCGGCCGGAGGAGTTTTGGCGCGCGACGCCGGCGGAGTTGGCGGCGGTGTTGGGCGCGGCGTTGGGGGAGGATGAGGGTGAGGTTGGGGTGGATGGGCGTGAGTTGGTGCGGTTGATGGGGGTGATGCCGGATTGACGGTTTTCCGCTGCCACAAGTTTGATCGTCATTCGTGCATGGGCGATCCATCCCGCTACCTTTGTCCTTGGGGATGGGGTGGGAGATGGGTTCCCGCCTTCGCGGGAATGACGTTGCTTTATGGGTGGGGGCAATTTGCATGGACGAGGAAATCGAGACGCTGGTGGTGCGGGTTCGGGCGGATAGGCAGGGGTTGAGCCGCGAGGTCGAGGCGATGCGGGCGGGGCTGGAGGGGCCGTTGGGCGAGGGGGCCGAACGGGCCGGGCGGCGGATCGAGCAGGGGCTGATGCGGGCGGTAAGGACCGGCAAGTTCGGGTTCGAGGATTTGCGGCGGATCGCGCTGTCGGTGCTGGACGAGATTGCGGCGGGCGCGGTGCGTGGCGCGGTCGGCGGCGGTAGTAGCGGCGGCGGGCTGGTGAGTTTGGGCGCGTCGCTGCTGACGGCGGCGCTGGGGCTGCCGGGGCGGGCGACGGGCGGGCCGGTCGCGCCGGGGCGGGCCTATATGGTGGGCGAGCGCGGGCCGGAAATGTTCGTGCCGACGAGCAGCGGGCAGGTGGTCGCGGGCGGCGGCGGTGCGCGTGACGTGCGGGTGAGCATCGCGGTCAACGGGCGGGGCGGCGAGAGCGAGCCGCGCTTGCTGGCGCGGAGTGCGCGGCAGGTGGCGCGGGCGGTGAAGGGGGCGCTGGGCTGATGGCGGGACTGGATTATTGGCTGGCGGATGCGCGGCGGGGGCAGGAGACGCGCTTTATCAAGCGGTTTGCGCCGACGCATTGGACCGTCAATTTCCCGCGCCCGATGATGGCGAGCGTGGTGACGACTGCGCCGGATGCTGTGCGGGTGGATGCGGTTTTCTATGGGTCGGGCGATCTGGCGGGCCTGATCTGGGACGCGGTGGATGGGTGGAGCCATCCGCTGCTGGCGCTTGAGACGGCACGGGATTTTCGCGACTGCGTGCTGCGCTTTCGCTGGCGCAGCGGGGGCGTGCGCAGGCTGGACGAGACGCATGGGCCGACGCTGACGATCGAGGGGCGGGACGCAAGCGGGGTGGCGCGGGCCTGGTATGTGCGCTTGTGGAATTATGCGAGCGGCGGGCCGGAAGATGCGGAGATACTGCTGGATTTTGCGGCTTTGGATGGTGGCTATCTGTTGCCTGACGAGAGCGATCCGGTGTGGGCGGGGGATATCGACCGGATGTTCATCTCGCTGGTGCCGCCCGATTATGATGCGGGGGCGACGCCCTTTGCCGGGGCGCAGGAGGGGTGGGCCGAACTGACCGGGATGCGGTGCGATGGCGCGGGGTCGGTGCTTGTCGTGGGCGATGTGATGCTGCCCGAACATGGGCTGGGAATCGCGACCGGCTATGATGATTGTTTCAACCAGACGCCGCAGCGGGTGGTCGAGGCGATCCATGCGCTGGGCTATCGCGGGGCGATCAACCATTATGTGGGCATGAGCCATTATTTCCGGCTCGAACGGGTGGGCGAGGGGCTGTTTGTCAGCCTGAGCGGGGGCGCGCTGAATGCGCCGTGCGCGGCGTGGCACCGGGATTTTGCGGCGCAGGCCAGGCGGCTGGGCTTCGATGTGATCTGGTCGCTATCCTATGAATTGTTCGATGCGCATTGCTGGAACGATTGGAAGCAGCGGGCGGGCAATGGCGACCCGGCGCTGACCGGGTGGGTGCCGCCATCGACATTGCTGTCGCCCGCGCATGTTGGGGCGATGGGTTATTTGCAGGCGGTGGCGCTGGCCTTTGTTTCCATAGGGTTGGCGGCGCTATTGCCGATCCGGTTTCAGGTGGGTGAACCCTGGTGGTGGGTGATGCCCGCCGATGGGCGCATATGCCTCTATGACGACGCGGCGCGGGCGGCCTTTGGCGGCGATCCGGTGGCGATTCCCGATGTGCGGGGGGAACTGGATGCGGCGCAATGCGCGCTGCTGGATCAGGCGGGCGCGGTGTTGGCGGCATCGACGGCGGCCTTGTGCGCGGCGGTGAAGGCGGCGGTGCCGGAGGCGGTGACGCATTTGCTGGCCTATCTGCCGACGATATTGGACCCGCAGGCCCCGGAGGCCAAGCGGGCGAACATGCCGCTGGGCTGGGCAGCGCCTGCCTTCGATGTGCTGCAACTGGAAGATTATGACTGGGTGACGGAAGGGCGGCCCGCGCGGACGGCGCAGGGGGTGGCGCTGGCGACGGCGCGGCTCGGCTATCCGGTGGACGAGCAGCATTATTTGTCGGGCTTCGTGCTGATGCCGGAACAGGCCGCGCAGTGGCGGGAGATCGTGGCGGCGGCGCAGGCGTCGGTGGCGCGGGGGAGCGCGGCGACCTTTATCTGGGCGCTGCCGCAAATATGCCGCGATGGCCTGACGCTTTTCAGGCGGGATGGGGAGGATGCGATGCAAGCCTTTGACGATGTAGTCTTTCCTCTGGGAATAGGGCGGGAGGCGAGCGTGTCGCCCGCCTTTTCGACGCAGATCGTGGAAAGCCCGTCCGGGCATGAGCGGCGCAGCAGTGATTGGGCGGATGCGCGGCTGTCGTTCGACGCGGGGCCGGGGGTGCGGAGCGAGGCGGATATTGCCACGCTGATCGCTTTCTTTCGCGCGCGACGGGGAGCGGCGCGGGGGTTTCGCTTTGCCGACCCCTATGATGATCGCAGCGGCGCGCCGGGGAGCGTGCCGGGGCCGCTGGATCAGAGGCTGGGGATGGGCGACGGGGTGCGGACCAGCTTCCAACTGATGCGCCATTATGGGGTCGGCGCGGAGGCGCAGGGGCGGATTATCACCCGGCCGGTAGCGGGGACGATCCGGGTGGCGGCCGATGGGGTCGAGATGAGCAGCGGATGGAGCCATGCCGGGCTGGGGGTGATAGCGTTCGACGCGGCACCGGCGGACGGCGTGCTGCTGACCGCCGGGTTCCGCTTCGACGTGCCGGTGCGCTTTGCCGAGGACCGGATCGACATCAACCGCGCGACCTTTGCCGCCGGGGAAGCGCCGTCGGTGCCGTTGGTGGAGATACGCGAATGAGCGTGGGGGAGATGCTGGGTCAGCCGCTTAATACGCTGGCCTTTTGCTGGCGGATCGAACGGCGCGACGGGGTGACGATCGGGCTGACCAGCCATGATCGCGACCTGATGATCGGCGGGCTGCTGTATCGCGCCGCGCCAGGGATGACGCCATCGGCCATCCGCAGCGGCATCGGGCTGGACGGCGAGGATAGCGATGTCGGCGGGGCGCTGACGAGCGAGGCGATCAGCGAGGCGGACCTGATGGCGGGGCGCTGGGACGGGGCGGCGCTGGAATTGCGGCTGACGCAATGGGAGGCACCGGGGGCGCTGTGGCTGTTGCTGGCGTCGGGCGAGATGGGCGCGGTGGCGCGCAAGGGGGCGGCCTTTACCGCGGAGCTGGTCGGGGCGGCGGCGGTGCTGGGGGCGGCGGTGGTGCCATCGACCGCGCCCGATTGCCGCGCGCGGCTGGGCGACCGGGCGTGCCGGGTGGATATGGCCGGGCGGCGGCGCGTGGTGACGGTGACGGGCGTGGTGGATGCGGTGGTGGCGATCGGCGGGCTGGCGGCGGGGGACTATGCGTTCGGCACGTTGCGTTGGCTGGGCGGGGCCAATGCGGGGCTGACGCAGGGGGTGGCGGATAATGATGCGGCGGGTGTGACGCTGACTGATCCGCCACCCTTTGTGGTAGAGCCGGGGACGCTGGCGCTGCTGACGCAGGGGTGCGACCGGCAGTTGGCGACCTGTGCCGGGCGCTTTGTCAATGCGGTCAATTTTCGCGGCGAGCCTTATTTGCCGGGGATGGACCTGCTGACGCGCTATCCCGGCGCATGAGCGGGGCGACACGGATCGTCGCGGCGGCGCGGGCGATGGTGGGGGTGCCGTTCCGGCTGCATGGGCGGAGTGACGCGGGGGTCGATTGTGTCGGGCTGGCGGTTTTGGCGCTGGGGCGGGCGGGACAGGGTGCGATGGCACCGGTCGCTTATGGGTTGCGGAGCGGGGATGTCGGGCTGGCGGAGCGCTGGCTGGGTGCGGCGGGGCTGGTCCGGGTGGGCGAGGGCGCGCCGGGCGACCTGGCGCTGGTGCGGCCGGGGCCGTTGCAACTGCATCTGATGATTTTGGTGCCGGGCGGCTTTGTCCATGCCCATGCGGGGTTGCGGCGGGTGGTCGAGATGCCTGGGGTTTCGCCCTGGCCGGTGGTTGGCTGGTGGCGGGCTGATGGGGGGCGCGCAACGATAGGGTGACACCCCTCCGTCTGGCCTGCGGCCAGCCACCTCCCCTGGAAGGGGAGGATTTTTAAGGGGAATAATCATGGCGACGGTGGTGCTGACGGCGGTGGGGACAGCGTTGGGCGGGCCGATCGGGGCGGCGATCGGCGCGGTGCTGGGCAATGTGATCGACCGGGAAATCCTGTTCAAGCCCAAGGGGCGCGAGGGGCCGCGCCTGTCCGATCTGCAGATTCAGACATCGACCTATGGCGCGCAAATTCCGCGCCTGTTCGGGACGATGCGGGTGGCGGGGACGGTGATCTGGGCGACGGACCTGAAGGAAGTGCGCAGCAAGAGCGGCGGCGGCAAGGGGCGGCCGAGCGTGGCGAGTTACAGCTATAGCGCGAGTTTCGCGGTGGCGCTGTCAGCGCGGGCGATCGGGTCGATCGGGCGGATCTGGGCCGATGGCAATTTGCTGCGCGGGGCGGCGGGGGATTTCAAGACGGAGCTGTCGGCCTTTCGCGTGCATGTGGGCGGCGAGGACCAGCCGGTCGATCCGCTGATCGCGTCGGCGCAAGGGGTCGCGATGACGCCTGCGCATCGGGGGATGGCCTATGTGCTGTTCGAGGATCTGGCGCTGGCCGATTATGGCAATCGCATTCCGTCGCTGACATTCGAGGTGGTGGCGGATGCGGGGCCGGTGTCGGTGGGGGCGATTGCGGCGGATTTGAGCGACGGCGCGCTGGGGGGCGAGGGGCTGCCGGAGGTGGCGGGCTTTGCGGCGAGCGGCGGGGATGTGCGTGAGGCGATTGCGGCGCTGAGCGAGGTGCATGGGCTGGCGTTGCAGAGCGATGCGGGGGGATTGCGGCTGGCGGTGGCGGGTGGCGTAGCAGCCGCGCATGTCGAGGCGGCGATGCTGGTGCGGCGGGTCAATGGGCGGGCGATGGATGCGGTCGAGCGGTCGGCGGCGGCGGCCGAGACGGTGCCGGTGGCGCTGTCGCTGCGCCATTATGACGGTGCGCGCGATTATCAGGCTGGGGTGCAGCGGGTGATGCGGCCGGGGCCGGGGCGGGTCGAGCGCGGCGTCGAACTGCCTGCCGTGCTGGAGGCTGGCGCGGCGCGGACGCTGGCGGGGGCGCGGTTGCAGGCGGGATGGGCCGGGCGGGCGACGATGACGCTGCGGTGCGACTGGTCGGCGCTGGCGCTGGCGGTGGGCGCGGTGGTAAGCGTGGACGATGCGCCGGGGCTGTGGCGGATCGAGGAGCGGGAATGGGAGGGCATGGCCGTGCGGCTGGCGCTGCGCCGGGTGCCGGGGGCCGGGCCGGTGATGCCGGGCGCTGCGTCGTCCGGCGCGATCGTGCGGCAAGTGGATGCGCCGCATGGGGCGACGCATTTGGCGCTCGCCGAATTGCCGCCGCTGCGCGAGGGGCTGGCCGACGGGCCGCTGATCGTGGCGGCGGCGAGCGGGGGCGCGGGGTGGCGCAGCGCGGCGCTGTTCGTGATGAGCGGGACGGGCGAGGCGGTGCCGATCGGGCCGAGCGCGCCGCGCGCGGTGGTCGGCGTGGCGGAGACGGCCTTGCCGGTCGGGAGCGCGGTGTTGGTGGATGCGCGCCATGCGCTGACGGTGGCGTTGCTGGCCGACGATATGGATGTGTTTCCGGCCGATGAGGCGGGGCTGGCGCAGGGACAGAACCTGTGCCTGGTCGGGCGCGAGTTGATCCAGTTTGCAGGCGTCGAGGCGCTGGGGGGCGGGCGCTATCGGCTGAGCGCGTTGCGGCGCGGGTTGCGCGGGACCGAATGGGCGATGGCGGGGCATGAGCCGGGCGCGGCTTTCCTGCTGATCGCGGAGGATCGGCTGGTCGAGCCGCTGATGGCGCTGGGCGGGCAGGGCGAGATCGGCGCGATGGTCGAGGTGCGCGCGGTGGGGCGCGGCGATGCGGTGCCGGTGGCGGCGATGCTGACGATCGGCGGTGACGCCGTGATGCCGCCTGCGCCGGTGCATCTGACCGCGCAGCCGACGGCGGACGGCTGGGCGTTCGGCTGGACACGGCGCAGCCGCAACGGATGGCGCTGGGCGAGCGGGGGCGACGTGCCGTTGGGCGAGGAGAGCGAGCGCTATGCGGTGACGGTGCTGGACGGCGGGGCGGTGGTGCGGGCTGCGGAAAGCACGGTGCCGCAATGGCAATATGATGCGGCGATGATCGCGGCGGACGGCGTGGCAGGCCGCGCGCTGGTGCTGGACGTGCGCCAAGTGGGGACGCTGGCGATCGGGCGGGCGGCGCGGATCGATTTTACCGTCTGACATTGGCGGGACTTTATCGGGAGACGGGATATGGACGGAACGCCGCGATGGGCCTTGCCCTTTTTGTTCGCCGGGCAGGCGCAAAAGGAAATGTTCCACAATGAGGCGCTGGTGCGGATCGACGCGCTGGTTCACGGGGTCGCGCAGAGCGCGGACCTGGCCAGCCCGCCGGTTGCGCCGGAGATCGGCCAATGCTGGATCGTCGCTGAGGGGGCGACGGGGGCGTGGGACGGGAATGACGGTGCGGTGGCGTTATGGACCGACGGCGGATGGCGATTTATCGCCGCGCAGGCGGGATTGCGGCTGTTGGTCGTGGATCGCGATCATGCACTGCAGCATGATGGCAGTGCGTGGCGGGGTGCTGCCGAGCGGGGCGACGGGCTGTATATCGACGAGCTGAAAGTCGTCGGGACGCGGCAACCGGGAATCGCAGCCCCGACCGGGGGCGAAACGATCGACGCGCAGGCGCGTAATAGCATCGCCTTGCTGCTGACTGCTTTGCGGGCACATGGCCTCATTCATTCGTAATTCTGTAACAATCCCATTTTTTTGTTGGGATGTTTACCTTTTAGCATTAGGGGGAGGTTAAATAGCCTGAACCGTCCACGAACAGCGTGCTACTGCGCTATTTTTGCAACGGTTTCTCTATTTGTGGACTTGCCATGAAACCTTCTTCCCGATACAGGGTTTCAGCAGTCCTTCGTGACACTTTTGAAAGGGGAATTCAGATGCGGAAGCTTGCCCTCGCGGCTGCTCTTGCTACCACTGCCTTGGCCACCCCGGCTATGGCACGTGACGACAGCTGGTACATTGGCGTAGACGCCGGTGTGCTCCTGGTCGAAGACCAGAACATGACCTTCTCGGCTGTCCCTCCCGGCGGTTCGGTCGTTCCTTCGATCGACTACCATAAGGGTTATGACGTCGACGCCAACATCGGCTACGACTTTGGTGGTTTCCGCCTGGAGGCCGAAGCGGCCTACAAGCGCGCCAAGATCGATTTCGATCGTACCGACGGCGGCTTCGGCGGCGCAGCTTCGGCTCTGTCGTTCATGCTGAACGGCTTGCTGGACTTCGGTCCCGATGACGGCCTGCAGGGCTTTGTCGGCGGTGGTGTTGGCGTTTCGCGCGCCAAGATCGCTTCGGACATCGTCAACGACAGCGACACCGGTTTTGCATGGCAGGCTCTGGCCGGCGTGCGTTACCCCGTCACCAACAATGTCGACGTTTCGCTCAAGTATCGTTTCTTCAACCAGGACGATATCAAGCTGATCCCGGCTTATCAGAGCATCTATGGCCAGGCCGGTTCGACCGCCGATACCAAGCTGCGCACGCACAGCCTGCTGTTGGGCCTGACCTACAACTTCGGCGCACCGGTTGAAGCGGCTCCTCCGCCGCCCCCGCCGCCGCCCCCGCCGCCCCCGCCGCCTCCTCCGCCGCCGCCTCCGGTCGCGGAATGCAGCCCCGGACCGTACATCGTGTTCTTCGAATGGGACAAGTCGGACGTCACGCCTGACGCCGCCACCATCCTGGACAACGCGGTTTCGGCCTACAGCAACTGCGGCAGCGCCCAGGTCATGCTGGCAGGTTATGCGGACAAGTCGGGTTCGGCTTCGTACAACGTCGGTCTGTCGCAGCGTCGCGCTGACGCCGTTAAGGCCTATATGGCGTCGAAGGGTATCCCTGACGGCGTGATGACGACCCAGGCGTTCGGTGAAACGAACCCCCGCGTCGAAACCGCCGACGGCGTTCGCGAACTGCAGAACCGTCGCGTGGAAATCACCTACGGTCCCGGCTCGGGCATGTAAGATTTTCCGTCCTTCGGGATGGAGAATGGATGAGGGGCTGGTCGCAAGACCAGCTCCTTTTTCTTTGTTGGCGAAAGATGTAAGAGTATTGCAGGAAACTTTCTAGTGCAGCACACATGCTTCCACTATGCTGTCTGTCCATATGACATATATTATATGATTGCGGGCAGGGATTGCTTTAGGGGAAGTAAGTGATCGAGATTAGTGATCCTAAGCCTGTTTCATTAGCATGGTCATTAGTATGTATGGCTGCGAGTTTGGTCGTAGCCGTGTCCTTCAACGAAACGATCCTACCTGATAAGGGCAAGGTAGTTTTTTTGGGTTTTTTCGTAACTACGTTCGTTGGTAAATCAATCGTTGGAATGGCAAGCAGAAATACGATCACGATATTTGTTTCGGCTGTTGCTCTGGTTCATATTGCTTTGATTCTAGTCGCGCCTCGCGATAGCCTTTATTCGGGAGGCATTCTCTTTCCGATTGGGATCATAGACATCGGTGTTTGTTATCTAGCTTTCCGCTGGATGCAAAAAGCCCTGGACGTGAGCCGCTAGACTGGTCATCCGCCCATCGCCGCGAAAGGACCATTAGGAAGTGGCGGTCTCGCACCTTGCCTAATGGTGAGGTAGCACCGCTCCATATAATCAGGTTCGCATCGACCGCCCTGTTCGCTGAGCGGCGTCCAGTGGGACGGCAGGCTCTGCGCTCGTCAGTGATGCGGTATTTCCTCCCGCAGTCCCACCATTCCGCTATTATTTCGGTTCCGTGATGACAAACGGGAGTCGATCCGCAACAAAAGCCATCCTGTCGCGTTGCTCGATAATCCATATCCCTAGGAGTCTGCCATGCATTTTGCGCCATTTCTTGCCGCCCTGCCTTTAGCTCTGGTCGTTGGCGCTTGCGCAACTACTACGCCTGATGCCGCATCCACGGCCGCGCCGATGGCGGGGACCAAGCTGATGGCGGGCGATGGTAGCGCGCGGGGTGAGGCGATGATCACGCAGGCGGCCGATGGGCTGCATGTCGTGGTCAAGGCGATGGGCCTGACGCCCGGCACGCATGCTGTCCATATCCACACAACGGGCACCTGCACCGGCCCCGATTTCACCAGCGCGGGCGGCCACTGGAACCCGACCAATCGCCAGCATGGCAAGGATAATCCGGCGGGTATGCATATGGGCGACATGCCCAATATGCTGGCCGGACCGGACGGCACGGGCGAGATCGAATATCATGTTGCGGGCGGCATGATCAGCGGTGGGGCGATGCCGTTGATGGATGCCGATGGCGCGGCGGTCGTGATTCATGCGCAGGCGGACGATAATAAGAGCGATCCGGCCGGTAATGCGGGCGGGCGCATCGCCTGCGGGGTTATCGCCGCCAAGTGATGCTGTGGCGCGGCGGGCCTGGCCTGCCGCGCTTCAATCTTGGAAATCGCCTTCGCCGACATGGGCGCCGAAACGGGCGATCGCGTGATAGCTGGCCCCGTCATGGCCGAGATGGCTTTCGAACAGGGCAAAGCTGTCGACTACAAAGGGCGGGCTGGTCAAGGCAGCGTGGCGGGCGAGGAACGGGTCGAGCAGACCGCCGCCCCGGCCAAAGCGCGCCAGCGTGATATGCGGCCGATAAGCGCGGCCTTCGGGCGGCAAGCCGATGGCGACGCAGGCGCGGTCGATCTTGCGGTGCAGGCTGGCGAGGGGATCGCGCGGTTCGACCCCGGCCCACAGGGTGTCGACCACGCCCTTGCGATCGAAGAGGCCGACCCCCGCGACAGCGACGTCGAAGGGCGTAAAGCGGATCAGGCGGAGCGCATCGACAAGGTCGTTGGCGCGATGACGATCCACTTCGCCGACGAAGCGCAGGGTGAGATGGAGTTGGGCATCGCTTTGCCACCGGGCACCGGCTACGTCCGCCATGATGGCGAGCAGCGCGGCACGATGGCTGGCAGGAGGGCGGACGGCGACGAACAGGCGATGCATGGGGCCGTGATAGCGTTTAGCGAACGCCCGCGCCAATTGTAACGTAAGAATGCTGCTGCACCCCGGACTTGAATATGCCGGGCAAAAGGGCGATAATAGAGGTGTCGGCATTGGATGACCGACAAAGGAGACGAATTTCATGGCCAACTGGTCCGACCCCCGTTCCGACACCCGTTCGAATATGGCGGGCTTTGGCGGCGCGACCGCTGACCGTAGCGCGGCGTTCGACGCCGGACTGCGCAGCTATATGCTGTCGGTGTATAATTATATGGCGAGCGGCGTCTTGCTGACCGGCGTCGTCGCGATGCTGTTTGCGTCGAGCGGCATGGCCGCGCAGGTGCTGGGCGGTCCCGGCATCCTGAAATATGTCATCATGTTCGCGCCGTTGGTTTTCGTGATGGTGCTGAGCTTTGGCATCAACAAGCTGTCGACGGCGGCTGCGCAGGGGCTTTTCTGGGCCTATGCCGCGGTGATGGGCCTGTCGCTCTCGTCGATCTTCCTGGTCTATACCGGCACGTCGATCGCGCAGACCTTCTTTGCGACCGCCGCCGCTTTCGCGGGCCTGAGCCTGTTCGGCTACACCACCAAGAAGGATCTGTCGGCATTCGGCACTTTCCTGATCATGGGTGTGGTCGGGCTGTTCGTCGCGATGCTGATCAACCTGTTCCTCCAGTCGAGCGTGATGGATTTGGTCATCAGCGGCGTCGGCGTGCTGCTGTTCGCGGGTCTGACGGCCTATGACACGCAGAAGATCAAGAGCATGTATGCCTATGTCCAGGGCACGGACATGATGGGCAAGACGGTCATCATGGGGGCGCTGAACCTCTATCTCGACTTCATCAACATGTTCCTGTTCCTGCTGCGCTTCATGGGCGGCAGCCGCGACTGATCGATTGCGGTGAGAGAATAGAAAAAGGCCCGGCGGAGCGATACGCCGGGCCTTTTCGTTTTGGGCCTTCGCGCAACAGCGTGTCTCGACTTCGCTCGACACGAACGGGATCGATTAGGCTGGCTTCTGCATTTCGGCGATGAGGGCGTTGTCGATCGCCTTTTGCCGTTGATAGGCGGGGCGGGTGCGCAGGCGGTCGGCATAGGCGGTCAGCGCGGGTGTCGCGGGCATGGTGCCGAAGGCGAGACCCCAATCGACCTGCGACCCCACATAGACGTCAGCGGCGGTGAATTGGTCGCCGCAGATCCATTGGGGCACGGAAACTGCTTGTTCCAAAGCCTGCAGCACGTCGTCGAGCGTGCCATAGCCAGCCGCGCGCTCGCGGCCTTCGGGGACGACGAAGCCCATCGCCTTGTTGGTGATGGCGGATTCGAGCGGCCCGGCGGCGAAGAAGAGCCAGCGATAATAAGTGCCGCGGGCATCGGTGGGCGGAGCGAGATTGGCGGCCGGGAAAGCGTCGGCGAGATAGGCGCAGATAGCGGCGCATTCGGTGACGATGGTATCGCCATGGCGAATTGCGGGCACCTTGCCCATCGGGTTGATGGCGAGATAGTCGGGTGCCTTCATGGTCGTGCCATAGTCGAGAATGACCGTGTCATAAGCGACGCCGGTTTCCTCCAGCATCCAGCGGGCGATCTGCCCGCGCGACATGGGGTTGGTGTAGAAAGTGAGGCTGGTCATGGGATCGACTCCTGATGGGCGGCGACGACTATGCGGCAAGAGCGGCGGCGGAACCAGTCGGGGGATCGTTGCGCCGTTCAGGATCTATAGGTTTTTCGTCATCCCCGCGAAGGCGGGGATCCATCTCAGGCCCTATCGAAAGACCGAAGGTTGGGAGATGGGTTGGCTGACGCCGAACTTCGTTTCCCGCCTTCGCGGGAATGACGATGACTCGTGTGCGATCCACATTTCGCAACGATGCCCAGTCGGGGAACGGGTCATGCGAAATATGTCCGAATTTTCCGATTTTTCCTGGCGCGATTCAGAGATAGGAAAGGGCTGCGCGTTAATAAGTTGCGATATTGCTCATGCTTCATGGTATTCCTTTATGATCCAGGCCCGGCCCGTACCGTCGCAGCAGATGCAGGGGAGACGCATGTTGGAAGATCGGATCGCCAAGCTGTCCGACGTGCAGAAGCAATGCCTGCGCCTCGCCGCGAGCGGACGCAGCTCCAAGGAAATCGCGCCTGAAGTCGGCCTGTCGCACCAGACGGTCGATCAATATATCCACCGCGCCCGCGTCACGCTGGGCGCGGAAAATCGGCGCGATGCGGCCCGTATCCTGATGGATGCGGAGAGCGCGCAGCCGTTCAAACAATTTGAATTAAAGCCGTCCCGCCTTGATGACCCGCAGGATTCCTCCATTGTGGACCTACCGGCTGCCGAGCCAGTGACGTTAGTCGAACGGATCGGCCTGCCGCCCATTGGAGGCAAGACGAATGACCTGACCGTTCAGCAGAGGCTATATGCGATAGCCCGGATTGCCTTTTTCCTGATGATCACCGCGACGGCGATCATCATCATCAGCAAGGGTGCGTTCGTCGTCCTGTCCTGACCCTGACGACGCCGCCTGACCTTTCCATCTTTTCAACCTAGCAACGTGGAGCCATGCGGTTCCGCGAGGGGATATGCCATGCCTGATTATAATCCGATGCTCGCCCGCCGTGTCGTGACCGATATCGGCCGCACGCATAATGCGATCGATGGGGCGCTCAAGAAGCTGTCGATGCTGACGACCGACGTGCTGGAAGCGTTCAGCGACGCGCAGTTGAACGACGCGATGACGCAGCCGGTGCTGGAAGATATCGCCAACGGCTTTTCGACCATCGTCGCCGGGCGTGGCGCGTTCGTCAGCGCGCATCAGAAGCTGATCGAGATGAAAATGGAGTCCAATCTGCGCAAGGTGGAGATTGGCTGCTCGATCGGCCCGATCTGTCCGCTGCCCTTCGTCGAGGAAGCGCAGCTGCGTGAGGTTGCCTAACCCGATCCGCAATGATGCGGTGCCTGTGACCATGAGGTGACCCCACGGCCATGCTGCTTCTGACCTATTGGATCATGACTCTTTGCTGCTGCATTTATGCAGCGGCGAAGGGCGGCACGACCGGGCGGGCGGGTGCGGCCATCGTCCTGTTCAAGACGGTGGCCATCGCGCTCGTTACCTATGTCGAGCGCGACTGGCAGATCACGTCCTATTCGCTGTTACAGGTGGATGCGGCGTGTCTGGTCGCCTTTTTATGGCTGAGTTTGCGGAGCGACGAATATTGGCCGCTCTGGTCGACCGCCTGCCAGTTTCTGGCGGTGGCGATCCATGTGACGACGCTGGTGCAGCCCGAACTGACGCCGAAGGTCTATCAGGGGCTGCATAGCTTGTGGGCGATACCGATGCAGTTGTTCATGCTGCGCGGGATCGTCCTCGACCGCTGGTTCCGGCGGCGGCGCGGCAGGATGATCGCGGCATGACGCGGCTGCATCCCCTATCTGGAAAGTCCGTGGCGATGAGCCAAAGCTATCGAATATTGCATGTCGATAATGACAGCGACATGCGGCTGGTGGTCGAGATGGCGACGCTGCTGGATACCGGCATGACCATCCGCAGCGTGCCGAGCGGCGCGGCGGCGATCGACCTGTGCCTGGCGCAGCATGCGCGACCGGACATTCTCATGCTGGATTATCGTTTGCCGGACATGAGCGGGCCGGAATTATTGCGGCGGTTGCGCCGCGATCCCGCCTTTGCGGACATGCCGGTCATTTTCCTGACCGACAGTTCGGGCCATGAGGCGGAAGAGGAAATGCGCGCGCTCGACCCCGCCGGGGTGTTGAGCAAGCCGTTCAATCCGCTGTCGCTGGCGATCGACATTCGCCTGATGGCCGATCGCTGGAGCGCGATGCACTGATTGCGTGCGGGTCGATCATGGCGCTAGGATGCGGCATGACCGACCCGCTTGCCATCACCCCCGCCGACATTTCCGACGCCGCCTGGATCATCGCGGCGGCGGCCGTCCGCACCCCGCTGATCGAGAATGACCGGCTCAATGCTCTGTGCGGCGGGCGGGTGCTGCTCAAGTTCGAGGGTGCGCAGCGGACCGGATCGTTCAAATTTCGTGGGGCCTATAACCGGCTGGCGCGGCTGAGTGCGGCGGAGCGGGCGGCGGGCGTGGTCGCCTGGTCTTCGGGCAATCATGCGCAGGGCGTCGCCGATGCCGCGCAATTGCTCGGCATCGCGGCGACCATCGTGATGCCCGCCGATGCGCCCGCGATCAAGCTGGCCAATACGCGCGCGCTGGGGGCGGAGGTCGTGACCTATGACCGGCTGCGCGAGAGCCGGGAGGCGATCGCGACCGCGCTGGCAGAGCAACGGGGGGCAACGCTGGTGCCCTCGTTCGACGATCCGTTCATTATCGCGGGGCAGGGGACGGTCGGGCTGGAGATTGTCGAGCAGGTCAAGGAACGGGATGCGACGCTGGGGCAGGTGCTGGTCTGTTGCGGCGGCGGCGGGCTGACGGCGGGGATCGCGACGGCGGTGAAGGCGCAAGTGCCCGACGCCGCCATCTATACGGTCGAACCGGTGGGCTTCGATGATACCGCTCGCTCGCTGCGCAGCGGGGTGCGCGAGGCGGTGGCGGCGGATGCGCGGTCGATCTGCGATGCGCTACAGGCACCGATGCCGGGCGCGATGACCTTCCCGATCAACAAGGCGCTGGTTACGGGCGGGCTGGTGGTGACTGACCGGCAGGTGCGGGACGCGATGCGCTTTGCCTTTTCCACGCTCAAGCTGGTGGTCGAGCCGGGCGGGGCGGTGGCGCTGGCGGCGATGATGCACGGGCTTGCGCCGCCGACCGACGGGGTCAGCGTGGTGGTGTTGTCGGGGAGCAATGTCGATCCGGTGGATTATGCGGCGATATTGACTGGGACGGATTGAGGCGCGCGCGTTTTGATCCGTTCGTTTCGAGCGAAGTCGAGAAATGTTTGCGCGGGCGTTTCTCGACTTCGCTCGAAACGAACGGGGTTTGAGGGCTATTGCGTCAGTGGGCGATGACGCGGACGGCGAAGGCGGCGGCGGCGGCGCGGGTTTCGACGCCGAGTTTCTCGAAAATCTGTTCCAGATGCTTGTTCACGGTGCGCGGGCTGATGACCAATATCTCGCTGATGACGCGGTTGGGTTTGCCATAGCTGATCCAGAGCAGCACTTCGGCTTCGCGCTGGGTGAGGCCGAAATGGCTTTGCAGTCGGGCGATGTCGGCGAGCGGGTCGAGATGGTTGAGGCGGATCAGCACTTCGTCGCGGCGGGGGCGGCCGACGATGATGAGTTCGACGGTGTCGCCGCCGGGGCTTTCGGTCTTGACCGTGGTGCCCGATGGCAGATCGTCGGGGAGCAGGCGGGCGACGGGCGCGCGGAGCATGGCGGGCAGCGCGGTGTCGGTGCGCGACCAAGCGGGTTCGAGCGCTTCCATGAGCTTGTCGGCCCCCGGCGTGCGCCAGGAGAGCGCGCCGTCCGCGCCAACGGCGATGAGATTGCGGCCGGTGGCGTCGAGCGCATAATGGCCGCCCTGGGTCTGGCGCGCATTGGCCATATGGACGCGGACGCGGGCGAGCAGTTCCTCGACCACGATGGGCTTGCGGACATAATCGACGCCGCCCGCTTCGAGCGCATGGACGACATGCTCGCTTTCGGTGAGGCCGGTCATGAAGATGATCGGCACCGGCGCGCCCTGGGGCAATTGTTTGATCGCGCGAGTTGTTTCGAAGCCGTCGAGGCCGGGCATCACCGCGTCCATCAGGATGAGGTCGGGGACGACATGGTCGAGCAGTTCGAGCGCCGCTTCGCCGCTGGTGGCGATGAGGACGGAGATATTCGCCGCCTCCAGCGTGTCGGTGAGGAAGCGCAGGGATTCGGGCGTGTCGTCCACGACGAGGACGGTGTCGGAACGCGGCGTCGGGGTGGTCATTTTACGGCCCTTATGATTTTTATCAGCCCCTTGAGGTCGAAACGGTCGAGATGGGCGAGCATCCGGGCGGCGAGCGGCTGCGCCTGCGGCACGGCTTGCTCCAGCGCGCGGATGCTCGATTCGATGCCGCGCACATGGCCGATGATCGCCTTTTGCTCGATATCGGCCAGGATCGGCAGCGCATCCTCCGGCAGATCGGGCAGGAGGAGGTCGTCGGGCGCGGGGGTTTCGAGTGGCGGTGCGTCGCCGGTCCAGCGGATATGCAGCTGATCGGCGATTGCGTCTAGCAGCGCGTCGAGATCGACGGGTTTCATCAGGAACATGTCGTGCGCGGCGCGGCCGTCGCCGCCGCGATGATATTCATGGGCGTTGGCCGACACCATGATGATCCGCACCTTGCCGCCCAGCGTTTCGCGTAGCGCCCGGCTGATGTCCCAGCCGGATTCGCCGGGCATGGAGATGTCGAGCAGCACGATGTCGGGCGCGTCGCGCGCGGCGATGTCGAGGCCTGCGCGACCGCTGAGCGCTTCCATCACGGTGAAGTCGAGCGGTTCGAGCAGGCCGCGCAGCACCGCGACCTGTGATGGGTCATCATCGATCAACAGCACTTTGCGCCGGTCGCCAACATAGCCGGAAATCCGGTCCACCGGGGGCGCGTCCTCGATCGGGTTGGCGACATGGCCGAGCATCAGGCGGACGGTGAATTGCGTGCCTTTGCCGGCTTCGCTGACGACCGAGAGGTCGCCGCCCAATATCTGGACCAGCGCCTGGGTGATGGAGAGGCCAAGGCCGATGCCCTTTTGCCGCTGCGCGTCGGGATTGCTGCCGCGCTCGAAGGGGTCGAACACGCGCTTCAAGTCGTCGGGCGCGATGCCAAGGCCGGTGTCGATGATGTCGAAGGTCGCCATCTGGCTGCGATAGGCGACGCGGAAGGTGACAGAGCCGGTGCGGGTGAATTTGATCGCGTTGGAGAGCAGGTTGATGAGGATCTGGCGCAGGCGCTTCTGGTCGGTGCGGACGAAATCGGGCAGCTTTTCGGGCCGTTCGAACAGAAATTCGATGCCCTTGGACTGGGCCTGCGGGCGGAACATATTGGCGATCTGGTCGACGAAGGGGGCAAGGCGGACGGTTTCGCTGCTGATGCGCAGGACGCCGCTTTCGACCTGCGAAATGTCGAGCAGCCCTTCGACCAGATTGGTCAGATGTTCGGCGCTGCGGCGGATGATCTTGGCGGCTTCGACGGGCGCGATGTCGTGGCCGCGCTCCATCAATTGCGCATAGCCGTAGATGCTGTTGAGCGGCGAGCGGATTTCGTGGCTGACGCTGACGAGATAGCGGCTCTTGGCGGCATTGGCGGATTCGGCGGCTTCCTTCGCCTTTTGCAGTTCCGCGCCGGTGACGTCATGGGCGATCACCTCTTCCATCAGCTTTTGCACATGATGCTCGCTTTCCTGCATCGCGGTGCGGCGGCTTTGATGGGCGAGGACGATCATCCAGGCGATGACGCCGCCGATGAGCGAGAAGAGGAGGAAGAGGCCGAGCATCAGGCTGGACATCTCCGCCGCAATGTCCGGCATCCGGCGGCCGATCTGCCAGTTGATGCCGCCCAGCAAGGCGGCATTGGCGATGGTGATGGCCGCCATGACGGCGATGAAATGGCCGACCGGCGTATGGACGTAGCGGGCTATGCGTTGGGGGAGCAGCCGTTCGAGCCAGCGCGCGGCCTGCTGCGTGGCGCGGCTGTCGGATTTGCAGCGGTCATGGCAGCGCGCCTCCAGCGTGCAGCAGAGCGAGCAGATCGGCGCGGCATATAGGGGGCAATGCGCCATATCAACGGGCTGAAAGGCATTTTCGCAGATGATGCAGCTCTTGGTTTCCGCCCCCTCGGCCCAGTGCGAGCGACGGGCGATATAGTAGCGGCCATGGGTGAGGAGGGCGATCACCGGCGCGGCGGTGAAGGCGACGGCCATGCCGATGACCGGCGCGAAGGCCTGCGCCAATTGTCCCAGCAGGCCCAGATGCGCGCTGCCCGATACGAGGATGGACAGCAGCATTGCGCCTATGCCGACAGGGTTGATGTCATAGAGATGGGCGCGCTTGAATTCGATGCCCGCAGGGGACAGGCCGAGCGGCTTGGAGATCATGAGGTCGGCCGCGAGCGCACCGATCCAGCCCGCCGCGACGGTGGCGTAGAGGATCAGGATCGCCTCGATCGCGTCGAAGATGCCGACTTCCATCAGCAGCAGCGCAAGCAGGACGTTGAAGATCAGCCAGACGACGCGGCCAGGGTGGCTGTGGGTCAGGCGGGCGAAGAAATTGGACCAGGCGATGGAGCCGGCATAGGCGTTGGTGACGTTGATCTTGAGCTGGCAGATGATGACGAACAGGCCGGTCAGTAGCAGCGACAGGCCAGCATGGCCCGACATGGCGGTGAAGATGGTCTGGAACATCGCCGTTGGATTGGCGGCATCGCTGGCCGAGGCTGCGCCGCCGATCAGATAATGGGCCAGCCAGGAGCCGAGCAGCAGCTTCATGCCGCCGATCAGCGTCCAGCCGGGGCCGCCCGCGAGCATGGCGGCCCACCATTTGCCTTTGCCGATCTTCTTGGCGCTGGGCAGGAAGCGGAGATAATCCGCCTGTTCGCCGATCTGGGGCAGGAGCGAGAGGAGCGTGGAGAGGGCGAAGCCGAAATAGAGCAGGCTGACGCTGCCATCGGGTGCGCCAAGCTGGCCGGTGAAGCGCGACCATTCCGCCAGTGCGGAAGGGCCGGACCAGAGGATATAGATAATCGGGGCGACTTGCAGCACGATCCAGATGCCCTGGGTCGCGATCTGGAAGCGGGTGATGGCGCTCATGCCGTAGAGGGCGATGGGGATGACGACGAGCGCGCTGACCAGATAGGCGACGCTCATCGGCATGCCGGTCATGGCAGTGAGCGCGACCGCCATGATTGTCGCTTCGACCGAGAAGAGCAGGAAGGTGAAGCTGGCATAGATGAGCGAAGTCAGGGTCGAGCCGAGATAGCCGAAGCCTGCGCCGCGGGTCAGCAGGTCGATGTCCAGGCCGTGCTTGGCGGCATGATAGGCGATTGGCAGGCCGATGACGAACATCAGCGCGACGGCGGCGGCGATGGCGGCAACGCTGTTGGCGAAGCCGTAGGTCAGGGTGATGGACGCGCCGATCGCTTCGCAGGCGAGGAAGGCGGTCGCGCCGATCGCGGTGTTGGCGACCTGCCCTGCCGACCAGCGCCGGGCGCTGTCGGCGGTGTAGCGCAGGGCGTAATCCTCCAATGTCTGGCTGGCGACCCACTTATTGTAGAGTCGCTTTTCGCGCAGGACATAGGCGGCGCGGTCCATCAGAGGGCGGCGGCGTCTGCGGGATAAGGGCGCAGGCCGCCGGTGGCGACGATGAAATCGATGACGGCGGGCAGGCCGATATTGTCTTTGAGGTTGGTGAAGAGGAAGGGGCGCTGCCCGCGCATTTTCTTTGCGTCCCGGTCCATGACGCCCAGGTCCGCGCCGACCAGCGGGGCAAGGTCGATCTTGTTGATGAGGAGGAGGTCCGAGCGGGTGATGCCGGGGCCGCCCTTGCGCGGGATCTTGTCGCCCGCCGACACGTCTATGACATAGATGGTGATGTCGGCCAGTTCCGGCGAGAAGGTGGCGGCCAGATTGTCGCCGCCGCTTTCGATGAAGATGAGTTCGAGGCCGGGGAATTTGCGGTGCATCGTGTCGACGGCGGCGAGATTGATGCTGGCATCCTCGCGAATGGCGGTGTGCGGGCAGCCGCCGGTTTCGACGCCCATGATGCGTTCCGGCACCAGCGCGCCGGAGCGGGTGAGAAACTCCGCATCTTCGCGGGTGTAGATGTCGTTGGTGATGGCGGCGATGTTGTAATGGTCGCGCATCGCCTTGCACAGCCGGTCGGTCAACGCGGTCTTGCCGGAGCCGACCGGGCCGCCAATGCCGACGCGCAGGGGACCGTTGTGACCAAGAGAAACCGGAGTCATGAGCGGAACAACCTTGTGTAGAGGGTTTCATGGGACAGGGAGGCGAGTTCGAGGTGGGGCGCGGCGGTGCCGAGGTCTTCGAGCGGGGTGACGAGCGCCTTTTCTGCAATGGCAGGAATGGCGTGGGATAGCGCGGCAAGCGCGAGCTGGCCATCGGTCTGGCCCAGCGGCACGAGCCGGACGCCCGCCGAAACCAGGTTGGCGGCGGTGGCGTGGAGCCAGCCGTGCAGCGCGGGTTCGAGCGGGATGGCGTGGACGGCGCAGGCGAGCGCCATGACGGTGGCATGGGCCATGGGGTGATCGCCGTTGCGCGCGGCGAAGGCGTCGAGCGCGGGGTGAGGCCAGGCCTTGCGCGTTACCGAGAGGAAGGAGCCGGCCTGCTGGCGGCTTTCGAGCGCGGTTTCGCTGCTGCCGCGAAAGGCGGCGGCGAGTGCCGAGAGGGCATCGAACGCGGCGGCGTCATCGGCCGCGCGGTAGGCGTGGACGAACAGCACGGCGTCGATCCAGCCGCCGCCGCGTGCCAGCACCGCCTCGACATAGGCGGTGACATGGGCGGCGGTGGTGATGCGACCATCCTCGACCGCTGTTTCCAGGCCGTGGCTGTAGGTGAAGCTGCCCACCGGATAGGAAGGCGAGGTCCAGGCGAGCAGGCGGTGGAGGGCGGCGTCAGCCAGCATGGTCGTGGTGATCGTGGGAATGACCGTGGTGGTGGTCATGATCGTGATCATGATCATGGCCGTGATGGTGATGGCCGCCGCCCGAATAGGCGCCGCCTTCGGGGGTGAAGGGGGCGTTGATCTTGGTCACGGTCGCGCCCAGCCCTTCGAGCATGGCGTTGATGACATGATCGTCGCGCAGGCGGATGGCGTGGGGGTGCAGTTCGGCGGGCAGATGCCGGTTGCCGATATGCCAGGCGAGGCGGATCATTGCGGACGGGTCCGTTGCAGTGGCTTCGACCAGTGCTTCGGGCGCGGCGAGGACTTCGACCAGGCGGCCGTCCGACAGTTGCAGCGCATCGCCATGGCCCAGCACCGTCGCGCGGGCGAGGTCGAGCAGGAACAGCGTGCCATGGTCGGCGGTGTAGACCCAGCGGCGGCGGTGGCGCGCGTCATAGTCGAGCGTGATATGGTCGGCGGCGGGGCCGGACCAGTGGCCGTGGGGGAGGACTTCGTGGGCGGTCAGCATGATGTATGGCTTTCTCGTTCCTCCCCGGTACGGGGAGGGGGACCAGCCGCAGGCTGGTGGAGGGGGCGGTCAGCGGGGTACAAATTTGGCAGGGACGCGCTATGCTGCGCACCCCCTCCACCACCGCTTCGCGGTTGGATGGAGGCGCGTGACTCCATCCAACTCCCTCCCCGTGCCGGGGAGGAATTGGGTAGCGTCGCGCTCATCAAAACAGGAAATATCGTTGCGCGAACGGCAGGACGCTGGCTGGTTCGCAGGTGAGCAATTCCCCATCCGCCCTCACTTCGTAGGTTTCGGGATCGACCTCGATATGCGGCATGGCGTCGTTGAGGATCATCGAGGCCTTGCCGATGCCGCCGCGCGTGTTGCGCACTGCCTCCAGAGGCCGCGCCAGTTGCAGGCGTTCGGCGATGCCGTCCGCAATCCCCGCCGCCGACACGAAATGCACCGCCGACAGCGCGCCCGCGCGGCCCATGGCGCCGAACATCGGGCGGTAGTGGACCGGCTGGGGCGTGGGGATGCTGGCATTGGGGTCACCCATCGGCGCGACGGCGATGCTGCCGCCTTTGATCACCATGTCGGGCTTGACCGCGAAGAAGGCGGGGGACCAGAGGACGAGATCGGCGAGTTTGCCGACCGCGATCGATCCGACGATATGGCTTATGCCGTGGGCGATGGCGGGGTTGATCGTATATTTGGCGATATAGCGTTTGGCGCGGAAATTGTCGCTGTCGGCGTCGTCGGTGCCAAGGCTGCCGCGCTGCTGCTTCATCTTGTCGGCGGTCTGCCAGCAGCGGATGATGGTTTCGCCCACCCGGCCCATCGCCTGGCTGTCCGACGACATCATCGAGAAAGCGCCAAGGTCGTGGAGGATATCCTCCGCCGCGATGGTTTCCTTGCGGATGCGGCTGTCGGCGAAGGCCACGTCCTCGGCGATGCGCGGGTCAAGATGGTGGCAGACCATCAGCATGTCGAGATGTTCCTCGATCGTGTTGATGGTGTAGGGCCGGGTCGGGTTGGTGGAGGAGGGGAGGACATTGGGCAAGCCCGCCAGCTTGATGATGTCGGGCGCATGGCCACCGCCTGCGCCCTCTGTATGGAAGGCGTGGATGGTGCGGCCCGCAAACGCGCCTATCGTGCTTTCGACGAAGCCGGCTTCGTTGAGCGTGTCGGTGTGGATCGCGACCTGAATGTCATAGTCGTCCGCGACCGATAGGCAGCAGTCGATCGCGGCGGGCGTGGTGCCCCAATCTTCGTGCAGTTTGAGGCCACAGGCCCCCGCACGGATCATTTCGACCAGCGCGGCGGGCTGGCTGGCATTGCCCTTGCCCATCAGGCCGAAATTCATCGGCATGGTTTCCAATGCTTGCAGCATCCGGCCGATATGCCAACTGCCCGGCGTGCAGGTGGTCGCCAGCGTGCCGTGCGCCGGGCCGGTACCACCGCCCAACATCGTGGTGATGCCCGCGTTGAGCGCTTCGTCCACCTGTTGCGGGCAGATGAAGTGGATGTGCGCGTCTATGCCGCCTGCGGTCAGGATGCGCCCTTCGCCCGCGATGATTTCGGTGCCGGGGCCGATGGGGATGGTGACGCCGGGCTGCACGTCGGGGTTGCCCGCCTTGCCGATGGCGGCGATGTACCCATCGCGGATGGAGACGTCCGCCTTTATGATCCCCCAATGGTCGAGGATCAGCGCGTTGGTGATGACCGTGTCGGGCGCGCCGTCGGCGCGCGACATCTGGCTTTGGCCCATGCCGTCGCGGATCACCTTGCCGCCGCCGAACTTCACTTCCTCGCCATAGACGGTGCGATCCTCCTCCACCCGGATGAGGAGGGAGGAGTCGCCAAGGCGCACGCGGTCGCCGACGGTGGGGCCAAACATGCCGGCATAGGCGCGGCGGGACATGGTTATGGGCATGGGGCGACCTTCCGTTCGTTTCGAGCGAAGTCGAGAAGCGGGTGTGCGAGCGTTTCTCGACTTCGCTCGAAACGAACGGCTGATGTGATGCAGACCATCACAATTCCCCCATCACATCGCCGCGGAAACCGATGACGATGCGGTCGCCTGCATAGGGGATGAGTTGCACGTCGCGGCTTTGGCCGGGTTCGAAGCGGACGGCGGTGCCCGACGGGATGTCGAGGCGATAGCCGTGCGCGGTGTCGCGGTCGAACAGCAAGGCGGGGTTGGTTTCGGCGAAATGATAATGGCTGCCGACCTGGATCGGCCGGTCGCCGCTATTGGCGATGGTGAGGGTGATCGGGGTGCGTCCTTCATTCAGGACGATGTCGCCGGGGATGGGGAGGATTTCGCCGGGGATCATGGGGTCCACCCCCGCAACCGTTCGGGCTGAGCCCTTCGACTGCCTGCTTGCAGCAGGCGCTCAGGATAAACTTCGCCGGAGGCGAAGTCGAAGCCCTCCCCTGAACGCAGTGAAGGGGCTTCGACAGGCTCAGCCTTGCCCTTCGACAGGCTCAGGGCGAACGGGGTGGGGAGGGGCGTCAGGCCGTTCATCGGATCGGCCGATGCACGGTGACGAGTTTCGTGCCGTCGGGGAACGTCGCTTCGACCTGAATGTCGTGGATCATCTCGGCTATGCCCTCCATGACCTGATCGCGGGTCAGGACGTGGCCGCCGCTGGCCATCAGGGCGGCGACCGACTGGCCGTCGCGTGCGCCTTCGACCACATGGTCGGTGATCAGCGCGATCGCTTCGGGATGGTTGAGCTTGACGCCGCGCGCCAGTCTATTGCGCGCGACCATGGCGGCCATCGCGACCAGCAGCTTGTCTTTTTCGCGTCCTGTCAGGTTCATGGGATCAGCAATAGCAGATGGTGGGCATGGAGGGCGATAGGCCGAATATCGCGGCGCGCAGCACGCCCGCTGCGCGCATCACATCCTTGCGTAGCGCGTGGGGATCGTTGCGGGTGAGGCGCAGGATCAGCAATTCATCGAAGCTGGTCGCGCCGCCGGTGGGCGCTTCGACCAGCGTGCGGGCGAGGTCGAGATAGTCGGCGGCGTCCGGCCCGGCATAGACGAGCGTCGCGACCGCGCTGGCATCGCCAAAGCCGAAGGGCGCACGGCCCGCCGTCGCGAAGTCGCCCTCGATATGGAGCGCGTCGGCCCAGACCAGCCGCCCGCCACGCCGGATGCGCCAGCTATCGTGGATCAGGCCGCTTTGATAGGTTTCGCCCATTGCGCCGCGCCCCAGCACCAGCATTTCCATCGCCAGCATTCGAGCATCAGGGGCCATGTCGGCGCTCAGCGTGCGGCGCATCCGGCTGCGGTCGAACAAGATCGCTTCCTGCGCCAGCCATTCGCAGGTCGCGCCCGCGCCGATGGCGATGCTCGTGTCGATGCGGGTGGGTTCATCCTCGTCCAGCGCGCGGTAGAGCTTTTCGGCGGCCTGCGGCACGATGGTCGCGCACACGCCCGGATCGACGATGATGTCGAGCGCCAGCCGATCCCCGCCGGTCAGCCCGCCGCAGGTGGTGACGGTGACGGCAAGGGGGAAGTCGCCATCGCGACCTTCGGGGAACAGCAGCCGCGCGGGTGCGACCTGCATCATGTCGCGGATGCCACGCGGCCCGAACGCCACCATGGCGCGGCCATCGACGCGCTGGTGCCGGGATTTGGGAGGCACGGTGATGGCGCGTTGCACAGTCATGGACACCATCTGATCAGGCGCGGGTGGTCGGGACATGGGGTATATGACGTATGGGTAATGGCTAGGCCATTGATCTTCCGCTCTAAGGCTAGGGGTGTCGCCCTATCGACAGGGTGACACCCCTCCGTCTGGCCTGCGGCCAGCCACCTCCCCTGCCAGGGGAGGATTTTTAAGTGGTCGGACGCCGCGCGCCGCCGCGGCCGTAGCGGGGATCGACCTTTTCGGTCTTGCCGTCCTTGGCGGCCTTTTCGCCGTAGAAGGGCTGGCCGTGTTCGGTCGTCAGGTCGGACAGGAAGCCCGTCTGCCGGATGCCCTTCTTGCGCATTGCCACGCCGGTCAGGCAGGCGTGCATGATGAAATTGGCGTTGAGCGCGCTGCGATAGGTGGGGTCCAGCACGGGGGCGAGTTCGACGATTTCGAAGCCGACCAGTTCATTTTCTGCGCAAAGCCGCCGCACGATCGGGATCGCCTCGCGCATCGTCAGGCCGCCGGGGACGGGCGTGCCGGTGCCGGGGATGAAGGCCGGGTCCAGCACATCCACGTCGAACGAGATGAAGATCTTCTTGCCGCTTTCGCGCGCTTCCTTGAGCGCGCGCTCCATCGTCGCGGCCCAGCCATTTTTCTCGATCTCCGGCATCGCATGGTAGCGCACGCCATTGTCGCGCATCCATTCGAAACCTTCCTTTTCGGGCCAGGGACCGCGCAGCCCGACCTGGATATAATTTTTGCCCAGGACATGGCCTTCCTTGACCGCGCGATAGACGGGCGCGCCATGGGTGATGAAATGCACGCCGCCCTTGCCCGCATCATAATGCGAATCGAAATGGACGACGCCAAAGCTGCCCTTGCCATGGACATCGGCCAGCCCAGCGACATCGCTATATTCGAGGCTATGGTCGCCGCCGACGATGAAGGGCAGCGCGCCGGTGCGCGCGATCTCGGCGACGCGCTCGCGGACATGGGCGACGGTGCGTTCGGTCGACATATTGTCGATGGCGATGTCGCCATAATCGACGATCTTCAATTCCTTGGACGGATCGACCATCGTGTACATGTCGATGCCGCCTGCGCCATATTGGGTCCGCATGGCCGACGGGCCACCCTTTGCGCCGCGATAGCCCGATCCCATGTCGAGCGGCGCGCCGACGATCGCGACGTCCACTTTGCCCGCGACCAGATCTTCGGGGAAGATCGCGACGGGTGCGCCGGCGAAGGTGGCGATGCCGCCGCCATAGACGCCGCCGCCGCGTCCGTTGGCGTAATAGCTCAGTTCAAACGGCCCGGCTTCGCGCTTGGGATCAAGGCCGGACGGGCGGCGCAGTTTCCAGCCGTTGAAATTCTCATTGTCGGTATCGAGCGGGATCGCCGCCATGTCCGTCTTGGCATTGAATTTCGACGCCTCGACCGCGTCCATCATCGCTTCGATATAGGCGTCGATTTCCTGCGGGCTTTTGGTCGCCAGCCGCTCGAACAATTTGTCGTAGGAACCGGCGAACATTTCGGCCGGATCGGATGTCAGGAACTCGCGCTTGGCCTTGGGCAGATCCTTGATCTTGGCTTCCAGCGCGGGGGGAATGGCGGGCTTGTCGGACTGCGCGATCACCGCCGCCGAGGAGATCACCGTCGCCATCAGCAATGCGCCAAGCGCCATGCGTTTCATCGTCATTTCATTCCCCCGAACCCTGGTCCATTCCGCCCGGCAGGCTAGGGCAGGGGTGCGCGTCTGGCAAATGGGGTGATTGACGTAGCGGCTGAGCAAAAGACCTGGGGGCAAAAGACCCGGACCTTGCGTGCAAGGTCCGGGTCTTGGCAGCGGCCATGGGAGCGGCGATTATCGTCTGCCTACGTGGTCGGGACTCCTGCGAGCAATCCCGGCCAGGACGATAGCAGCGGGCTGATGCGCGGCCCTACGTCAAACGCCCTATCGAGGCGCTTTGGTGGTTCCGGTAGCGCCGCCCTATGTTGATCGCGTCGCTGTTCCTGTTGTGGATGGTCGTCATCCTGCTGGTGGTGGCGGTGGTTGCCCTGTCGCGGCAAGTGCGCGCGATGCAGGAGGGGGCCGGGGCGGTTGCGCCCCGCGCCGTGGTGGCCGTGCCTGGCCGCGCTGCGCCCGTGGTGAGCGCGCCGACGCTGGCGGGCGATATGCTGACCATCGGTGGGCCTAGCGCGGATGGGCGCGCGCAATTGCTGCTGTTCATCGCGCCCGGCTGCGCCGCCAGCCGCTCCGCCGTGCGCGACGCGCTGGCGCTGACGAACCGCACGCAGTTGCGGCTGCTGTTCCTGGGCGAAGGGCGGGCGGAGGACTATGCCGACATGCTGCGCCAGCATCGCATCCGCGACACCGACATCATCCTCAATGCGCAGGTGGGCGCGGATTTCCGCATCGGCACCCGGCCCAGCGCCGCGTTGATCGACGCAGGCGGGCGGCTGTTGGCGCGCGGGGCGATCGAAGGGCGTGCGCAACTCGAAGCCTTGTTGGCGCATGGGCAGGCTGACGCGGCTGCTGGGCAGGATGCGGACGCAAAAATTGTGGCGCTGGCGTCATGAACCGGCTGGACAGGGCGCGGCGATCGGGCATCTTGGGCGGGGCATGAGAGGGAATGACGGCATGGCGATCAGTCTGACGGTGAATGGCGTAGCGCGGCAGGTGGCGGGCGACCCCGCCAAGCCGCTGCTATGGGTGCTGCGCGAGGATCTGGACATGGTGGGAACCAAGTTCGGGTGCGGGGCAGGGCTGTGCGGCGCCTGCACCGTCCATGTCGATGGCAATGCCGTGCGATCATGCCAGACGCCGTTGGGCGACGTGCAGGGGGCCAAGATCACTACGATTGAAGGCATAGCGAAAAGCGCAGTGGGCAAGCGCATCGCCGATAGCTGGATCGCGCAGGACGTGCCGCAATGCGGCTATTGCCAGGCGGGGCAGATCATGAGCGCGACCGCGCTGCTCAGCCAGACGCCCAAGCCGAGCGACGAGGAGATCGATGCGGCGATGATGGGCAATCTGTGCCGCTGCTCCACCTATGTCCGCATCCGCGCCGCGATCAAGGCAGCGGCGGCATGAGCGCCGCGATCCTCTCCCGCCGGGGTTTCATCTCCGCCTCGCTGCTGACAGGCGGCGGCTTGTTGTTCGACCTGCATGTGCCGATGGCGCAGGCAGCAGACGGAAGCCCGGTCGTGCTCAATGCCTTCATCCGCATCCTGCCCGACAATCGCGTCATCATCGGCGCGAAAAATGCCGAGATCGGCCAGGGTGCCAAGACGATGTTGCCGATGATGATCGCCGAGGAACTGGACGTCGATTGGGCGCAGGTCACGGTCGAACAGACCCATGCCGACGCTGCGATCTTCGGTGGCCAGAGCGCAGGCGGCAGTCGCACCACGCCGCGCGAATGGGTTCCCACGCGCCAGGCCGGCGCGGCGGCGCGGGCGATGCTGGTTGCGGCGGCCGCGGCGCAATGGGGCGTTGGCGCGGAGACGCTGACGACCGGCAGCGGCAAGGTGACCGATCCCAAATCGGGCAAGTCGGTGGCCTATGCCGCGCTGGCGGCAGCGGCGGCGAAGCTGCCTGCGCCTGATCCGGCGACGCTCAAACTGAAAGACCCCGCCAGCTTCCGCATCATCGGCCAGTCGGTTGTCGGGGTCGATACCCCCGCGATCGTCGCGGGCAAGCCCTTGTTCGGGATCGATTTCAAGCTGCCCGGCATGTTGTATGCGGTGCTGGAAACCTGCCCGGCCTTTGGCGGCACGTTCAAGTCGGCCAATCTGGACGCGGTCAAGGCGCTGCCAGGCATCGCCCATGTGCTGCCGATGAAGGGCGATGGCACGGCGGAATCGGGCTATGATGGCGTGGCGATCCTGTCGACCAGCTGGTGGAGCGCAAACAAGGCGCGCGAGACGTTGAAGGTCGAATGGGATAGCAGCGCTGTCGCTGGCTTCTCGACCGAAAGCTATGCCACGCAGGCCGTGGCGCGGGGGAAGGCGAAGGCCGATACCGACATCACGCGGACGGGCGACGTGGATGCGGCTTTCGCGTCGGCGGCGAAAGTTGTCAGCGCAGACTATAGCTACCCCTTCCTCGCCCATGCGACGCTGGAGCCGCAAAATTGCACGGCTTTGTTCAAGGATGGGGCGATCGAAATCTGGGCGCCGACGCAGAACCCGGAAAATGGGCGCGGGCTGGTGGCCAAGGCGCTGAACCTGCCGCCGGAGAAAATCCGCATCAATTTCTCGCGCATCGGCGGCGGCTTCGGGCGGCGGTTGATGAACGACTATATGGTGCAGGTCGCGATGATCGCCGCGCAGTTGCCGGGCGTGCCGGTCAAGCTGCTCTACAGCCGTGAAGACGATATGCGCCGCGATTTCTATCGTCCCGCGGGCTGGCATGGATTTCGCGCGGCGCTGGACAAGGGTGGCAAACTCACCGCGTTTCACGACCATTTCGTGACCTTTGGCAAGGATGGCAAGGCGGTCCGTGGCGGCGATCTGCCCGCGCATGAACTTCCTGTCGGGCTGATCGACCATGTGCTGCTGGAACAGAGTTTCCTGCCGACCAACATGCCGACCGGCTGGCTGCGCGCGCCCGGCTCCAATGCGCTGGGTTTCGTGACGCAGGCCTTCATGGACGAGGTTGCGGTTGCGGCGGGCAAGGATTTGCCTGGCCTTATGCTAGACTTGCTCGCCGATCCCAAGGAAATGTCGCGCGGCACCAACCAGCCGCCCTTCTTCACCGCGCGCGCCAAGGGCGTGATCGAGAAGGTGGTGGCGATGGCCAACTGGTCCGGCCGCAAGGCGCTGCCCCAGGGGCGGGGCCTCGGCTTTGCTTTCTATTACAGTCACATGGGCTATTTCGCCGAGGTGCTGGACGTGGACGTCGCCGATGGCGTGCCTAAGGTGAAGACCGTCTGGGTCGCGGGCGATGTGGGTAGCCAGATCATCAACCCGATCAATGCGCTGCATCAGGTGCAGGGATCGGTGATCGAGGGGTTGGGGCAGGCGCTCGCCGGGCAGGCGATCACGCAGGTTGCAGGCGCGGTCGAGCAGGGCAATTTCGACACCCACCCGCTCCAGCGCATCCCCGACACCCCCACCATCATCGTCGAATTCGTGAAGACCGACTATCCGCCGACTGGCCTTGGCGAACCGGCTTTGCCCCCGGTCATTCCCGCGCTGGTCAACGCCATCCACGCCGCGACGGGGAAGCGGATACGCAGCCTGCCGGTGACGGCGGAGATGCTCGCCTGACATCAAAGCGTGTCCTCCAGGAAGCGCGCCAAACTGGCCCTGCGACGGTGTGAACTTCGGTATTTGGCTGAGGAAGGGCGACTGGCCGCGATGTCGGCCCATGCGTCATTTGACGTAGAGGGGGGATAGGCTGGGGTTGCCATAACCCGGTGGTGCCTAGTGAAAGGGTCTTGCGCTGATGCGCCGTCTGTCTGCTTCGCTGCGGGGGCTTTTTGCCCGCGACCCGTTCATCCTGTTCCTGGCGGTGTCGGGCGTCATCTTCGCGCTGTACTGGGCGGTGACCGCGCGGCGCGAGACGATCGACGTGCCTTTGTCGGTCCAGAAAAGCCTGTCCGACGATTATGAGATGATGGCGGGCAAGAAGCCGGATGCGGAGGCGCGCGCCAAGCTGATCCATGATTATGTCGCCGACGAATTGCTTTTCCGTGAAGCGGTGGAGCGGGGCATGCACATGACCGACAAAACTACCAAGCAGCGGCTGATCGACCGGGTGCGCTTCATGATCGCGGGCGCGCCAGCCGAGCCGAGCGAGGACCAGTTGATGGGCTATTATGCGGCGCATCGCGACCTGTACCGGGCCGAACCGCGCCTGTCGGTGGACCATGTCTTCTTTGAACAGAGGCCGGCTGATGCCCCCGCCTTGCTGGCGCAGTTGCAAGCGGGCGGCACCGTGAAGGGGGATGATTTCTGGATGGGGCATGATCTGCCCAATTATGGCGTGTCGATGCTGCGCGGCATGTTCGGCCAGCCTTTCCTCGATACGCTGAACAAGACGCCGACGAGCCAGTGGATCGGCCCGCTGCAATCCACGCGCGGCTGGCATTTCGCGCGGGTGCGCGATCGTGGACCAGCCGCGATGCTCGCCTATCCCGCAGTGCGCGATCAGGTGAAGCAGGATTTCCTGGCCGAGCAGAGCGGCGCGCTGGTCGAGAAGGAAGTGCAGAAGCTGGAGGATGGCTATCGCGTGCGGGTGGAGCAATAGGATGCTGCGTTGGCTGCTCCTGCTGCTGGCGCTTGCCGCCCCGCCCGCGCAGGCCGATGTGTTCCGCGTCGGCGACTATGCGATCCAGCCGGGCATGGAACCGGGCAGTTTCGACCTCAGCGCGTCCATCCCGTCCGTTCTGGCCAGCAACGATCCGCTGGGCCTGCCCGAAGGCTGTCGCGAGACGGCGCGCGAGCGGCTGAACGAGGCGACCGTCACCCGCTATGCGATCAGCATCGATTGCGACCGGGCGGTCACGGCCGAGGATGCGATCATTACGCCGTGGGCTGTCGACGGCGGCACATTCCTGTCGACCGCGACCGGAACGCGGGTGCAGCAGGCGTTGCAGCCAACGGGCGATACGCTGTCGCTGCCGATCGGCGCGGTGGCGGCCCGGCAGCGGGCTTTGCCGGAGATCGCGGTCGAATATACGTGGCAGGGGATCGTCCACATATTGGGCGGGTGGGACCATCTGGCCTTTGTCCTGTGCCTCTGCCTGTTGGCGCGCGGGCGTTATCTGTTGGCGCTGGTGACGACCTTCACCATTGGCCATTCGCTCAGCCTGGCGCTGGCCTTCTTCGACATCGTCAAGGTGCCGGTGCCGCCGGTGGAAGCGGTGATTGCGCTGTCGATCGCCTTCATGGCGCGGGAGGCGATCCAGGCGCGGGCGGAGGACATGGCCGACCCGCATGGGCGGCGTCGCCAGCTTGCCGTGGTCGCGGGCTTCGGACTGCTCCATGGCCTGGGCTTTGCCACCGTGCTGCGCGAACTGGGCGTTGCGGCGGACGAGCGGCTGTCGGGCCTGCTCTTCTTCAATGGCGGGGTCGAACTGGGGCAGTTGATCTTCGTCGGTTGCGTGCTGGGCGTCATCAAACTGGCGGCGATCTTCGACCGGGATCAATGGGTGCGGCAGGCGGCGCTGTATGGCGCGGGTATCGTCGGCTGTTTCTGGATGATCGAGCGGGTGGCCGGCTTCACCCTGGGGACGGCATGACGCTGGAGGCGCAGGCCCGCGCGGCACTGGCGCGCGGCGACCTGGCGCAGGCGGCGCAGGCGGCGCAGCAATTGGCGATGACGCGGCCGGACGATCCGGCGGGCTATTTCCTGCTTGGGCTGGCCGCGGCAGAGGCGGGGAAGGTGGCCAAGGCGCTGCCGATGCTGGAACATGCGGTGGCGCGCGGGCCGGAGGCGGAACATCTCGCCCAATATGCGCGGTTGCTGATCCTGTTGCGGCGCGATGGCGAGGCGGGACAGGCTGCGCGGCAGGCTTGGGCGATGGGGCAGGGCGATGCGCGCACGTTCGACACGATCGGTTGCGTGCTGGCGCGGCTGGGCGATCATGCGGCATCGCTGGCGCCCTTCGAGGCGGCGGTGGCGGGCGAGCCGGACAATCTGGACTATCGCTATAATCTGGCGGCGGCCTGTGGCTTTACCGGGCGGGTCGAGGCGGCGGCCGGCCATTATGAGCATATCCTGACCGCTGAACCCGGCAATGCGCGCGCGCATTATGGGCTGAGCCTGTTGTCGCGCCAGACCGAAGCGGCCAACCCTGTGCCCCGGCTGGAAGCCGCGCTGGCGCGGGCGGATCGGCCGGAGGATGCGCTGCGCATCCGTTATGCGCTGGCCAAAAGCCACGAGGATATGGGCCATGCGACCGAGGCCTTCGCGCATCTGTCGGCGGCGAATGCCGCGCATAAACGCGCCATCGGCTATGATTTTGCGCAGGATGCCGCGATCTTCGATGCGATCGAGCGGTTGTTTGCCGATGGTCCGCCGTCCGGCTGGGGCGCAGGGCTGGAGAGCGAGGCGGCACCGATTTTCGTGACCGGTATGCCGCGCACCGGCACCACATTGGTCGATCGTATCCTCTCTTCGCATCCGCTCGTCGAATCGGCGGGCGAGTTGCAGGCGATGCCGCTGGCGGTCAAGCAGATGGCGGGCACGCGGTCGCGGCTAGTGATCGACCCGGAGACGATTGCGGCAAGCGCGGCGGCCGATCCGCTGGCGATGGGGCAGGCCTATATGGCGCGAGCGCGCCATCATCGGCCGGAGGGCAAGGCGCGCTTCATCGACAAGCTGCCCGCTAACTTCCTCTATGTCGGTCATATTCTTCACGCGCTGCCGCAAGCGAAGATCATCTGCCTGCGTCGTCACCCGATGGATACGATCTGGAGCAATTACAAAAATCTGTTCGCCAGCCAATCGACCTATTATGCCTATAGCTATGGCCTGATGGACATTGCGCGCTACTATGCGCGCTTCGATCGCCTGATGGCGTTGTGGGACAGGCTGTTTCCCGGCCGGGTGCTGCAACTCTCCTATGAAGCCTTGGTGGCGGATCAGGAGGGGCAGACGCGTCGCCTGCTCGATCATGCCGGGCTGGAATGGGATGCGGCTTGCCTGTTGTTCCACGAAAATGAGGCGGCGGTTGCCACCCCCAGCGCGGCGCAGGTGCGCCAGCCGCTCAACGCCGATGCGGTCGCGCGCTGGAAGCGGCATGAAGCTGCCCTGGCCCCCGCGCGCGACTGGCTGGCGGGGCAGGGAATATCGGTCGATTAGAGGCGGCGGGCGATCGCGCCTGCGGCCCAGCCCATGCCGACCGCAAGGGCGATCGCAACCAGGCCATAGAGGAAGGACCAGTTTTCCGCCGCGCTGGCCATGAACTGTTCGAACCCCGACTTGCGCACCGTAATGTCGCGCACGGCCGCCGCGACGACCCGGCCATCCTGCACCAGGAAGGTTTCGGCGGTATAGTCTCCGACGATCACCCGCGCCGACAGCGGCAGGCGGGCGCGATACAATACGCCGTCGCTGATTTCGACCGCGCCGGGCCGTTCGACGAACAGGCCGGCACGGTCGCGCAAATCGACCAATCCTGCCTGGAACCGGTCCATCTCGGCACTGTCGTTGAGCGAGGAGGGCGAGAGTTGCAGCTTGTCGACGCCCAGTTCGTAGATAGCCGCCGTGCGTTCATCGACGATCTGATCGATCGGGCGGGAAGACGCCATGGCGTAGAAAGTGGGGGCGGATTCGAAGCGGGCGCTGTCGGCATTGACCCACATGCCCGCGATTTGCTGCTTTTCGCGCATCAGGATCGACTGGTCCGGTCCTTTGAGAACGACGACGATATCGGCGGGCTTTTCTGGCCGGACCCCGCCGGGATAGACGATCGCGCCGAACAGCAGCAGGTTCGCGCCGGTGAAGCTATATTGGATGATGACTTCGCGCTGAGAGACGTCGGGCACCAGTTGCGGTTCGTCGGCAGCACCCAGCATCATTGCGGCGGGCAGCAGCAGGGCTAAGGCGCGGCTGCGCATCAGCGCACCTCGATCGTGAATATCTCGTCCGGCCGCCACACCAGCCCCAGCGTCATGCGGGCCGCGACCAGCAGCACGATCGCGGCGAGCAGGACGCGCAGATATTCGGGCCGCATCGTCATCGACAACCGGGTGCCGACCTGCGCGCCGGTCACGCTGCCGATCAGGAGCAGCATGGCGAGCACCAGATCGACCGCCTTGGTCGTCATGGCGTGCATCATCGTGGTGGCCATGGTGACGAATAAAATCTGGAACAGTGATGTGCCGACTACCGACTGGGTGGTCATGCCCAGCAGATAGAGCATTGCCGGCACCAGGATGAAGCCGCCACCGACGCCCAGCAACATGGTCAATATGCCGGTCGCCATGCCCAGCAACAGCGGCGCAAGCGGCGAAATGTAGAGGCCTGAACCATAGAAGCGCCAGCGCATCGGCAGTGCCGCGACCAACGGATGATGCCGCCGTTTGCGCGCCGGGGCACGCTTGCCGGTCTTGAGTGCGATCAGCGCCTGGATCGACTCCTTGGCCATCAACAGGCCGATGCCACCCAGCATCAGGACGTAAAGGAGCCCAATCACCGTATCGATCTGCCCCAGATATTGCAGCAGGCGAAAGATCAGCACGCCAAGGCCAGCGCCGACCACGCCACCGGCGATCAGGACGCCGCCCATGCGGAAATCCACCGTGCCGCGCGCAATATGGGTGACTACGCCAGAAACCGACGCGCCAGTCACCTGCGAGGCGGCGGACGCGGCGGCGACGGTTGGGGGGATGCCGTAGAAAATCAGCAGCGGCGTCGTCAGAAAGCCGCCGCCCACGCCGAACATGCCCGATAGCAAGCCTACGACCCCGCCCAGGCCGATAATGACCAAGGCGTTGACCGACAAATTGGCGATGGGCAGGTAAAGATCCATGGCCTTTGAGGGGTAGAACTAAAGGACGGAGATATAAAGCCGTTGTGGCGCTCCGCCGTCAAAAATCCGCGCCGAGCGTGACGGCTAGGCCCGATGCGGGGGCGGCGCGTCCGCCAATCCGTTCCCGCCACTCGATCGATAGCCGTGCGGCGACGGGTTGGAGCGGGAGCCGGACCTGTATCTCCGGGCCGATGTCGAGCCGCTCCACGCCTGGCTGCGCGCCCCCCGATATTGCCGCGCCGACCCGCAGGGCCGTGTTTTGGACGGGAGCGAGCAGCGACAATTTGCCGTCGATGAAGGCGTCGCGCTGACGAAAGCCGACGATGCCGGTCTGGGCATAGGCTTGGGCCTCCATGCCCAGGGCGACCGGCGTTGGACCAAAGCCGCCGACGGCCATCACCGCCATCGCATTGCGGGCACCTACGCCAAGGGCGATCCGTCGTTCGACCGCGACGTTGACGGGCAGGGAGGTGAAGGGTTGAAGCGCAATGCCGATGGCCGCCTCCGGGGCGGCGGGACTGTCCAGGGCGCTGCTGGCGCGAGCATAGGCCGTGGCACGGTGGCGAGCGGCAGGGTTCAGGACATAATCCAGCCGCGTGCCGACCTGCGAGCCGCCCAGACGCCCTGTCCTCGCAAGGTCGGTTTGCGACATGCCGCCACCGCGCCAAAGCATCCAACTGCTGCCATGCCAGCGATCTGCCCGGTTTGGAGGGCCGGGTGCGGGGATCGGTAGAGGCGAGGGAAAGGCGTAGGGGGCTTGGGCAGGGCCATCTGACCTGGAGGTTGGGGCCGGTGCGCTGCTGCGGTATATCGGATCAAGCGCTGCATCGACCATATTCCTTGCTATTCGCGCGCCGCTAACCCTGAGAGCGGCTGGTTTGATGGCGACGGCGCGCGGTATGACGGCCGTTCTTGTCGGCGGCTTCGCGCTGAATTGTCCGGGCACGATCGCCGCTGTCGCAGGGCGGCCGCGAACCAGCGGTAATGGGTTGAGCGGTGACGGCCCGGACTGGGCGGCGATGCGTATGGCGACCCAAGCGATCATCAGCAGCGCCAGGAAGCGCAGAGGTTGACCGCTCTTGTCGCTGGTCACGGATCGGCGGTCAGATTGGGGAAATGATGCTGCGTCTTGTCCCAGGATAGCGGCTTGCCCAACAGCGATCGGGCATAGAGTGTAATAGCGCGATGGGTCGCCGCGATGGCGATGAGGTTGGCGAGAAAGGTGCGCGGGATCGCGCCCAATCCATAGCGCCAGCCATAGGCATGGCCGACGAACATAGCGCGCATCAGGGCGCGCCACACCATCAGGGCGAAGTTAAGCCGGAGCAGCGCATCAATGGCGGGTGAGGGCGGCCGATGATAGTCTGGCTGGAACTGGGCCACGATCCACAATAGCGGCCATAGCAAGAAGGCGGTATAGGCCGCACATAGTATGAGGGCGGCGATCGCCGCCCGCCGATCCCGCACCCGCATCCATAGTTCTGCGGTGCCGCCGCGCCAGCCCATGCGGTCCCATCCGGCCAGCGAAATGCCCACGATCCAGCGCGCCTTCTGCTTGATCGCTGCCTCCATCGTGTCGGGGAAATATTCGCGGGTCGCGACCAGATTGCCGTGCGCATCGCGAATACGCACGAACACGCCATGGCCGCCGCCGTCGCGTATGCGCAATCCCGCTTCATAATCTTCCGTCAGGGACGAAGGGTCGAAAGGCCCATGCGCAGGATTGTCGGCCAAAGCAGCCAGCGCCTCGCGTTCGAACGCGCAGGCGACCCCGGCTGACGGCACCGACGCGCCGAGCGCTTCGCGCACTGTCAGATATTTGCCATGGCTCTCGGCAAATTCATCGCAATAATGATTGGCGATGGCACGAGAGAACCAAGAACCCTCGCCGGGTAAGGGCAGGACGGGCAACTGGACCAGCTGAAACCGATCGATCATGAAATCGAACAGGCGAATTTCGTCGGGGTGGACGACATCTTCCGCGTCATGAAGAACGACCGCCTTATAGCTGCGCCCTAACTGCGCTTCATCGGCCAGCATCGCGCGCCACAGGACGTTGAGGCAGTCCGCCTTCGTGCTGGGGCCGGGCAGCGGATTGATGCCGACCACCACGCGCGGGTCGCCCTCGGCCACAGCGGCGATGGCGTCGATCGTATCGGGATCATTGGGATAGATGCCGACGAAGATGCGATAGTCGGCGTTGCCCCAGCAACCGAGCGCATGGGCCAGCATCGGACCGATCACCTCGACTTCCTTCCAAGCCGGGATGAAGATGGCGATCCTGCCCGGATTTGCCGAAGCAGGCAGCGTTGCCGTCGTCATGCGGGGATAGCGGGCGTAGATGACAAGATCGCGCCACATCCGGCGCGACAGGAACAAGAGGTCGATGAGAAAGTCGTCAATCCCGCCGATGGCGAGGCCGACGACGGCGAATAGCAGGATTTCATGATGCAGGGTCGCAAGCAAAGCGACCGCCATGTCCCCCAATTTTCCGCCCTTCCCCTGCAAGCGTGATGCAGGATGCCATTCGCGCAGGGAGATGCCAACCCTTTTTACTGTGCGTATCCGGGATGTTATCTCTCACCATCATGATTGCCTCGCCATCGCGCCTGTTTGGCCCATGGATGAATGGGCCAGGTCGCCTGTCAATTGCGTCGAATGGCGTGTCGATACTCTACCGCTTACTTCGCGATGATCGCCGACCGTGATATAAGCTGAGTCGCTGCTTCTGCCTATTCCTTGCCAGAGCAGCCAATCGACCAGTCTCATGCAAAGAGAGGACGGCGACATGACTAGGGAGACGGATATCAATTATTTGCTGCATCGGCAGCAAATGTCCCTGATCCGGGCGCAAAGCTGCCCGTCGCGTCAGGCACGTATCGCTTATGAAAATCTGGCGCGCGGTTATATCGACCAGGTGGATGCCTATCGACGGCGCAATGAAAGCATGACCGGCCGGGCACATTGAGGCTTATCGTCGTTTGAGCAGCCGCTCGATCACGAGATGATAGTCTTCATCGTCGCGGCACTCCTGTTCCAGAACCGCCTTGATGCGATGAAGTTCGGTTTCGGTCAGATGTTCGATGCCGATGAAATCGTTGCGTGCATTGTCGATGGCGCGGATCAGTTCGTCCAGCTTCGCCTGTATGGCTGACCCATCGCGATTTTGCGCATTCTGGATCAGGAATACCATCAGGAAGGTGATGATGGTGGTTCCGGTATTGATGACCAATTGCCACGTATCGGAATAGCCGAAAAGCGGGCCGGTCGTCAGCCAAATCAGGATGGTGGTGCTGGCCAGGATGAAGGCCAACGGCTGGCCGGTCCATCCGGCGACGCGATGGGAAAGCCGGGTAAATATCCTGTCCATCTGCTTATGCTCCCCTATGGCGCGCGATGACCATTGCGCCGGTCAACGCCTGTTGCCATCAGGGGCGGATGACCGCCATCCTCTTTCGTCCCTTGACCGTCGCGCTGTGCCTTCTGCTGCCCGCCTGCGCCAGCCTTTCACCCGAATCACGGCTGCGCGCCGGATTGGTCGAAGCCGGTTTGGCGCCCAAACTGGCGGGGTGCATGGCAGAAGAGATGGCTGACAGACTCAGTCTCACACAGTTGCGCCGACTGCAATCGCTGGCATCGGTCCGCAAGTCGCACATCGGGACGCTTGGGGTCGATCAATGGCTGCATAAGGTGCGTGCGCTCGGCGATGCGGAGATATTTTTGGTGACCAGCAAAGCGGCTGTTGGGTGCAGTTTTTAGCATCAATTTCGCAATATTTTGGCCGACGACTTCGCAAAGGTTTTGCAATTTTGCAAAGTCGTTTTGCGAAATCACTCTGGCCATCAAAACAGGCCTGTGCTTTATCCGTCGCATCACGGTTCGACGGAAAAGGACGGCACGCCCCATGAATATTCATGAATATCAAGCCAAGGAATTGCTCGCGAAATATGGCGCGCCGATCGCGGCTGGCTATCCCGCTTTCTCCATCGAGGAAGCCGTCGAAGCCGCCAAGAAGCTGCCCGGACCGCTCTATGTCGTGAAGTCGCAAATTCATGCCGGTGGCCGTGGCAAGGGCAAGTTCAAGGAACTGGCCCCTGAAGCCAAGGGCGGCGTTCGCCTCGCCTTCAACCTGGACGAGGTCAAGGCCCACTCGGCCGACATGCTCGGCAACACGCTGGTGACGATCCAGACCGGTGATGCCGGCAAGCAGGTCAACCGTCTCTACATCACCGACGGCGCCGACATCGACAAGGAATTCTACCTCGCTTTGCTGGTCGATCGTGGCAGCAGCGAAGTCGCGTTCGTCGTGTCCACCGAAGGCGGCATGGACATTGAGGAAGTCGCGCACTCGACGCCTGAAAAGATTCACAGCTTCTCGGTCGATCCCGCCACCGGCTTCATGCCGCACCATGGCCGTTCGATCGCCGCCGCGCTGGGTCTGACCGGTGACCTCGCCAAGCAAGCGTCCAAGGTCGCCTCGTCGCTTTATGCCGCGTTCCTGGATACCGACGCCGAGCAGATCGAAGTCAATCCGCTGGCGCTGACCAAGCAGGGCAATCTGCTGGTGCTCGACGCCAAGGTCGGTTTCGACGGTAACGCCATGTTCCGTCACAAGGACATCGCGGAGCTGCGCGACCTGACCGAGGAAGATGCGGCGGAAGTTGAAGCGTCCAAATATGACCTCGCCTACATCAAGCTGGACGGCAACATCGGCTGCATGGTCAACGGCGCTGGCCTTGCCATGGCGACGATGGACATCATCAAGCTGAATGGCGAATTCCCGGCCAACTTCCTGGACGTCGGCGGCGGCGCCACGACCGAGAAGGTGACGGCGGCGTTCAAGATCATTTTGCAGGATCCGGCCGTGAAGGGCATCCTGGTCAACATCTTCGGCGGCATCATGAAGTGCGACATCATCGCCGATGGTATCGTTGCCGCGGCCAAGGAAGTGAACCTGTCGGTTCCGCTGGTGGTTCGCCTGGAAGGCACCAATGTCCAGCAGGGCAAGGATATTCTCGCGGCTTCGGGCCTGGCGATCGTCCCCGCGGACGACCTGGGTGATGCGGCGCGCAAGATCGTGGCGGAAGTGAGGAAGGCAGCCTGAGGCCGCTTTCAACCTGAACTGACACCATTTGGGTGCGGGTAGTCCGGTAACGGGCTGCCCGCGCCCGTGTTGGCGTTTATAATGGAGGATGTTGAAATGAAGATCCTTGTGCCCGTGAAGCGGGTCATTGATTATAATGTAAAGCCGCGCGTGAAGGCGGACGGTACGGGCGTCGATCTGGCGAACGTCAAGATGAGCATGAACCCGTTCGACGAAATCGCGGTCGAGGAAGCCATCCGCCTGAAGGAAAAGGGCGTGGCGACCGAAGTGATCGCCGTGTCGATCGGCGTCGCCAAGGCGCAGGAAACGCTGCGGACGAGCCTTGCGATGGGCGCGGACCGGGCGATCCTGATCCAGACCGACGAAGAGGTCGAGCCGCTGGCCGTCGCCAAGCTGCTCGCCAAGGTGCAGGAAGAGGAAGGCGCTGGCCTGATCATCCTGGGCAAGCAGGCGATCGACGACGACAGCAACCAGACCGGCCAGATGCTGGCGGCGCTGCTGAACCTGCCGCAGGGCACGTTCGCGTCGAAGGTCGAGGTCGAAGGCGACAGCGTGTCGGTGACGCGCGAAGTCGATGGCGGGCTGGAGACGGTGAAGCTGTCGACCCCGGCGATTATCACCACCGACCTGCGCTTGAACGAGCCGCGCTATGCGTCGCTGCCCAACATCATGAAGGCCAAGTCCAAGCCGCTCGCGCAGAAGACGCCTGCCGATTATGGCGTGGATATCGGCGCACGGCTAGAGACGTTGAAGGTGGTCGAACCGCCCAAGCGGACCGCTGGCGTCAAGGTCGCCGATGTCGATGAACTGGTTGCCAAGCTCAAGGCCATGGGAGTTGCCGCATGAAGACGCTTGTATGGGTTGAACATGAGGGCGGCGCGGTCAAGGACGCGACGCTTTCGGCCATCACCGCCGCTGCCAAGCTCGGCGAAGTGCATCTGCTGGTCGCTGGCGAAGGCGTCGATGGCGTTGCCGCTGCCGCCGCGCAGATTGCCGGTGTCGGCAAGGTGCATGTTGCCGACGATGCCGCCTATGGCCATGCGCTTGCCGAGAATATCGCGCCGTTGGTCGTTGAGCTGATGGGGCATCATGATGCCTTCATCGCGCCTGCCACCAGCAACGGCAAGAATATCGCGCCGCGCGTCGCGGCTCTGCTCGACGTGATGCAGATCAGCGATATCTTGTCAGTGGAGAGCGAAGACACGTTCACGCGGCCCATCTATGCGGGCAATGCGATTGCCACGGTAAAGAGCAAGGATGCCAAGAAGGTCATCACCGTTCGCGGTACGGCTTTCGAGAAGGCGGCTCGCGAAGGTGGTTCGGGTACGGTGGAAGCGGTGGCATCGACCGGGGACAAGGGGCTGTCGTCCTTTGTCGGTGCCGAAATCGCCAAGCTGGAGAGGCCGGAACTGACCAGCGCCAAGATCATCGTGTCGGGTGGCCGGGCGCTCAAGGATGGACCGACGTTCGAGGAGGTCATCTATCCGCTCGCCGACAAGCTCGGTGCTGCGGTCGGGGCTAGCCGGGCCGCGGTCGATGCGGGCTATGTGCCCAATGACTATCAGGTCGGGCAGACCGGCAAGATCGTTGCGCCGGAAGTCTATGTTGCGGTTGGTATTTCCGGGGCGATCCAGCATTTGGCGGGGATGAAGGACAGCAAGACCATCATCGCCATCAACAAGGATGAGGATGCACCGATCTTCCAGGTGGCGGACATCGGCCTGGTGGGCGATCTGTTCAAGATCGTGCCGGAACTGACCAGCAAATTGTAAGGGCTGGACAAGACACAAAAAAAGGGCGCGGACCATGTGGTTCGCGCCCTTTTTTTGTGCGTCGTCGGCGGGGTTATTCGCAGTTGACGTCGTTCTTGTCGATGGCTCGACCGGCCAGAGCGCCAGCGCCGCCGCCAAGGATGGTGCCGAGCGTCTTGGAGCCGCCGGGGGCGATGACGTTGCCGAGGACGCCGCCAGCCAGGGCACCGACGATGGTGCCGGTGGTGCCGTCATCGCGCTTGCAATAATAGCGGCCGTCGCGGTCGCGGTAGATTTGGTCATTGTCGCGCAGTGGGCGGCGTTGACCGCGGGGCGGGCCGCGACGGTCGCTGGGACGGTCGTAGCCGTAGCCGCCGCCACCATAATTGTCGGTGGCGCAGGCCGCCAAGGGCAGCATGCTGAGGATCGCGGCAGCGAGGATGGGTTTGCGCATGGGGTGGCTCCTTCTTTGGGATGGCCGGGCAGACGGGAATGCCGCCCGTCCGAGCCGCTAGAGGGAGCGGCGGCTCAGGACGGACGGCGACCGGCGGCGAACGGGGGTGAGCGGCCGCCGGTATCTGAAAAAAATCAGTTGAAGTTGGTTGCCGATGCCACCGAAGGGCTGGTCATGGCAGGCGTCGTGGGGCGCAGCGTGGTGTCGCTCTTGTCGGCCAGTTCCGCCTTGGCTTCGCCATAGCGGGCGACAATGTCGTCCTTGAACTGGGTCAGCTTGCCGTCGTCATACAGCTTCTTGCCGACATAACCTGCGATGGCGCCGAAAATCAGGGTGCGGATCATGATATACTCCTTGGGGATGGGGTTCGCCAGTCATAACCGGCGGCGGCCCCAGGAGTTCCGCAACGATGTGGATTGTCAGGCGGCGTCGAGCGCTTCCGGTGCGGTCTTGTCGCGGCGGGCGCGGCCCGCGTCGGTCAGATCCTGGCGGCCGGCCATGGCGAGCCATGCGGCTTCAGCGCGCAGGCAGCGGTCGCGGACATTATTGAGGGTGGCGGCGTCGGCGTCAGTGCGCGCCTTGGCAGCGAGGGTGCGGTAATCAGGGGCGGCCATGTCGGGTCTCCTCTTGGGGAAAGGGAAAGTGGGGCGGGCGCAGCGCTCTTTTGCAAAGCGCCGCGCCCGATCCGAAGGCCGTCTGAATTACTCGGCGTGCGAGATATTCACCGCAGCCATCTTGCCGCGCTTGTCCTGCTCCAGGTCATAGGACACGCGGTCCTTTTCACGCAGGGTAGCCAGGCCAGCACGCTCGACGGCGCTGATGTGAACGAACGCGTCCGCGCCGCCATTGTCGGGGGCGATGAAGCCATAGCCCTTGTCGGCGTTGAAGAACTTGACGACGCCAGTGATGCTGCTCATAAATTATTCCTTCTTTGCTGTCGGCGAACCCCGTGTGGACGCGCCGGGTTGCTAAGGGGCAGGGAAAGAAGGAAGTAAGGTGCCGCAAAGCGCCAAAAACCGTCGATTTGCGACTGTAGCCTCCCCTATGTAGGGCAAGGCGCAGCAAATAGCAAATGGCGTGCGCGCGGCCGACCCGATGCCCCCTTTGTTGCGATCGCAAACACGGCCCGGTCAGCCCCAAACGCCGGGCGTTCAGCCAGAAGCGGCGGCCTGGGCGGTGCCGAAATAGGCGTCGCGGGCGCGGGCGGCGGCTTCCTCATAGGGGCGGCGATCAGCGGCGATGCGGGCGTTGAAGGCGTCTTCCTCGTCCGGCGTCAGGTCGCGCTCATAGGCGTCGATCTCATAGACGCTGTCGCTTTCCTCGCCAACGAAGCCGGGCGGAGGGGGATAATCGGTGCGCCATTGTTCGAGAAATTCATCCCACCAGATGCCGCGCAGATGGGTGACGGCCTCTTCGGGCGGCAGGGTGGTGAGGTCCAGTTCCGGTTCGCGGGGCGGATCGGGCGGAAGTTCACACCGTTCCTGGAAGGCGGAAAAGGGCGGGTAGGCTGCCTTGGCGGTGCCGGTCATCAGCGTCATGCGCGCGGCGACGAACAAAGCGGCGGAGGCACCGGGCGACAGCGCGGTGGCGGCGGTTTCGACCGCTTCGGGCGTGGCGGGGCTGGTGCCGTCGAGCAGCCGGGCATCGTCCATGTCGCGCGCCATCGTCTCGGCACCGGGGCGGGGCAGGCCGAGCTGGTCGGCCTCTGCCTGTGCTTCGTCGGCCGGGCAGAGCATGTCGAGATAGGCGGCGAAATCCTGCGCGACGACGCGGGCGAGCGCGGCGTCGCTGCCCGGTGTCGGGCAGTCGGCCATGCGATCGAGCCGGGCCAGCATCGACATGGCGAGGCGATTGTCGTGGCGGTGGCGGGTGACTTCGAAATTCTCTTCATCCTTGCGGATGGTTTCGGTCTGACCGACGATGGCGCGGGCCATCAGATCATCGGCGAGGCGCGCGCGGGCGATGAGGATCGCCGCGTCCCAGCCGAGGCGAAAGGCCGCGCCGTCCTGACGAATGCGCAGATTATAGGCCGAACGCGCCGTGATGCGGACCGCTTCGCAGGCGAGGCGGATGACGCCGGTGGCGGCGAGGGTTTCGAGAAAGCGGCGTTGGCGCGCGGGGGACCAGCCATCGGCGCGGGTTTCGGGCGACGGGGTGAGGGTGGGGAAGTGGTACGACATGAATGCGCGCGCCTCCGGCTGTGGGTTTGCGGCAAGGGTAGGCAGAAAGGGGGGATGTAGGAAAGAACAAAATGGGAACGAAGCGGCATTTGTTTCGTGGCCGGAACTGGACCCCGGCCTGCGCCGGGGAGCAGGCGTGTTAGGGATATTGCTGGCGGGTATGGATGAGGAGCAGCACTTCTATAGCGTCAGCAGCGACGGAACAGATCAGGATGTAATTGGGATGGACGACGACGTCACTCGTGCCGAGCGTGCGGCCGGGTCCGTGCGCGTAGGGATACAACGATAGACTATCGGCGGTGTGCCGAATGGCAGCGTAGAGGTGATCCGCCAATGCCTTGTTGCGGGGACGGATATAGTCAAAGATGGTGAGCAAAGCTGTTTCGGTCTCGGAGATGACCGGCAAGGTCATTTATATTGATCGAGGAAGGCCTGCGCCCTAGCCATCACTTTTCTGACTGCAATCTGAAAATAGGCATGTTGCAGATACGATTAGGCAAGCGTAGGTTGTAAAGCAGGGGGTAATGTGGCTGTAGAAATAATACATCTTCGCAAGCTTTTGCAACTGCTGTATGCCAGTCCACGTGACCAGCAGACACTCTTACGCGCTGAAATTCGGGCAGAGATTGCCAAGGAAAATGGGGTCTCAGGCGGAGGCGGCGATTTTTATGGTCCATTTTGGGCAGATGCTAGAGATCATGTTTTTGAAATAAACGATCTTCACCTAGCAACAGATGATCGCATCGCCCGTAATAACCGGCGCGCCCGCCTATACCCTATACTTCGAGACGGGTTTTTAAAATGGTGGAATGAACAGAGGCGTTGGACGAACACGCCTTTTGAATCTGTACGTGCGCCAAGCGGTCAGCTAAAATTCAGCGAAATATTGACTATAAAAGTCGACGGAATAATTGCAGTTAAAGATGCTACTGGAACGAGCCGATACATTTATCCCTATTTCTCCGAAACCCCCGCATTAAAAAACGAAGGTGCAAGGATTTCTTTGTGGGTATTTTATCGGACCTTTCCTGGTCTAGATTTTAATAACTTTCGCATTTTAGATGTGCCGCGCGGTAGAATCTATTCGCCGGACAGATGCTATTTGGAAGGGGATGAAGCTCAAATCCTCAAACAAAAATATGATAATCTTTGGCAAATGTACGTTAATCTAGAAGAAGATTATAGATAACTATGAACATCATGAAAAAGAGAGTGAGTCCTGAAGAGGTTTTTACACCTCGTTCGCACGACCTAAACCAAAAAACATATGCAGAGCGACCTACCTTGGAAAGCAGGCTGCGCAGAGCTTTATCTGGGCATAAGTATATTATCTTATATGGCGAAAGTGGAAATGGAAAAACATGGCTGTATAAGCGTGTTTTTCAAGCTAGTAAAATACAATTTGAAGTAATAAATCTTGCCAAAATGTACAACGAAGGATCTTTGAATGCGGTATTATTAGCAAAAGCGGGCGATTTAGGTGCTAGTATTATCAATAGTGAAAAGAAGGAGTTTGATATTGGTTTAAGGCCCGGAGGGTTTGGTGGTGGTTATAAAGATACGATCGAATATAAATCGATGCCATCCGCGCCCCTTGAGTTACTGGCAAGCCAAATGTATATAAAATCCGGTGGGGATATGAGTGTTCTAGTTCTAGATAACTTTGAGCAGATTGTTGATAGCCAGGATTTTATTCGTCAAATTGCGAGCTTGATAATATCAGCCGATGATGAATTTGTCGCAAGAAATAAAATAAAAATCGTTATTGTTGGAACGCCAACAAACATACGAGATATGATATCTAAAGTATCTAATGCAACCACCATTTCTAATAGAGTTGTAGAAATTCCGGAGGTGGCTAGGCTTGAGCTTGCTGAAGCTCGCCATATAATGTCGCAGGGATTTGAAAATTATCTTAATTTAACGTATGTGATCGATAAAAATGCTCTTTACAAAACTATAGCATACAAAACGGATAGAATTGCACAGCATGTACAAGAGTTGTGTTTAAAAATTGCTCAAAATGCTGTCGAAAACAACCGTCTAGTAACAGATAAAGTGGTAATAGAAGCAGAGCGGGAGTGGATGGAAGAAACTCTTTCTGCAGACCTGGCTGTCGTAGAATCTCTAATGAATTCCCAGCGCACTAAGGTCGGTCGTAAAAACCAAGTAATATATTGCTTAGGAATGATGGATTTAGAGGATTTTAACCATCATCAAGTTGAGAAACAATTAAGAAGTACATTTCCAGTCGAACAAGAATTAAATCTCAATATTCCTCAAACGTTGGCTGGCTTCTGCAAAGCCGATACGCCACTCATTCGTAAGACAGGAGCACGAGGATCTCGTTACCGATTTTGTTCTCCAAAAATGAAAATGGTTATTCGAACTCGTCTTAAGCTAGCGAGCGACAATAGCGTAATTCGCGCGAGTTAACGGATTGCTAGTGTAAGTCACTCCGCCGCCACACTCTCCAGCCCCAGCAATGGCGCGAGATAATGCCCGGTAAATGAGCGCGGTTCCTTCGCGACCTTCTCCGGCGTGCCCTCGGCCACGACTTCGCCGCCTTTGACGCCGCCCTCTGGACCCATATCGATGATCCAGTCAGCGGTCTTGATGACGTCCAGATTATGTTCAATGACCACGACGCTGTTGCCCTGGTCGACCAGCGCGTGGAGGACTTCGAGCAGTTTGCGGACATCTTCGAAATGCAGGCCGGTGGTGGGTTCATCCAAGATGTAGAGCGTCTGGCCGGTGGCTCTACGGGCGAGTTCCTTGGCGAGTTTGACGCGCTGGGCTTCGCCGCCTGAGAGGGTCGTGGCCTGCTGGCCGACCTTGACATAGCCCAGGCCCACTTCGGCGAGCATGGCCATCTTGTCGCGGATGGGGGGGACGGCCTTGAAGAATTCGACGGCGTCCTCGACCGTCATGTCGAGCACGTCGGCGATCGAATGGCCCTTGAACTTCACCTCCAGCGTTTCGCGATTGTAGCGCGCGCCGTGGCACACGTCGCACGTCACATAGACGTCGGGGAGGAAGTGCATTTCGATCTTGATCAGGCCATCGCCGGTGCAGGCTTCGCAGCGGCCGCCCTTGACGTTGAAGCTGAAGCGGCCGGGTTTGTAGCCGCGCGCCTGGCTTTCGGGCAGCCCTGCGAACCAGTCGCGGATGTTGGTGAAGGCGCCGGTATAGGTGGCCGGGTTGGAGCGGGGGGTGCGGCCGATGGGCGACTGGTCGATGTCGATCACCTTGTCGCAATGTTCGAGGCCCGTCACCTTGTCATGCGCGCCGGCCAGGATGCGCGCGCCGTTGAGGGCGCGGGCGGAGGCGGCGTAGAGCGTGTCGATGGTGAAGCTGGACTTGCCGGAGCCGGAGACGCCGGTGATGCAGGTGAAGGTGCCGAGCGGGATCGACGCGGTGACGCCGCGCAGATTGTTGGCGCGGGCGTTGTGGACGGTCAGCTTCTTGCCGGTGCCCTTGCGGCGTTTCTTGGGCACTTCGATGCGGCGGGTGCCGTTGAGATAATCGGCGGTGAGGGAGTTTTTGGCTTTGAGGATATGCTTGAGCGTGCCTTGCGCCACGATCTCGCCGCCGCGAATGCCAGCGCCCGGCCCCATGTCGACGATATAGTCGGCGTGGCGGATGGCGTCTTCGTCATGTTCGACGACGATGACGCTGTTGCCGAGGTCGCGCAGGCGTTTGAGGGTGACGAGCAGGCGGTCGTTATCGCGCTGGTGCAGGCCGATCGACGGTTCATCGAGGACGTAGAGGACGCCGGAGAGGCCGGAGCCGATCTGCGACGCCAGGCGGATGCGTTGGGATTCGCCGCCCGACAGCGTGCCGCTGGTGCGGTCGAGGTTGAGATAATCGAGGCCGACATTGTTGAGGAAGCCCAGGCGCTCGACAATTTCCTTGAGGATGGCGCGGGCGATCTGGTTCTGCTGGTCGTTGAGCTTGCCGGGCATCGCGGTGAAGAAGGCGAGCGCGTCCACGACCGAGCGGCGGGTGGAGAGGGAGATGTCCTCGCCCGCGATCTTGACCGCGAGCGCTTCGGGCTTGAGGCGCGCGCCGTGGCAGGTTTCGCAGGGCTGGGCGCGTTGATATTTGGACAGTTCCTCGCGCATCCAGGCGGATTCGGTCTGGAGGAGGCGGCGGTTGAGGTTGCCGATGACGCCCTCAAACGCTTTTTTGACTTCGTAGCTTTTGCGGCCGTCCATGAATTTGAGCGTGACCGGCTTGCCGCCGGTGCCGTGGAGGATGATGAGCTTCACTTCGCCCGGCAGGTCGGCCCAGGGGGTGTCGAGGCTGAACCCGAATTCCTTGGCGACGGAGCCGAGGACTTGCATATAATAGGGGCTGGGCGGGTTGGACTTGGCCCAGGGGACGACCGCGCCCTTTTTGAGCGAGAGGGCTTCGTTGGGGACGACGAGTTCGGGGTCGAACTCCTGCCGCTCGCCGAGGCCATCGCAGGCGGGGCAGGCACCCATGGGGGCGTTGAAGGAGAAGAGGCGCGGCTCGATCTCGGCGATAGTGAAGCCGCTGACGGGGCAGGCGAATTTTTCGGAAAAGACGATGCGGTTGGCGGGGATGCCGGACCCCTTCATCTTCTTGTCAGTGGCGGGCGCTTCATCCTCGCGGCCCGGCACGACGCCATCGGCCAGATCGACAAATGCCAGCCCGTCCGCGAGTTTCAGCGCCTGCTCAAAACTGTCGGCCAGCCGCGTGCCCATGTCGGGGGCGACGGCGAGGCGGTCTACGACGACTTCGATGTCATGTTTATATTTCTTGTCGAGCGCGGGGGCGTCTTCGATCAGCATCATTTCGCCGTCGATGCGTACGCGGGTGTAGCCCGCCTTCTGCCATTCGGCGAGTTCCTTGCGATATTCGCCCTTGCGGCCGCGCACGACGGGGGCGAGCAGGTAGAAGCGCGTGCCTTCGGGCAGGAGCATCACGCGGTCGACCATCTGGCTGACGGTCTGCGCGCTGATGGGGAGGCCGGTCGCGGGGCTGTAGGGAATGCCGACGCGCGCCCACAGCAGCCGCATATAGTCGTAGATTTCGGTGACGGTCGCGACGGTGGAGCGGGGATTGCGGCTGGTCGTCTTCTGCTCGATGCTGATCGCGGGGCTGAGGCCTTCGATATGTTCGACATCGGGCTTCTGCATCATCTCCAGAAACTGGCGCGCATAGGCGGAGAGCGATTCCACATAGCGGCGCTGCCCCTCGGCATAGATGGTGTCGAAGGCGAGCGAGGATTTGCCCGACCCCGAAAGCCCGGTGATGACGATCAGGCTGTCGCGGGGCAGATCGACATCGACGCCCTTGAGATTATGTTCACGCGCGCCGCGGACGGAAATGTGGGTAAGGCTCATTTGGGGCGTTGTTCCAGATTTGTTCTAATTGGGCAATATCGAAATCGCCCACTGAAATGGCAACGCTGAGCATGTTCGGCAAGGCGTCCAAGGGGCCGGCTGGGCGATCATTCATAAAAATGCACGATGCATAGTCCAAGTAACTTCAATACTCACTATTAACAAATCTGGATCAAAATATGTTGATTTACTGGAATTATTTTATGATGTAGCACTTAAAGAGGCGTGGTGAGGCCTGTTGGGCCGGTAAAGGGTTTTTTATGGCGACTGCTGATACGACGAAGCCGACCTTGACGTCGCTGAGTTTTCCGAAAACTGTGGACGTGAAGAATGGTGGCAAATATCTGACGTTTACAGCAGGTGCGAGTGATGTTGGGCTGGGCGTGGATTATGTTTACGTCAGTTTTTCTAAAAGTTGGCAGTCTAGTTATGGCAGAGAGTCTTACTTTTTTGCGTATGATAGCACTGATTCATACGCAGACGGCGCATCGTCCCGACAATATTATATAGATGACGCATCTGCAGCGGGAACGTACGACGTAAGCAACGTAACGGTATATGATAAGGCAGGAAATTACAGCCGTTATGATGCTGCTGACCTGACGTCTATGGGTATAGCAACAAGCTTTCAAATTGAGAGCAACGAAGTTGCGGATTCGACAAAACCTGTTTTGACATCATTAAATTTCCCAAAGGTGGTGGATGTGACGAGCAGTGGTCAGTATCTGACGTTTACAGCAGGTGCTAGCGATGTCGGGTTGGGTGTCGACTATGTTTACGTTAGCTTTGCAAAAAGCTGGCAGTCTAGTTCGGGCAGAGAGTCTTACTTTTTTGCGTATGATAGCACTGATTCATACGCAGACGGCGCATCGTCCCGACAATATTATATAGATGCCACATCTGCAGCGGGAACGTACGACGTAAGCAACGTAACCGTATATGATAAGGCAGGAAATTACAGCCGTTATGATGCTGCTGACCTGACGTCTATGGGTATAGCAACAAGCTTTCAAATTGAGAGCAACGAAGTTGCGGATTCGACAAAACCTGTTTTGACATCATTAAATTTCCCAAAAGTGGTGGATGTGACGAGCAGTGGTCAATATCTGACGTTTACAGCAGGTGCTAGCGATGTTGGGTTGGGTGTCGACTATGTTTACGTTAGCTTTGCAAAAAGCTGGCAGTCTAGTTCGGGCAGAGAGTCTTACTTTTTTGCGTATGATAGCACTGATTCATACGCAGACGGCGCATCATCCCGACAATATTATATAGATACCACATCTGCAGCGGGAACGTACGACGTAAGCAACGTAACGGTATATGATAAGGCGGGAAATTACAGCCGATATGAAGCCTCTGAGCTGTCAGCTATGGGCATAGCGACCAGTTTTGAAATTCTGGACTTCAATGCTGGTGTTACGGCCACAGTTGCAGCATCCGGTGTTGTTGCCGAAGGCACGGGCGCAACGCTAATACCATTGCTGACGCTGAAAAATATCGGAGCTTACACAGGGACTGTAACGCTCGCCTTCGACGCCGAGCAGTCGACCATGACGGCCAATGAGGTCAATGTTCCGAACTTCAACGGCCTCTACAGTATTTCGCAATCGCCCGCTCGCGATTATGTGATCGATCTGCCGGCGATCGGCGTCATCGACGACCTTCTCATCGAAGGTGATGAAATATTGGCATTCAAGGTGGCAGCCAGTGGGCAGATATTTTCGTCGGGCAGTGACAATATCATCGTGAAGGTCACCATTGCTGATAACGATCGCGTCGGTACGGTCGGCAATGACGTAATGAATGGAGATGAGGGGCATAATCTGTTCGTTGGTCTTGCGGGTAACGATGTGCTGAACGGGTTTGGGGGCGATGACTGGTTGCAAGGTGGTTTAGGCCATGACCGGCTGAATGGTGGCTTTGGCAATGACCGTCTGGACCCTGGCGCGGGGAACAACATCGTCGATGGAGGCGCTGGGAGCGATATGCTGGTGCTGGCCGGGGTCAAGGCGAGCTACAGCTACCTTTTGTCTGGCGGCTGGACCTTTGTGGTGGGCGAAGAAGGCGCCTCGCGAACTGTAAATGTAGAACAGGTTGCTTTTGCCAACGGCGTTTTGGGAAGCGCCGATCTGGCGGGCAGCTTGTCGGCGTTCGACGGGTTGCGCTATATCGCGGGCTATGGGGACCTGATCGCTGCCTTCGGATCCGATGCAGATAGCGCGACCGCGCATTATGTGGCGAGCGGCTTTGCCGAAGGGCGCGATGCCAAAGAGTTCGACGCGCTCGATTATATCGCAGGCTATGACGATCTGATCGCAGCTTTTGGTACCGATACGCAGGCCGCGACAAGCCATTATATCGATGGCGGCTTTGTCGAGGGCCGCAGCGACGCGTTGTTTGATGGGCTGCAATATATCGCCTCCTATGCCGATCTGATCGAGGCATTCGGAACGGACGCGGACGCCGGGGCGCGCCATTTCATCCAGGACGGTCGTGACGAGGGACGGAGCGACGATCTGTTCGATGGGCTGCAATATGTCGCGTCCCATGGCGATCTGATCGGCGCGATTGGTACGGATGTGGAGGCGGCGGCCGAGCATTTCATCAAAAACGGCTATGGCGAAGGCCGAATGGCCGACGATTTTGACGGCTTACGTTACATTGCGTCGAACGCGGACCTGATCGTCGCGCTGGGTGATGATGATGACGCGGCTGCGCGCCATTATATTCTGGCAGGGCAGCAAGAAGGCCGGGATGTCGACGGGTTCGATGCGTTGGCCTATGCGGCGGCCAATCCTGATCTGGCGGCAGCTTTTGGTACTGACGTCGATGCGCTGACCGAACATTATATCGACACGGGCTATTTTGAGCATCGTGTGGTGGCTCCGGGCGCGGATATGTTCATGGCGGCCTAAGCGGATCATCCCGCGAAATGTCTGGCCAAGTGCGTCTTGCTGGCGCACGTTCGGCGTTACCGTGCCTCTGCCTGATCCTGCCGCCTGCATCGCCGCCGGGCTGGCGGACGGGCGGTGCGCCGATTGAGGATGTGATGCCATGACCGATCCTGTCCCACGCGATATCGTCATCATCGGGGGCGGGCAGATGGGGGTGGCGCTCGGCTATTATCTGCGCCGGGCGGGGGCGGATTTCCTGATTTTGGATGCGGAAGACGGGCCGGGCGGGGCGTGGCGGCATGGGTGGGAGTCGTTGCGGCTGTTTTCGCCCGCTGGCTATAGTTCGCTGCCCGGATGGCTGATGCCGCCGCCGGCGCATGAAGGCTATCCGACGCGCGATGACGTGCTGGCCTATCTGCGCGACTATGAGGCGCGCTATGCGCTGCCGATCGAGCGGCCGGTGCGGGTGGCGGCGGTCGAGCGGGCGGGCGATGCTCTGGCGGTCGTTACCGACAAGGGGCGCTTTGCCGCGCGGATGGTGGTCAGCGCGACGGGCACCTGGTCGCATCCCTTCATTCCCGACATGGCGGGGCGGGCGCTGTTTGCGGGGGTGCAGGTCCATTCCGCGCACTATGTCGGGCCGGACGCCTATGCGGGGCAGAGCGTGCTGGTGGTGGGCGGCGGCAATAGCGGGGCGCAGATCGTGGCGGAGTTGGCGCCGGTGGCGCGCACCAGCTGGGTGACGACGCACGATCCGCTGTTCCTGCCCGATGATGTCGATGGCCGGGTGCTGTTCGAACGGGCGGTGGCGCGGATGAAGGAAGGGCCAAGCGATGTGCCGGTGGGCGGCATTGGCGATATCGTCATGGTGCCGCCGGTCAAGGCGGCGCGGGCGCGCGGTGACCTCAGCACCCGGCGGCCTTTCGTGCGGATGACGGCGACGGGTGTGGTGTGGCCGGACGGGACGGAGACGGCGGTCGATGCGATCATCTGGTGTACCGGCTTTCGCCCGGCGCTGGCGCATCTGGCGGGTCTGGGCGTGGTGGAGGCGGATGGGCGCGTTCTGGTGGAGGAGCAGCGGTCGATCAAGGCGCCGCGGCTGTGGCTGGCGGGCTATGGCGACTGGTGCGGGGCGGGATCGGCCACGCTGATGGGGGCGGCGCGGACGGCGCGGGATCTGGCCGCGAGGCTGGTCGAGGCGCGGGCGGTTTAGGGGAGGGGGGCTTTGCGGGCGGAGGGGGCGCGCCTGCGCACGCAAGGCCACGGAACGGCACACGGCGATGACCCTGTCTGATCCTCGGCATCATAGAGGTCGTAACAGTTGACCCGCCAGGATTTATTGTCCAGTCCATAGCCACTTAAGTCGGAGAAATGCTGTGGCCGTTACATTTGGTTCGCCTGGTGATGATGTATTTAACGGCACGGACGGTGATGACGAAATCTACGGCTGGACCGGTGCCGACATCATTTACGGCAATGGCGGCAACGACAAGCTGTGGTCCGGCACGGTCGACCCCTATGCGGGTGCCACGATAGACTGGACGGGCGTCGATATCGGCCTGGAGCATGACCAGATATTCGGGGGCGACGGCGATGACATCATCGGCGTCGGCACTGGCGACGATGTCGATGGTGGAGCGGGAACGGACCGGCTTTATTATTCCTTCTATGGCGCGACAGACGGGGTTACCATATCGACGTCCCAGTTTCTGGGCGAGGCACCGCGCATCGTCGCCGGTGGCACCATCCGCAACATAGAGATCGTGGTGCAGCTGGAGGGCAGTAGCGCCAGCGATGTGATCGATGCGGCGACTCAAAGCGAGCGGATCACGATCTTTGCCGGAGACGGTTTTGATAGCGTGACGGCGCATGACAGCAGCGTGACGCTCTATGGTGGTGCCGGCGATGACCGGTTTTTCAGCGGGACGGCGGCCGATTTTTTCAGCGGCGGCGAAGGAACCGACACGGTCGATTACAGCCGCTATGGCCAAGGCGTCACCGTCACCCTGGGTCAGTCAAACTGGGGCGAGGGGCCGGACGGCGATCAGTTCGTCGATGTCGAGCAGGTGGTGGGATCGGCCCATGCCGACACGATCTCCGGCAACGACCAGGCCAATAATTTGGAAGGTGGCGACGGCGATGACAGCCTGTCCGGGCTGGGCGGCGATGACCTGATGTTCGGCGGTGCCGGTAACGACCAGATGATAGGCGGAGACGGTGGAGACACGCTGTTTGGCGATGCAGGCGACGACCGCATGTCGGGGGAAGCCGGCAATGATTATCTGGTTGGCGGCAGCGGCAACGACCAGTTGTCCGGTGGCGACGGCGATGACGAACTGTCCGGTGGCCAGGGCAATGACCTGTTGGAAGGCGGGCGCGACAACGACACCATCTACGGCGGCATCGGTGACGATGTGGTCCGCGGCAATGATGGCGATGACAAGCTCTATGGCGACGGCGTCATCAGCAGCACTGGCGATGGCGACGATCTGATCGAAGGCGGAAATGGCAATGACCTGATCCGTGGCGGGGGCGGTGACGACACTCTTTATGGCGATTCGGGCAATGATGATCTTGCCGGGGGTAGTGGCAGCGACGTCATTTATGGCGGCGACGGCGACGACTGGATCGATGGTTTTGGCGAATATGGCTATGGCCTCGACGAGCATCCCGATATTCTTTTTGGCGGTGCGGGCAACGACCGCATCAGCATATCCTATGGCGACAGCGCCGATGGCGGGATCGGCGACGACAGCCTTTTCGTCAACTTTTATTCCGGCGCTACGAGTGGTGTGTCCGCTGACCTGACGCTGTTGACCAATGGCGGATCCCTGAACATCGGTGGAGGGACACTGTCTGGGTTCGAATATGTCAGCGGTTTGTCGTTGACCCAGTTCGATGATGTCGTCGTGGCGGGCGCGGTACGCAGCGCGGCCGAAGGGATCAGCATCGATGGTTGGGGCGGAAATGATGACCTGACCGGCAGCCTGGGCGTCGATATGATCTATGGCGGCGATGGCGATGACATCCTGCGCGGCGGGCTGGGGCGCAACAGCGAGGTTTCGCCAGGTCTTGATCGTTTGTTCGGCGAAGCGGGTAACGACACTATCCTGATCGATCGCGATGGCGCATTTGCCTTTGGCGGCGAGGGTGACGACCGCATCATCGGCGGCGATGGCGACGATGAGATACAGGGTGACAATGGCGATGACGTTCTGAGTGGCGGCGGCGGGAATGATGCTCTCGCCGGCGGGGACGGTGGGGATTTCTTGCAGGGCGGCGCCGGGGACGACATTTTAGACGGCGGCGCTGGCGATGATCGCCTGCTGCCGGGGACGGGCCACAATATCGTCGACGGCGGGGATGGGTTCGATACGCTGGTTCTTACGGGTGGCGTTGCAAGTTACAGCTATCTCGTGTCGGGCGCTTCGACTTTCATCATAGGCGAAGAGGGCGCTTCGCGAATCGTGAATGTCGAACATGTGGCTTTTGCCAACGAGGCGCTGGGAAGTGCCGATCTGGCGGGTAGCTTGTCGGCGTTCGACGGGTTGCGCTATATCGCTGGTTATGGGGACCTGATCGCTGCCTTCGGATCCGATGCAGATAGCGCGACCGCGCATTATGTGGCGAGCGGCTTTGCCGAAGGGCGCGATGCCAAAGAGTTCGATGTGCTCGATTATATCGCAGGCTATGACGATTTGATCGCAGCTTTTGGTACCGATACGCAGGCCGCGACAAGCCATTATATCGATGGCGGCTTTGTCGAGGGCCGCAGCGACGCGTTGTTCGATGGACTCCAATATATCGCCTCCTATGGCGATCTGATCGAGACATTCGGGGCGGACGCGGACGCCGGGGCGCGCCATTTCATCCAGGGCGGTCGTGACGAGGGACGGAGCGACGATCTGTTTGACGGGCTGCAATATGTCGCGTCCCATGGCGATCTGATCGGCGCGATTGGTACGGATGTGGAGGCCGCGGCTGAGCATTTCATCAAAAACGGCTATGGCGAAGGCCGAATGGCCGACGATTTTGACGGCTTGCGTTACATTGCGTCGAACGCGGACCTGATCGTCGCCCTGGGCGATGATGATGACGCGGCTGCGCGCCATTATATTCTGGCAGGGCAGCAAGAAGGCCGGGATGTCGACGGGTTTGATGCGCTGGCCTATGCGGCGGCTAATCCTGATCTGGCTGCCGCTTTCGGCAGCGACGTCGATGCGCTGACCGAACATTATATCGACACGGGCTATTTTGAGCATCGTGTGGTGGCTCCTGGCGCGGACATGTTCATGGCGGGCTGAGCGGTAGTGATAGTTCAAGCCGATGACGCTGCTGCGTTATGGGTTTAATGAGTTGAGGAGGGTGAGATGGATTTCACGGGTGGTGCGGGCGACGACATCTATACGGGCGACAATAGTGACGAATATATTTCCGGTTTGGGGGGAAATGACTGGTTGAGCGGCGGAGAGGGCGCTGACAATATTGCCGGTGGCGCAGGGGCAGATCGTCTCAATGGCGGGGACGGCAGCGATGTGCTGTTCTCCTTCGGTCGGACCACCAATATGATGGCACCCTATTTCCCTTTGTTGGCCGGCGTTGTTTCCGATGATATCTTCGCGGATGTCGACACGCTGATCGGTGGTGCGGGGGACGATTTTTTCTTCGCGGGCTATGGCGACCATATTGATGGCGGCAGCTATGATTCCTTCGGCAATCGGCTTTTTATTAGTTTTCAGGGCGCGACGTCCGGCGTGGTTGCGGATTTTCGTCCGCTGCAAAACGGCGAGTCGATAACGATCGGCGGCGGAATCATTTCCAACATCCAGAATATCGGCTTTTTGGAGGGAAGAGAATATGATGATTTCATCGCTTCTATCGACACTTATTATCCCAGCGGTGCTGACATATTCGGCCGCGGTGGTAATGATACCATCATCGCAGACTATTATTCTGGTTGGGGTGGTGCGATCTGGGGTGGTGATGGAGACGACACCGTCGATGCGACTGGAGCGCAATATGGCGCCAGGGTATATGGGGAGGCCGGCAACGACATTATCCGGATGAACTACGGTACTGCTGATGGCGGTGATGGTGACGACATCATTTATGGCGGTTCGGCCTTTGGCGGTGCGGGCAACGACAGGCTGATCGATGTGATGAGTGGCGATGGCGGCGACGGTAACGACATCATTACCCTGAACTTCAGCTATTATGGCAACGGGGTCGCGACCGGCGGTCGGGGCGACGACCTGATACGAGGCACGGACTATGGTAGCGTGTTGGTCGGTGGAGAAGGTGCCGACGAGCTGTTTGGCGGCGCGGGTGCCGACTTGATCTATACAGGCGGCAGGAATGAGGATGGATCGGCCCTAGCCGATGTCGGCGTAGAAAAAGACTTCGTTTCAGCAGGCGCGGGTGCAGACACCATATGGGCAGGTGTAGGCGACGACGTTGATGGAGGAGATGGCGCTGACACACTCTACTATTCGTTCGGCGGCGCGACGACGGGCGTAGACATTTCTACACACCAGTTCCTCGGCGCAACAGCGCGGGTGATCGGTGGTGGAACGATCATCAGTATCGAGAGCCTAGCCGAATTACGAGCGAGCAGTTTCGACGACAGGATCGTGGCCACAACACAAGATGTCAGGCTGTCAATTTATGGCGGTGCAGGCAATGACGTTGTGACATCAAGTGGCAGTTCTATCACATTTCGGGGCGAGGAAGGGGACGACCGGCTGATCAGCGGCGAAGCGGCCGACATGTTCGTCGGTGGTTTTGGTACCGATACGATAGACTATTCCTTGTACACAAATGGCGTAACCGTAACTCTTGGCCTTTCTGGTGCAATCGGGATCGGCGGCGGCGGCGATAGTCTCATTAGCGTGGAGAATGTGGTCGGCTCTGCGTTCAGTGACGACATTCAGGGCAACGAGCTTGCCAATATGCTGGAGGGCGGTGCAGGTAACGATACAATTCACGGCGGCGCTGGCGACGATCGCCTGTTGCCGGGGACGGGCCACAATATCGTCGACGGCGGGGATGGGTTCGATACGCTGGTTCTTACGGGTGGCGTTGCGAGTTACAACTATCTCGTGTCGGGCGCTTCGACTTTCGTCATAGGCGAAGAGGGCGCTTCGCGGATCGTGAATGTAGAACATGTCGCCTTTGCCAACGGGGCGCTGGGAAGTGCCGATCTGGCGGGTAGCTTGTCGGCGTTCGACGGGTTGCGCTATATCGCTGGTTATGGGGACCTGATCGCTGCCTTCGGATCCGATGCAGATAGCGCGACCGCGCATTATGTGGCGAGCGGCTTTGCCGAAGGGCGCGATGCCAAAGAGTTCGATGTGCTCGATTATATCGCAGGCTATGACGATCTGATCGCAGCTTTTGGTACCGATACGCAGGCCGCGACAAGCCATTATATCGATGGCGGCTTTGTCGAGGGCCGCAGCGACGCGTTGTTCGATGGACTCCAATATATCGCCTCCTATGGCGATCTGATCGAGGCATTCGGGACGGACGCGGACGCCGGGGCGCGCCATTTCATCCAGGGCGGTCGTGACGAGGGACGGAGCGACGATCTGTTCGACGGGCTGCAATATGTCGCGTCCTATGGCGATCTGATCGGCGCGATTGGTACGGATGTGGAAGCGGCGGCCGAGCATTTCATCAAAAACGGCTATGGCGAAGGCCGAATGGCCGACGATTTTGACGGCTTGCGTTACATTGCGTCGAACGCGGACCTGATCGTCGCCCTGGGCGATGATGATGACGCGGCTGCGCGCCATTATATTCTGGCAGGGCAGCAAGAAGGCCGGGATGTCGACGGGTTCGATGCGTTGGCCTATGCGGCGGCCAATCCTGATCTAGCGGCAGCTTTCGGCAGCGACGTCGATGCGCTGACCGAACATTATATCGACACGGGCTATTTTGAGCATCGTGTGGTGGCTCCTGGCGCGGATATGTTCATGGCGGGCTGAGCCGCGCCCGCCGCAAAAGGGCTGGCCAAGCGCGCTTGGCTGCGGCACAGCGCGCGCCATTATGCGCCTGCCTGATCCTTCCACCTTCATCGCCGCCGGGGCCAGTGCCGAGGTGTTCCGGCTGGGCGAGGGGCGGGTGTTGAAGCTGTTTCATGACGGGATCGACCCCAGCATCGTCGCGCGCGAATATGCGATCGCGCGGGCGGTGCAGGCGAGTGGGCTGCCGGTGCCGCGCACCTATGGCGTGCAGGAAGCGGGCGGGCGGCAGGGGATCGTCTATGCCGACATGGCGGGGCCGGACCTGCTCGCCTATATGGCGCGCAACCCGCATCGCGGGCGCTGGGCACTGGGCGAGATGGCGCGGTTGCAGCAGCGGATTTCGGAATGCCATGTGCCGACGCTGCGCAGTCGCAAGGCGATATTGCGCGTCGACATAGAGGCAGCGCCGGTGGGCGAGCGGCTGCGCGCGGCGGCGGTCGACCGGCTGGACCAGCTGAACGAGGGCGATGCGTTGTCGCATGGCGACCTGCACCCCGCCAATCTGATCGTGACCGAGGAGGGGCTGGCGGTGATCGACTGGTCGCGCGCGGCGCGGGGCATGGCGGCGACCGATGTGGTGCGGACCGAGATGGTGATGCGCTTCGGGCCGGGCGGGGATGTCGGTGGCGAGGGCGGCGCGGCGGTACTGGGCTGGGCCGCGGCGAAGATGCGCGATGCGGCGAGCGCTTATTATGTGCGGCGGCACCGGGCGCTGACCGGGCTGGACCCCGAAGCGCTGGCGGCGTGGCGGGCGCTGGTGGCGCTGGCGTGGATGCGGCAGCGGGCGCCGTCGCGCGATGCGGCGTTCGAGGCCTATCTGGTGGAGGCGTTGGAGGTGGCGGGGCTGCCGCCGCTGGAGCGGGACGCGGCGCCCATGTCGTTGGTCGGGCCTGATTGACGGTTGATCCCGCGTCCATGCCGCCCAGCGGGAGCGGAGGGCCGATTATCGAACGGACGGCGCATCGGGCGTGCGCTGCCCTATAATGGCGGTAAGTTCAGAGACGGTTCAGCCCTGATGGTGTCGTCTCCGGCCTGACAGTTTATCCTGATCCCGGTGTGCCCGACAGCAACCTGGATACGCCCCCGGCCATCCCTTGCGCCGGGGGCGTTTTCTATTGTCCCTCCCATCGTTACGATTCGCGCTTTCCGTTACGGCACATGTCGTTCGTGGCGGGGCGAGATGTCGTTCGTCCTGCGGTTTGTCGGCGTGATTTTGCGCTTCGTCGGTGCAGGCGTCGTTCGCCGATGACGCGGGCTGCCGGTCGAAGCGGGCGGGCATCGGGCGGGGTGCGGGGCTAAACAGAATGGGCGAACGGGGCAGGACGCCGACCCCAAGACCCCGGCTCCCCCCGTTCGCACCCCGGCCCGCTGCGCAGCCCCCCCTTTGGCGGCGGACCGGCTAAACCAGATTTTGTAAGGAGATAGATGATGTTCCGTTCGACCCTGTTTGCCGCCGCCGCTTCCGCCATCCTGTTCGCCAGCGCCGGTGCCGCTTCCGCCGAGGATTTCGCCTCCAATGGCCGCACCAGCCCGGTCTATCATGGCGACCTCGACCTTTCGAACCCTGCGCATCAGGCACAGTTGCGCAGCCGCATCGCGCGTGCCGCCAAGCGGGTGTGCGCCGCCAGCGACCTCGCCACCGAGCAGGCGTGCAAGGCCAAGGCGATCGCCCGCGTCGAAGCGCCGATCAGCGCGGCGATCGCGCGGGCCGAGACGAGCGAACGTTATGCCGATGCGCGCGGCAAGGATGGGTTGCCGCTGGTCGCGAACTGATCGGTAGCGCGACGTGATGAAGAGAAGGCCCGGTGACTGCCGGGCCTTTTTTGTGTTTCGGCATCCTCCCCTGGCAGGGGAGGTGGCAGGGCGTAGCCCTGACGGAGGGGTGTCACGCTCTCGATAGGGTGACACCCCTCCACCACTTCGTGGTCCCCCTCCCCTTACAGGGGAGGATTGGTCAGCGGCCGGTCATGGCTCTGGCGTTGGCGAGGAAGGTGCGGCCGATGCGGATTTCACTGCCGTCGGCGAGGGCGGCGAACCATACGCCGCTGCCGTCGTGGCGCAGGCGGGCTATATGGTCGCGGCGGACGATGTGGGAGCGGTGGAGGCGGACGAATTGCTGCGGGTCGAGCCGTTCCTCCAGGCTGCTGATCGTCTGGTGGAGGAGGTAGCTGTGGGTGCCGACATGGAGGCGCATATAGTCGCGCTCCGCCTCGATCCGGTCGATCTGGTCGGTGGCGATGCGGATGAGTTCGGAGCGGTGTGGCACCCAGAATTCCTCGGCCCAGTCGGGTTGCGCTTCGGTTGAAATAGCGGGAGCATCGGTGGGGGCCAGGCTGCGCGCAGCCTCTACCCGGTCGATCGCGCGGGTCAGCCGGTCATGCGCGACGGGCTTGAGCAGATAATCGACGGCAGCAAGATCGAAGGCCTCGACCGCAAAGCCTTCGAAGGCGGTCACGAAGATGATGGCGGGGCGCAGGCCCATGCGGCTGACCGCGCGGGCGACGCCGATGCCGTCGAGCAGCGGCATGGCGATGTCGAGCATGACGAGGTCGGGCTTGAGCGCTTCGATGAGGCGCAGCGCGGCTTCGCCGTCGCTGGCGGTGCCGCAGAGCGTCAGGCGCGGTTCGCGCGCGCACAACATCTGCAGCCGCTCGATCGCGAGCGGTTCGTCATCGACGATCATGGTGCGGATGGACATGGGGATCAGCAACTCTGGCGGATGATGGGGAGGGTGATGAGGACGGAGAAACCGCCGCCCTCACGCGGACCATAAGCGATGCGGCCCTGATCGCCAAAGCGTGCGGTCAGCCGGTCGCGGACATTGGCGAGCCCGATGCCGCTGCCGCGATCGGCTTCGCCGGGCGGCTGGTCGCCATCGTCAGTGACATTGATATGCATCAGGTCGCCATCGGCGCGGGCGGTGATGCGGATCTGCACCGGGCTGGACGTGCGCGAGACACCATATTTGATCGCATTTTCAACGAGCGGCTGCAGGATGAGGCCGGGGACGCAGGCGGTCATCAGGTCGGCGGGAATGTCGATGACGCTGGTCAGCCGTTCGGGGAAGCGGACGCCTTCAATATCGAGATAAAGCTGCTGGAGATGGACTTCCTCCGCCAACGGCACGTCGTCCAGCGGATCGCCGGTCAGGCTGGTGCGGTAGAAGTTGGAGAGCGACAGGATCATCTTTTCCGCTTCGTCGGGCTTGTTACGCATGACGAGGGTCGAGAGGCTGTTGAGCGTATTGAACAGGAAATGCGGGTTCACCTGATAGCGGAGCGAGCGCAGTTCGGCCTGCTGCGCGGCGCGTTCCAGCCGGGCGGCGCGGCGTTCGGTGCGGTGGACTTCGCTGGCGTAGGACAGAGCGAGGTAGAGCGCGGCCCAGGCGGAGAGGAAGAAATAGCGGCTGATCGCATCCTCGACGATCTGGATCAGCGCGAAATGTTCTTCGCTGCGATATTTCATCCGGTCGCCATCGGTGAAGATGTTGACCGGATCATAGACGTTGAACATGTAGAAATTGGCCGATGCCATGGCGAGCGCGAAGGGCGCGGCGAGCGAGAAGGCAGCGACGACGCGGACGCTCAAGGGCTTCGTGTCGAAGCGGCGGAGCATCAGGTAGAAGATCCAGGTCGTGACGATGCCGATGACGGTGACGATGGCCCGGCGGGCGGCCAGCTCATAGGGGGCATCGAAGCCCATGACCGTGGCGCGCAGCGTGACCAGCACGGCATAGAATAACCAGAAGCCGAGAATGGAATAGAGCGCGATCGCAGGCGAAATGCCGCGTTCGCCGTCGTCGGGCGCATTTGTCATGGCATCCTGTTTACGCGCGTGCGTCACGCTTGTCGCCCCATCGCGTGGCTGCTGGTCGAAGCGGTTGGCGCGTTGGTCGAACGGCGCGCGGGAACCGGGATGCGGCCCGGCCCGTTGATCGAGGGAGATGCCTGTGTGGCATTGAGGAGGAGAGACGCATGACCCCGATTGATCATTCCCAGACCAAGGCCCACGAGCAAGCCGACGCGGCGCGCAGCAGCGACGCGCAGGACCATGTTCGCGATGCCGAGGAAAAGCTGGACGAGGAATTGGAGGATTCGATGGACGCATCCGATCCGCCATCCAGCACGCGACCCGGTGACAAGGGTGAACCCGTGCCATCTTCGGGCTTTACGCCGGAGGATTGATAGTTTTTCGATCCGAACGATGATAGAGTTTGCGGGCGGCAGGTGAAGCCATCGCCGCCCGTAACGAGAGGAGCCTGCACCCCATGCCGACATCCGCAACCCCCGCCGTCGAGCGCATTGCCCGCGTCCTGGCCGGACGGCATCTGAGCCATAATGGCGAAGGCAGCGATCCCCATGCTTCAGGGGCCGTGGATGCGGCGTGGCAGGACCATGTCGAGGACGCCTATGCCATATTGCATACGTTGCGCGAACCGGACGCGCAGATGGCGCAGGCAGGCGATGTGGCGGTGTGGCGCAGCATGATCGGCGCGGTGCTGGCGCGGCGACCGGGAGCGTAACGGGCGACGCGACCAAATGATGATTGTCATCCGATTTACATGTTGCGCTGCACAAGGAAATCTGATCCCTTGTGAACGGCGGCGGAACAGGCGCTTAAGCCTTCAGTAACCATAGAGGGCGCATGTTCTGACGATCGACTACACGTCGGAGGGCATGAACATGGGTACGAGTGCAAAACCAGCAGACGGCGCCATCACCTTGGCGGAACTGCGCGAGTTCGCGAGCTTCTCGTCTGCCACGCAACGTTATATTCGCCGGTCGCTCGACATCGGCCTGCATCGCCGCGACGCGATGAAGCTATGGTCGCGCGACATGGTCGAGGAAGCCTCCATCCGGGCGCAAGCGCGCATCTATGGGCGGCTGGACGAGATCAAGGCGCGGGTGCCCGACGATAGCGGGTTGGAGCAGGTGGAACCGTTCATGGCCCCGCTGGTGACCATCTCCGCCTTCGATCTGGGGCAGGACCGGCTGGCGAGCTTTTCCTCCTATCGTTTCCTATACGAGCGGCTTCTGGGCGCGGGTGCGCGGCCCTGGCTGCCCGGTGCCTTTTGCGCGGCGGCGAGCCTGCCGCATCTTCACCCTGAAAAGCGGCGCATCTTGTTGCAGTCGATCAGCGAGGCGGCGGCGACGGCGGCGGGCTGGTCCAATCGTGAGCCGAGCTTCTACCCCGAATGGGTCGAGAAGGTCGATCTGAGCAAGGCGAACTGACACTGGACGTTGATGCCCGCATCCGGGGGGAGGCGGGGATTGGCGAAACTGACGGCGCAGCGGACGTGGTTCGCTGCGCCGTTGTCATATCGGGGGTTGGCCTGGTCCGGGTCGGCCATAGGGGAGCGAAACGATGCGGATGATGGGCAAGATCGCGGCTATGGCTTCGATCCTGATCGGATCGGTGGCGACCCCATCGGTTGGGGCGGCCCCTGCGGCTGTCGTGCGCGATGTCGGCGTCGGCGATCCGCAGCGGCGGGCGATGCTGGATGCGTTGCGGCCACAGATTGCGCGTGACCTTGGGCAACCAGTGCAATTCGTGGTGCGGGCCTTGCGCGTGCAGGGCGACTGGGCCTTCGCCCATGTCGTGCCGCAGACGACGGCCGGTGATGCGATCGATTTTACCCGGACGCGCCATGCCGAGCGGTTGCGCACCGGGATGCTCGATGGGCCGGATGTTTATGCGCTGTTGCAGCGGACGGGCAGTGCGTGGCGGGTCCGCGATTTCGTCGTGGGGCCGACAGACGTGGCCTATCTGGCATGGCCCGACGCCCATGGCGCGCCGCCCGCGCTATTCGAGGGGGCGGACTGAGCCTGCGGCTCAGCGCTTGCGATAGCGGAAATACCAGACTTCATGGCCCAGCCGCCGGGCCTTGGCCTCATAGCGGGTTTCGGGCCAGCCGCCGGGGCGGGTGAGGAAATCCTTGGGGTCGCTGGCCAGCCAGTCGAAATCGGGATGGCCGTTCATCACCATCAGCGCCCAGCGCAGATAGACAGGGTGATCGGTGCCGAAGCGGAATTCGCCGCCGGGCTTGAGCTTGCGCGCGATCATCGCGACCGGGCCGGGGTTCATCATCCGGCGCTTGGCGTGGCGCGCCTTGGGCCAGGGGTCGGGATGGAGCAGATAGACGAAGCTGAGCGATCCGTCGGGGATGCGGCTCAGCACGGTCAGGGCATCGCCCATATGGAGGCGGACATTGCCGAGCGCGCCGTCGCGAATATGGCCAAGCGCGGTGACGACACCGTTCAGGAACGGCTCGCAGCCGATGAAGCCATGGTCGGGCAGCAGATCGGCGCGCCAAGCCATATGCTCGCCGCCGCCGAAGCCGATCTCGAAATGGAGTGGGCGGTCATAGCCGAACAGATCAGCGGCGGTGATCGGGCCTTCGTCCGGCACGGACACGGCGGGCAATAGGGTATCGACCAGTTCCTGCTGCGCTTGGCGCAGCTTGTGCCCCGACTGGCGGCCATAGAGGCGGTTGAGCGTGGTCGGATCGCCGGGTTTATGCGCTGTCATGGGGCGGCCGCTTAGCGGGCGCGGGCGTGCGGGGCAAGGGTCAGAGGCCGAGCAGGGGCCAGAGGACCATGCCGAGACCGATCAGGCTGACGAGGAAGATCAGCGTGCGGATCATCGGGATGCCGAGCGCGTAGACGGGGAGATAGGCGAGGCGCGCGCCGAGCCAGATCCAGGCGCCGAGCGCGGTCGTGTCGCTGGTGCGGTCGGCGAGGACCACGCCGATCAGCGCGACCATGGCGATCGGCAGGGTTTCCTGAAAATTGGCCTGGGCGCGGGTGAGGCGTCCGGCGAGGGGATGGAGCGGCGGGAGTTTTTCGTCGCGCGCGCCCATGTTCCAGCGCGGGCCATATTGTTTGGTCTTGAAATGCGCCGCTGCGAAGATGTGGACGAGCAGCAGGACCATCGACCATGCCAGTATCGTCAGTTCGACAGCCATAGCGCGCGCCTCCATTGGGATAAGGGGCGCACGCTATGGCATTGCGGCGGGCGCGACAAGCGCTGGATGCGGCGCGCGCTTAGAGGCTAAAGCCGACGCGGGCGATCAGCCGGTCGCCGGCATGGGTGCGGGCGGGGCCGTCGATGCTGCTGCCGGCATAGCGGATGCCGGCGAACCATTGGCCGCGATACCAGTCGAGCGCGACGCCATGGTCCCAATAATTGCCATCGGGGCGGAGGCGGGCGGCGGCGAGGGGATCGCGCACGCTGCCCGACGAGCGGCCGACATGGCCCGATACGGTGAAGGGCGTGCCGGGGACGGCGACGGCGGCGGCGGCGGAGACATAGAGATTGTCGCCGCCGATCGCCGATTGGCGCGGGGCATAATGAGCGGCGATATCGACGCTGGCCGGGCCGATGAGGAAGCCCGCCTGTGCGCCGACTTCGCCATAGCCCTGATCCGAGGCACCGGGGAAAAGATGATAGCGGCCCTGGGCGGTCAGCCGCCAGCCGCCAATCTGCTGCGACCAGCTTGGGCCGATGTCGATCGCCGCGTCGGCGCCGCCATGGCGGGCGCTGCCCCATAGGGTGGTGGCTGCGCCATCGAGGCTGAGGCCGGAGGTGACGGGGACGGACAGGGTGCTGCGCAGCACCGGATCGCCATCGCTCCAGCTGAGGCCCCGGCGGCGTTCGTCGCTGGCGGCTTCGATCGTGGCGGCAAGGCCGCGATCCTGCGCGACCGCGGGAAGGGCATGGACGGCGAGCCCGAACGCTGTTGCCCATGCCACCCGCATTCTTGTGGGATCAGTTCGACGCAAGCGCGCGCACCGAATCCAGTTCGGCCATCAGCGGCGCGCGATCGCGCTCCGCCATTGCGACCAGCGTCGATTGGATGCGATCGCCATGCTGGGCCAGCACCCGCTGTTCCAGCCGGTCGTCGCGTGCGCAGGCACCGGCTTCGCTGCCGGAAAAGCGCGTATCGCTGGCGAGGGTGCGGGCGAGCGCGGGGCCATGGTCGAGCTTGCGATCGACGACGACCGTTGCGGTCCACTTGCACCGCTGCATGTCCATGCGGTTGGGCGTCTTTGCGCCCACGGTACGCGCTTCGACATCGGCGCGGGCGGTGTAGAGCGCCTGCATCGACGTGCCATGATGATCGAGGGTTACGCTATGCGTGGCGGCAGCGGCCGCCAGCGCGATGAGAGTTAGGCTCATTATCATTCTCCTGCGTTGCGGCGTCGGGCTATGTTGTCCGATCGCCTGCCGCGGATGTAGGTCCGCACTGTTGCCAGCTCATTGCCGAAGGGCAACAAAGTCCTGCCTGGTCACGCCGCAGCCTTGGCCAGCCCCTTCGACAATTGCAGCGCGCCGTTGAGCCGCGCGGCGGAATCGGCCCAGGCGCGGTTGACCACGATCTTGCTGTCGGGGCGCAGCCGGGCGACGCCGTCGAGCCGCTGGACATAGGCGATGAGGCCCGCCGGATTGGGGAAACTGTCTTCGAAGAAGCTGACCAGCGCGCCCTTTTGCCCGACATCGATCTTGGCGATATTGGCCTTCACGCAATTCTGCTTGATCTCGATGATCTTGAGCAGGTTTTGGGTTGGCGCAGGCAGCTTGCCGAAACGGTCGATCAGTTCGGCGGCGAAGGATTCGAGCGCTTGGCGGTCCTCCAACTCGTTGAGGCGGCGATAGAGACCCATGCGGAGGTCAAGGTCGGGGACATAATCGTCGGGGATCATGATCGGCGCATCGACGCTGATCTGGGGCGAGAAGCTGTCGCGGCGGATTTCGAGGCCGACCCCGCCCGCCTTGGCATCGATGATCGCTTCCTCCAGCATCGATTGGTAAAGTTCGAAGCCGACTTCGCGGATATGGCCCGACTGTTCGTCGCCGACGAGATTGCCCGCGCCGCGAATGTCGAGATCGTGGGAGGCGAGCTGGAACCCTGCGCCGAGCGTGTCGAGGTCGGACAAGACCTTCAAGCGCTTTTCCGCCGTCTCGGTAATGATGCGGTTGGCGGGCGTCGTCATATAGGCATAGGCGCGCGTCTTGGACCGGCCGACCCGGCCGCGCAGCTGATAGAGCTGGGCGAGGCCGAAACGGTCAGCGCGGTGGATGATGAGCGTGTTGGCGCTGGGGATATCCAGGCCGGATTCGACGATGGTGGTCGAGAGCAGCACATCGTAGCGCTTGTCGTAGAAGGAGGACATGCGTTCCTCCACTTCGGTCGCCGACATCTGGCCATGGGCGACGACGGCCTTGATTTCGGGGACTTCGTTGCGCAGAAACTCTTCAATCTCCGTCAGGTCGGCGATGCGGGGAACGACGAAGAAGCTCTGCCCGCCGCGATAATGTTCGCGTAGCAGTGCTTCGCGGATGACGATGCCGTCCCAGGGCATGATATAGGTGCGGACCGCGAGGCGATCGACCGGCGGGGTCTGAATGACCGAGAGTTCGCGCAGGCCCGACATCGCCATTTGCAACGTGCGCGGGATCGGCGTGGCGGTCAGGGTGAGGACATGGACGTCGGTCTTCAAGGACTTCAAGCGTTCCTTGTGGGTGACGCCGAAGCGCTGTTCCTCATCGACGATGACGAGGCCGAGCCGCTTGAAGTCGATGCCCTTGGTCAGCAGCGCATGGGTGCCGACAACAATATCGACCGTGCCGTCGGCGAGGCCCGCTTTGACCGCCTTCGCCTCCTTGTCGGTGACGAGGCGGGAGAGGCGACCGATATTGACGGGGAAGCCGCGGAAGCGTTCCTCGAACTGCATATGATGCTGGCGCGCGAGCAGGGTGGTGGGGCAGATGAGGACGACCTGCATCCCCGCCATCGCCGCGACGAAGGCGGCGCGCAGGGCGACTTCGGTCTTGCCGAAGCCCACGTCGCCGCAGACGAGGCGATCCATCGGCTTGCCCGATCCCAGATCCTCGATCACGTCGCTGATCGCGCGGTCCTGATCCTCGGTTTCCTGATAGGGGAAGCGATCGACGAAGGCGGGGTAGCCCGCGACATCGGGCTCGGCGACGGTGGCGGCGCGCAGTGCGCGTTCGGCGGCGGTCTTGAGCAATTCACCCGCGATTTCGCGGATGCGCTCCTTCATCTTGGCCTTGCGCCGCTGCCAGGCTTCGCCGCCCAGCTTGTCGAGGCCCACGCCATCGCTGTCCGATCCGTAGCGGGAGAGGACTTCGAGATTTTCGACCGGCACGAACAGTTTGTCGCCACCCGCATAGCTGAGCGCTACGCAGTCATGCGCCGTCTTGCTGACCGGAATCTGGGTCAGCCCTTCATAGCGGCCAATGCCATGGTCCATGTGGACGACGAGGTCGCCGGGCGACAGGGTGGCGAGTTCCGCAAGGAAGGCGTCGGTATTCTTCTTGCGCTTGGCGCGGCGGACGAGCCGGTCGCCCAGCATATCCTGTTCGGTCAGGACCGCGACGTCGGGCGCGGCAAAGCCATGGTCGAGCGGCAGGACGGTGAGCGTCACGCTGCCATTGGCGGCGATGCCGAGCGCTTCCTGCCAGCCATCGGCGGCGGCGAGGCGCTTGACTCCATGGTCGAGCAGCAGGCCGGACAATCGTTCGCGCGCGCCGCCCGAATAGCTGGCGATCACTACCTTTTTCTTCGCGCGTTGCAGCGCGGCGATATGTTTGCCGACCGCTTCGTAGATGTTGATATTCTGCGCGCGTTCGGGGGCGAAGTCGCGCGGGCCATCGACCGCGAAGTCCAGCACCTCGGCGCTGGCCGGCTCGTGGAAGGGGGTGGTGGCGTGCATCGGCCGGGTGGCGACGGCTGCGTTCCATTCGGCGGCGTCGAGATAGAGCAGGTCGGGCTTCAATGGCCGATAGGCACCGGGGTCGGAGGTTTTGGCCTGGACCCGGTTGGCATGATAGTCGCGGATCGCCTCGAACCGGGCATCGGCGGCACCGGCGACGCCATGGTCGCGGATGATGACGGTGTCCGCGCCGATATGGTCCGCGAGCGGCACCAGCTTGTCCTCGAACAAGGGCAGCCAATGTTCCATGCCCGCGAGGCGTCGGCCTTCGCTGACCGCCTGATAGAGCGGATCGCCGGTGGCGGTCGCGCCGAAGGTTTCGCGATAGCGGCTGCGGAACCGCTTGATGGTTTCCTCGTCCAGCAGCGCTTCGGAAGCGGGGAGCAGGGTGAAGCCGTCGATGCTGCCGGTGGTGCGCTGATCGGCGGCGTCGAAGCGGCGGACGGTTTCGATCTCGTCGCCGAAAAAGTCGAGGCGGAGCGGTTGCTCTTCGCCGCCGGGGAACAGATCGACAATGCCGCCGCGAATGGCGAACTCGCCGCGATCATGCACGGTGTCGGTGCGGACATAGCCATTGCCCTGGAGCATCGCGGCGAGGCGCGTGATCGCGATTCGCTCCTTGGGCGCGAGATGCGCGACCAGTTGCCGCACGCGGAAGGGGGTGAGCGTCCGCTGCGTCATGGCGGCGAGCGTGGTGACGACCAGCTGCGGTGCCTTGGGTGCGGCCTGCAGCGCGTGCAGGCCCGCCAGGCGCGCGGAGGCGGCGCGCAGCGAGGGGCTGGCCCGGTCATAGGGCAGGCAGTCCCAGGCGGGGATTTCGATGATCCCGATCTCCGGCGCGAAATAATGGGCGGTGTCGGCGATGGCGCGCATCTGCTGCTCATCGGCGGCGATGAACAGCGCGCGGGCCTGGCCCGATCCATAGGCCGCGCGGGCGATGTCAGCGAGCAGCCAGGGTTGGAACCCGGCAGGGACGCCCGACAGGGTCAGCGGGGCTTTGGCGCGGAGGATGGTTTGGAGATCGGTCATATGTTCGCTCTTAAATCCTCCCCTGGAAGGGGAGGGGGACCACGAAGTGGTGGAGGGGTGTCGCCCCATCGACAGGGTGACACCCCTCCGTCTGGCCTGCGGCCAGCCACCTCCCCTGCAAGGGGAGGATGATCAGTTTTCGATCTTTACGAAATCGAGTTTCAGGAATTTGTCCATCATCGGGCCTTTCCATTGGTCGGGCACGGGGATGGTGCCCAAGGCCCAGCCGATGATGTCGGCATCCTGTTCGTCCATGAAGCGTTCGAACCAGGCGATGTCGGCTTCGTCCCATTCGGCATGATAGCGTTCGAAATAGCCGCCGACGGTATAGTCCGCCTCGCGCGTGCCACGGTGCCAGGCGCGGAATTTCATGCGGCGCATCTGGGGATTTTCGTTCATGGTCATTCCCATTTCCGTTCGTCCTGAGTAGCCATTGAGCGAAGGCGAAATGGCGTATCGAAGGGCCGGTGCTTCGATACGGGTCTTCGACTTCGCTCAGCCCCTACTCAGCACGAACGGGAGTAGGGTTGAGCAAAAACAGCCGGGCCGAACGTGCGTTTGAGTATATGTCCTGCCTGGAGTAGAGCGCAGCAGATAGACATGCGACCCGATATTCTCAATCCGCTCTTTGCCGAAATCTCTGTCCTTAAGGGCATTGGCCCGGCGCTGGCCCGCCCGCTGGAGCGGCTGGGGCTGGCGCGTGCGGTCGACATCGCCTTTCACCTGCCGGTCAGTTGGGTCGACCGGCACCTGACCGACGAACTGGACATGGCCGATGCGGGGCGGGTGATCGGCATCGAACTGACGCCGGTGGACTATAAGGCCAGCGGCGGCGCGCGGACGCCGTTCCGGGTGCAGGCGACCGACCGATACGGCAATTATGTGTCGCTCGTCTATTTCGGCAAGAATAGCGGTTGGCCGCGCAAGCTGTTGCCGCTGAACGAGCCTAAATTCGTGTCGGGCAAGCTGGAAAGCTATGGCGAGACGCTCCAGATCGTGCATCCCGATGTGCTGCCGCCAGAGGAAGCGGGCAGCGTTCCTGCACGCGAATCGGTCTATGGCCTGTCCGACGGATTGACCAACAACCGGATGCGCGATCTGGTGGCGCAGGTGCTGGCCCGTGCGCCGGACCTGCCCGAATGGATCGAACCCAGCCTGCTGGCACGCAAGGGCTGGCCGGGGTGGCGCGACGCGCTGGCGCGCATCCATGCCGATCCGTCCGACGCCCAGGCGCGCGAGCGGCTGGCCTATGACGAGATTTTGGCGGGCCAGTTAGCGTTGATGCTGGTGCGGCAATCGTCGCGGCGGCGGCGGGGCGTGCCGATCGCGGGCGACGGGCGGCTGCGGGCGATGCTGAAGCTGCCCTTCGCGCCGACCGGGGCGCAGCGGCGCGCGTTCGGCGAGATTGAGGGCGACATGGCGCAGGCGACGCCGATGCTGCGCCTGCTGCAGGGCGATGTGGGGTCGGGCAAGACGCTGGTGGCGCTGATGGCGCTGCTCAATGCGGTCGAAGCGGGGATGCAGGGGGCGATGCTGGCCCCGACCGAGATATTGGCGCGGCAACATTATGAGACGCTGCGCAAGATGGCGTCGGGATTGCCGGTCGAGATCGCCATCCTGACCGGGCGCGACAAGGGCAAGGTGCGCGAGGCGACGTTGATGGGGCTGGCCGATGGCAGCATCGACATATTGGTCGGCACCCATGCGATCTTTCAGGAAAAGGTGCAGTATAAAGCGCTGGGGCTGGCGGTGATCGACGAGCAGCATCGCTTTGGCGTGGCGCAGCGGATGATGCTGGCCAACAAGGCGGCGCAGGCGCCGCATCTGCTGGTGATGACGGCAACGCCGATCCCGCGCACGCTGACGCTGACCTATTATGGCGAAATGGAAGTGTCCAAGCTGGACGAGATGCCGCCGGGGCGGCAGCCGATCCAGACGGTGGTGATGGCCGCGACGCGACTGGACGAGGTGGTCGATGCGCTGGCCCGCCATGTGGGGGCCGGGGGGCAGGCCTATTGGGTGTGCCCGCTGGTCGAGGAAAGCGAAACCAGCGATCAGGCCGCGGCCGAGGCGCGCGCGGAATCGCTGCGGCTGCGCTTTGGCGAGGCGGTGGGGCTGGTCCATGGCCGGATGAAGGGGCCGGACAAGGATGCCGCGATGGAGGCCTTTGCCGCCAACCGGACGCAGATATTGGTCGCGACCACGGTGATCGAGGTCGGGGTCGACGTGCCCAATAGCAGCCTGATCATCATCGAGGGGGCCGAACGCTTCGGCCTGGCGCAGTTGCACCAGTTGCGTGGGCGCGTGGGGCGTGGCGACAAGCCGTCGGTCTGCCTGCTGATCCGGGGCGGCGCGCTGGGCGAGACATCGCGCGCGCGGCTGGCGTTGATGCGCGAGACCAATGACGGATTTCTGATCGCCGAGGAAGATTTGCGGCTGCGCGGCGCGGGCGAAGTGCTGGGCACGCGGCAGTCGGGCGAGGCGGCGTTGAAGCTGGCGACGCCCGAACATATGGCCGCGCTGATCGACCCGGCGCGCGATGACGCGAGGCTGCTGATCGATCGCGACGGCGGGCTGGACAGTGCGCGCGGGCAGGCAGCGCGGGTGTGCTTGTATCTGTTCGAGAAGGATGCGGCTGTGGGGTTGCTGCGGGGGGGGTGACGGGAGGCAATTATTGCCCTCTCCCGCCTTCGCGGGAGAGGGCTAAGAAGAACAGGCCGTTGGCTGAGTGCGATGGTGGGTTGCAGCGCGCGTGGGCGTGAAAGAAGGAAGCCGAGGTCGGCAACCATGCTGCGCCTGCGAAACAATCGGCCTGCTGCCGCGTTTTTGCGGGATGGACCTGAGCCTGACCCATATCACATCGACGGCAGCCGTTTCGATCGCTCTCGCTGTCGCTTCGGCCTTTCTCATTCATTGGGCGCTCTACGCGATCGCGTTGCGCCTGGTGCAGCAGCGGATGGACCCGGTGTTGTTGCCGGCGCTGTTTCAGCCGACGCGGTGGCTGGTGGTGTTGCTGGCGCTGGGGGCGGGGGTGCAGCCGCTGGAGTTGGGGCCGCGCGTCGAGGGGCTTTGGTCGATCGGGTCGAAGATGGTCTTCGCGCTGCTGGTCGGCTGGCTGCTGTTCCGGCTGATGCGCGCGACCCGCGTGATGATCGAGCGCAGCGTCGACATCAACGCTGAGGATAATCTGAAAGCGCGCCAACGCCATACCCGCGTCCGCATCCTCTATCGTGTCGCGCAGAGCGTCATCGCAGTGCTGGTGATCGCGATGATATTGATGGCGATCCCCGGCGTGCGGACGATCGGCGTGACGCTGGCGGCGTCGGCCGGTCTGGTCGGTTTGGCCGTTGGTGCGGCGGCCCAGCCAGCGCTCAAAAATCTGATCGCGGGCATCCAGATGGCCTTTTCCGAGCCGATCCGGCTGGACGATGTGGTGATCGTCGAGGGCGAATGGGGGCGGATCGAGGATATTACGCTGACCTTTGTCGTGGTCCGCATCTGGGACGATCGGCGGATGGTGGTGCCGGTATCCTATTTTCTGGAAAAGCCGTTCCAGAACTGGACGACCAAGACGTCGGACCTGTTGGGCACCGTGTTCCTTTATGTCGATCCGACCGCCGATGTGGCGCGTATCCGCGAGAAGCTGGTGGAAGTGACGACCGCCAACGCGCGCTGGGACAAGCGGGTCGTGCTGTTGCAGGTGACCGACCATCGCGCCGATGCGCTGGAACTGCGCTGCTTGCTGTCGGCGCGCAATGCCGGGGTGGCGTTCGACCTGCGCTGCGATGTGCGCGAGGCGATGTTAGACTTTTTGCGGACCGAGATGCCCGAAGCGCTGGTGCGCGGGCGGCAGCGGATCGAGGCGGCGGAGGGGGCGGCGATGGTGCCTTTTACCAGGCCGTCCGACGCGGCGGGATGAGCGCCATCAGCGCGTCATAGATGCGCGGCTTGATCGGCTCGATGAACTCCATGCCGATCCGGCCATCTTCGACCCAGCGTATGTCGGCGGGCATGTCCTGCACCAGCGGGAGCCACACGGTCACGCGCTCGCCCACGGATACCCTCTCGTCGCTGCGGCACATGAGGCCGAGCGGCGAGAGGTTGATGATCCGCACGCTATGGGCGTGGTGCCCGGCGGTGACATGGCTGACCAGGTCAACAAGATCGCGGCGCGCCCGGCGCTGATCCACGGCGGGATCGCGGGATTGCAGGACGTGGTTCAGACTGGAAAGGAGGTTGGACATAGGCGCAACCTGCCGTTTCCGTTATGAACGGCATGCTGCCAGAAGCGGTTAACGTCGGCCTAAGACTCTATTCCCCGTCAGGCGACGATCATGCCGTGCTTTTTCGCGCCGAAACTCACTTTGTCGCCTGCGTTCAGCGTCATGGCCGGATCGGTCACGACCTGCCCGTTCACGCGAATCGCGCCTTCGGCCAGCTTGCGCCGGACTTCCTTGTTCGATGGCGCAAAGCCAAGCGCCGTGATCGCCTGCACCACGGTCAGGCCGTCGGCGCCGAGGCTGACGGTCGGCAGGTTGGCGTCGGACGCGCCTTCCTCGAACGTCTTGCGCGCGGTTTCGGCGGCGGCTGTGGCGGCGTCCGTGCCATGCGCCATGGCGGTGGCGGCATCGGCCAGTATTTTCTTGGCCTCGTTGATCTCCGCGCCCTGCGCCGCTTCCAGCCGGGCAATCTCGTCGAGCGGCAGGTCGGTGAACAGGCGCATGAAGCGGCCGACATCGGCATCCTGCGTGTTGCGCCAGAATTGCCAATAGTCGTAGGGCGAGAGCGTATCGGCATTGAGCCACACCGCGCCTCTGGCGGTCTTGCCCATCTTGCCGCCATCCGCCGTGGTGATGAGCGGGGAGGTGAGGCCGAAAACCTGGGTGCCATCGACCCGGCGGGCGAGTTCGATGCCGTTGACGATATTGCCCCATTGGTCCGACCCGCCCATTTGCAGGCGGCAGGAGGCGCGGCGCGACAATTCCAGAAAGTCGTAGGCCTGCAGGATCATGTAATTGAATTCGAGGAAGCTGAGCGATTGTTCGCGGTCGAGCCGCAGCTTGACCGAATCGAAGCTGAGCATCCGGTTGACCGAGAAATGCTGACCGATGTCGCGCAGGAACGGGATATATTCGAGCTTGTCGAGCCAGTCGGCATTGTCGACCATCACCGCGTCGGTCGGGCCATCGCCGAATGTCAGGAAGCGTTCGAATACGCGCTTGATGCTCGCGACATTGTCCGCGATCTTTTCGTTGGTCAGCAGCGAGCGGGCTTCGTCGCGCAGCGAAGGATCGCCGATCTTGCCGGTGCCGCCGCCCATCAGGACGATCGGCTTGTGCCCCGCCTGCTGCATCCGCCGCAGCATCATGATCTGCACCAGGCTGCCGACATGAAGCGAGGGCGCGGTGGGATCGAAGCCGATATAGCCCGGCACCACCTGGCTTACGGCCATGGCGTCGAGGCCGGCCGCGTCGGTTAGCTGATGGATGTAGCCGCGCGCTTCGAGCAGGCGCAGAAGATCAGACTGATAGTTGCTCATGGGCCGCGCCTGTAGCATTGGCGATGCGTGGCGAAAAGTCCCTCATCCGTTCGGGCTGAGCTTGTCGAAGCCCCTTTCTTGTTTCAGAACGGCCCTTCGACAGGCTCAGGGCGAACGGAGTACGAGGAATGCTGGCAATTGGCCTGATGTCCGGAACGTCGCGCGACGGGATCGACGCGGCGCTGATCGAGACGGATGGGGCGGGGGCGGTGACGCCGGTCGCTTTTCACGCCAAAGCCTATGAGGACGGGTTTCGCGTGCGGCTGGCGGAAAGCTGCACGCGGGCGATGGCGATGGACGCGCCGGGATTCGAGCCGCTGATCGCATCGGTCGAGAGCGAGCTGACCGAGTTGCATGTCGAGGCGGTCGCGGACCTGCTGGGACGCAGCGGGCATGTGGCGCAGGATATTGGCGTGATCGGCTTTCACGGCCATACTGTGGCGCACCGGCCCGATCGGGGCTGGACCTGGCAGATTGGCGACGGGGCGGCACTGGCGGGGGCGTTCGGCATTACGGTGGTGGGCGACCTGCGCAGCGCTGATGTGGCGGCGGGCGGGCAGGGCGCGCCGCTGATGCCGGTCTATCATCGCGCGCTGGCGGAGGGGCTGACGAAGCCCGCCGCGATCCTGAACCTGGGCGGCGTGGCCAATATCACCGCGATCGGGACGGACGGCGATCTGGTCGCGTTCGACACCGGCATGGCGAGCGGGCTGATCGACAATTGGATGCAGGCGCAGGGCGATGCGGCCTATGACGAAGGCGGCGCGGTGGCGGCGCTTGGCCAAGTGGACGAGGCGCGGCTGGCGGCGATGCTGGCCGATCCCTGGTTCGATTTGCCACCGCCCAAGAGCATCGACAGGGAAGCGTTCACGATCGACGCGGTGCTGGGCCTGAGCCTGGAGGACGGCGCGGCGACGCTGACCGCTTTTTCGGCCGCAGCGGTGGCGCGCGCGATCGACCATCTGGCGGTACGCCCCGCCTGCATCCATGTCGCGGGCGGGGGGCGGCATAATGCAACCTTGATGGCGATGTTGCGGGCGCGGACGGGGTTGGATGTGGTGCCGGTCGATGGCCTGGGCTGGGACGGCGACGCGCTGGAGGCGCAGGGCTTTGCCTATATGGCGGTGCGGTCGATGCTGGGGCTGCCGATCAGCTTTCCGGGGACGACGGGGGTGCCGGAGCCGATGACGGGTGGGGTGGTGTTCAAGGCGTAAAGGGGCGGTCTCGTCCTTTTGGGAACGAGACCGCCTGCCGCTTCAGGCAATTGTCTTTTCGACCGTCAGTTTCTCGTCCTTTTGCATGGCCGTGACGGCGCTGTCGATCTGCGCAAGGGCGGCATCCCGTTTTGCGATCAGGTCGGACCTGCTCGCCAGCAAGTCCATTGGGGTCGCGCTATCATTTGTGACCACCTTGCTGGGATCAGCCCCATTTTTGCGCATTGTTTCAATGCTGCTATCAAGCGTGTTCAGCGCCGTTTCGAACGTGCCGGCAACCTGAGCGCGTTTTTCCTGCAACGTCGCGAGATGACATTCGAACAAAGCGGCTGTGCGTTGAGCGGCTGTTTCCTTTTGACGAGCCGCCAGCGCCATGGCGTCAGAGCCGAGTTCGTCGCCGCGCGACTTGAGCTTTTCTGCTTCAACTACGAAATTGCGCAGCGTGACTTCGGGGATTTTTACGAACCATTCCTTCCGGTCGGAGTGAATTTCGGGAATATCCAATTTGAAGTCGGTGCGGGCCATTTTCGTTTCGGGTATATGCATTTTAATTTCGCGTCGCTCCATTGTCGTGACAGGAACGTGGGTGATGATATCGCTCCACTCGACTTTACACTTGGGAATCCAGCCCTTTGTGCAGCGAAATTCGGGATATTGACCTACCTTCTTTGCTACCATCGTAATTACGGGTTCATCCCATGACATCGTCCGCAAATTCATCGTTACCTGTGGCAGGTCGAGCGACATCGGTTTCGTCTTTATCACAACGGTCGGGATATCGAAAATTAATTTCTGCTCTACCATCTTTATATCGACGGTGCCGGATATTTCCGCCTTGCCTGCATCATTTTTGATGCTTTCAGATCGACTGGTAAGGTCTTCCTGATCCTTGGCGAACAAGGTGGTGATTTCGTTGATCGCAGCCTCTTGTGCGGTACATTCATTGTCTTGCGCCAGCGCGACCGCTGGAAAGGAAAGAGCGAGTGCAGGAATAATATAGACGGCACGCATGAGTCTTCTCCCACCTGTTATGGCAAGAGGAAGGCTGGTCCCATATCGCAAACGTAACAACGAGAGTCTGGACCGTTTCGATGCCAACTGTCGCGCGGCACCGAAATCTATCCGATATGGATCAATCTACCGCTTCCGCGTCAATTCCCGCATCGCTTCGTCTATCCCCTCGATCGTCAGCGGGTACATGCGATCGTTCATCAGGTCGCGGATCAGGCGGGTGGACTGGCTATAGCCCCAATGGGCCTGCGGCGCGGGGTTGAGCCAGACGGTGGCGGGATAGGTGTGGGCGACCCGTTCGAGCCAGACCGCACCCGCTTCCTCGTTCATATGTTCGACCGATCCACCCGGATGGCTGATCTCATAGGGGCTCATCGCCGCGTCGCCGACGAAAATCACTTTATAATCATGGCCGTATTTGTGGAGAATGTCCCAGGTCGGCGTGCGTTCGGCGAAGCGGCGGCGATTGTCCTTCCACACGCCTTCGTAGAGGCAATTGTGGAAGTAGAAAAATTCCAGATTCTTGAATTCGCCCGTCGCCGCCGAGAATAATTCTTCGCAGAGCGTGATGAACGGGTCCATCGATCCGCCGACGTCAAGGAAGAGCAGCAGCCTGACCGCATTATGCCGTTCGGGGCGCATGCGGATGTCGAGCCAGCCCTGGCGTGCGGTGCCGCGGATGGTTTCGTCGAGGTCGAGTTCGTCTGCCGCGCCCTCGCGCGCGAAGCGGCGCAGGCGGCGCAGCGCGACCTTGATGTTCCGGGTGCCCAGTTCCTTGGTGTTGTCGAGATTGGCGAAGTCGCGCTTTTCCCAGACCTTGATCGCGCGCTTGTGCCGGGATTCGCCGCCGATGCGGACGCCTTCGGGATTATAGCCGCCATGGCCGAAGGGCGAGGTGCCGCCGGTGCCGACCCATTTATTGCCGCCCTGATGCCGCCCCTTCTGCTCCTCCAGCCGCATTTTCAGCGTGTCCATGATCTCGTCCCAGTCACCCAGCGACTTGATCTTCTCCATCTCTTCCGCGCTCAGATATTTTTCCGCGACGAGGCGGAGCCATTCTTCGGGGATGTCGGCTTCGACACCTTCCGCGCCGAACACGCCTTTGAAGACTTGCGCGAAGACCTGGTCGAAGCGGTCGAGCAGGCCCTCATCCTTCACATAGGTCGCACGGGCGAGATAATAGAAATCCTCCGGGCGGCGAGCGATGACGTCGCGGTCGAGCGCTTCGAGGAGCAGCAGATGCTCCTTGATGCTGGCGGGAATGCCCGCGGCGCGCAGGGCGTCGAGAAAGTTGAGCAACATGGGAAGGCTTGTCGGACAGCGCGCGCGTCGATGCAAGCCGGTCGCGCGATCAAGGCACCGACAATAGCGGCAGCACAATATTAAGTGTTGCAGTGCAGGGTTAATCAGTCACTATCCAGACATAATTGACGTTGCGGGGCGCGCTTGAAAAACGGGGACTTACTGGCCGATTTGGGCGAAAGGTCGGGCGACATTGCATTGCAATGCAGCGAAACGGCCGGGTTTCTGGGCGCGCTCAATCACCGCATCCAGGGCGATGCCGCGCAACTGGCGGACTTGCAGGCGAATATGGATGCGCTGGCGGCCAGCCATGGCGAGAGCGTGACGGCGGCACAGGAATTGCGCCTGACCGCGCGGCGGGCCGGGCAGATCATTGCCGAGGGGCATGACGTCATCACTCTGTCGATCGGCGAGCTGACCGGCCTGGTCGAGCATGTCACCGGGCTGGAAGGACATTTGCGCCAATTTCTCAGCGTGATCGAGGCGGTCGGCGACGTGTCCGACGAACTGGGCGCGATCGCGCGGCAGACGCGGTTGCTGGGCGTCAATGCCGCAATCGAGGCGGCGCGCGGGGGCGCAGCGACGCAGGGCTTTGCCGTGGTTGCGGACGAGATCCGGCGGCTGGCGGGACAGGCGGGGGAATCGGCTGCGTCGGTCGGTGACAAGCTGGGCCAGCTTGATCGCGATGCGCGCCAGCTGATCGGCGGGGTCGAAGCCAACATCGTGCGCGGGCGCGGCGTCGGCACTCATATCGACCGGCTGCGGCTGAGCATGGCCGAAATCGCATCGCTGGTGGCGCAATTCGGCGAGCGATCCGAGACGATCGTCGCCTGCACCGATGCGGCGGATGGCGATGTCGCGGCGCTGCGCCATGGCCTGACGACGTTCCGCCGGTCGGCCAGCGAAAGCGCGGCGCGGGCGGATGAGGCGCGGGTGCAGCTCGAAGGGCTGGAGTCCATGGCCAATGCGATGCTCAACAGCGCCGCGCACGGGCCGCAACGCACGCGCAACAGTCGCTATATCGCGCTGGCCGAGGAGGGCGCGGAGGAGATCGGCGCGTTGATCGAGCAGGGGTTGGCGGACGGGCATATCGGCACGGCGCAGCTATTTGATGTCGATTATCGGCGCGTCGCAGGGTCGGACCCGGCACAATATCAGACTGGCTTTACCGCCTTTGCCGACGCGATGCTGCGCCCGGCGCTGGACCGGCATACCGCGCAGGACAGCGCGATCGTGGGCTGCTGCCTGATCGACATGAACGGCTATCTGCCCACCCATATCAGCGCACGAAGCCAGCCGCAGCGGCCCGGCGCGCATCACTGGAATATGGAACATGCGCGCAACCGCCAGATTTTCATGGACAGCCAGACCCGCCGTGCGCTGGACGGTGAGGGCGATTTCTTCCTCTATACCTATCGCCAGGATCTGGGCGAAGGCCGCTATCGCGCGCTGCGCAGCGTGTTCGTGCCGCTGCTGTTCGGCGGGCGGCGTTGGGGCCTGTATGAGGTGGGCTATCTGATCTGATTGGCCTGCACCATCTTCACTTCCCCGTTTGCGGTGTAGGCGGCGGTGGCGCTGGCTTTGGCGGTGTGTGGATCGTCGCCGTCGAGGATGGCGGCGACCTGGCGGGGGCTGGGGACGCGGTCGTAGGTGCCGTAGAGGTCGGTCTGGCCGACCATGTGGATCGACAGCTTATAGCCTGTACCGCTGGTGGCGGGATCGAAGGCGAGGACGGTGCCGCTGTCATCGACGGGCACGATGATCGCGCCGTCAGCGCGGCCGACCTGTTGCAGCATGTCGTAGCTACCCTGCGCAGTGGTGACGGTGCCGCGCACGCAAAGCGCATCCTTGCCCTCGCGTGGCATGCGGACCTCTTGCGGCACGGATTCGCCGGTCCCGGCCCTGCGAGTGAGGCGGGCGTCCTTGCTGGCGGCGACCGGGCAGGCATCGAACCGGGCAGGGGCGGTGGCGTGCAGCGAGGTCGGATCGTCCAGCGTCATCTGTGCGAGCATGCCATCCAGCCCGGCCAGCACTTCGGCGCGGCGATCGGTGGGGCCGGTGACGCGGATCTTGGCGATCCAGCGGCCGGCATGGACGAAGCCCGCCGCCGTGGTCAGCGCGCCATCGGCCGCATCATCATAGACGGCGCGGATGGCGCGATCGGCCTGGCCCGCGACGGGCGCGCTGGCATAAGCGGTGCGGCGAGTTTTGGGGCCGAAACGCTCCATTACCGCCTTGTCGGTCATATAGGCAGCGAGCGAGGCGTCGGCATAGGTCGGCAGATAGACGTAGAGCGTCGCCTGCACCGCGCCATCCTGCGAGACATATTGCGCATAATTGTCCACGCCGCGACCGCCATTGGAGGCCTCGCCGCTCTTGGTGAGCGAGAGGGTGGCGATGCTGTGCGGTAGGCTGATGCCAGCGGCGCTCGCGCGGATGCTGCTATCGGTCGGCGTCCAGGCTTCGAGCGTATCTTCGGCCTGCGCGGCAAAGGGTGCGGCCAGACAGAGGGCGGCGGTAAAGAGAAAAAGGGCGCGCTTTGGCATTGGCATCCAGCTCCTGATCCAGACCGTCTTGGCGCGGCGTTGAATAGTTACAGGAAGGCTACAGACAATGCGCGCGGGTGCAAGCGGATTCGCGCGAGATTAGGGAGATCTGCGTTGGGGTGAGCCGTTACCGGCCCTGACGCCGCGCCATGAAGGCGAGGCGTTCGAACAGCATGATGTCCTGCTCATTCTTGAGCAGCGCGCCGTGGAGCGGGGGGATAGCCTTGGTCGGGTCGCTATTCTGGAGGACGTCGAGCGGCATATCCTCGTTCAGCAGCAGCTTGAGCCAGTCGAGCAATTCGCTGGTCGAGGGCTTTTTCTTGAGGCCCGGCACATCGCGAATCTCGTAGAAAATATCCATCGCCTTGCTCACCAGGATTTTCTGGATGCCGGGGAAATGGACATCGACGATCGCCTGCATCGTCTGGCGGTCGGGGAATTTGATATAATGGAAGAAGCAGCGGCGCAGGAAGGCGTCGGGCAGTTCCTTTTCATTATTCGAGGTGATGATGACCACGGGGCGATCAGCGGCTGCGATCGTCTCGCCGGTTTCATAGACATGGAAGGCCATGCGATCGAGTTCCTGCAACAGATCGTTGGGGAATTCGATGTCGGCCTTGTCGATTTCGTCGATTAGCAGCACGGGGAGGGTCGGGGACGTGAACGCCTCCCACAATTTGCCCTTGCGGATATAATTGGAGATTTCGTGGACGCGCGGGTCGCCGAGTTGGCCATCGCGCAGGCGGGCGACGGCGTCATATTCATAGAGACCCTGATGCGCCTTGGTCGTCGATTTGACGTTCCATTCGATCAGCGGTGCGCCAAGCGCGGTCGCGATTTCCTGCGCCAGCACGGTCTTGCCGGTGCCCGGTTCCCCCTTCACCAGCAGCGGGCGGCGCAGCAGCACGGCAGCGTTGACCGCGACCTTCAGATCGTCGGTGGCGACATAGTCCTGGGTGCCTTCAAAACGCATCATCGTCCGCCTGCTTAGCCTGTCACTGTGGCGGGACTAGGCAAAGCAGCGCGTGGGCGCAAGCCGTGTGGGCGGTATCGGTGGGGTTCAGTCCTGCCGCGCGCGCACATCGGCGCGGGCGGCGAGCAAGTCCCACAGGCCGCGATGCTGGTTGAGCAACTGACGTGCGCCGAACTGGATCGCCCGGTCCACGCCATCGTCGCCGCCGATCGCGCGGGCGACATCGAGCGTGGCGGCGCGGTCGGGCAGGGTGCAGGCATGGGGTTCGATACCCGCGCGCAGGGCAGCGATATCAAGCACCTGGCGCACGGCGCGCCAGTCGAGCACCAGCGCCATCGCCGCGCCCATGGCACAGCCACGCCGGTCGGACTGGGCGAGCATATCGAGCGCGTGGCGTTGCTGGCTGACGGCGGTTTCGCAATCGGCCTGGCCAGCAGTGCTGGGGACAGGACCGGCGGCGACGGTGACCTGGGTGATATAGGCGCGTTCGGCAGCGAAGGCGTCGGCGGCCTCGATCAGCCAGGTGCGCGCGGCATTATCGGCCGAGCGGGTGGCCGCATGATCGATGACACCAGGATGGCGGCCATGAAGCAGGCAGAGATAATAAGCCGCATCCGCAAGGTCGCCGAGCGACAGCAGCGTGTCACGGGCAATGCCAGTCCCCGCGCGCAGCGCATAGCTATGCGCTGCGGTGCCATCGGCAGCGACCAGCGCCTCCAATATCCGCGCGATATCGCCAAATTGGTAGCGGGGTGCCGCTTCACTCATGCCAGGATTCCTGTCTTGCCCGATCCGCCGACGGGCTTCGCAACGCAGGTTAAGCAAAAGGGGGTAAAGAAGCGGTTTACGCCGACATAAAAAAGGGCGGCCCGAAGGCCGCCCATTTTCATGTCGCTGAAAAGCGGCAGATTATTGGTCGAGGAAGCTGCGCATCTTGCGGCTGCGCGAGGGGTGTTTGAGCTTGCGCAGCGCTTTCGCCTCGATCTGACGGATGCGTTCGCGGGTCACGCTGAACTGCTGGCCGACTTCCTCCAGCGTATGATCGGTGTTCATGCCGATGCCGAAACGCATGCGCAGCACGCGCTCTTCGCGCGGGGTTAGGCTGGCGAGGACGCGGGTGACCGTTTCCTTGAGGTTCGCCTGGATTGCGGCATCCACCGGGATGATGGCATTCTTGTCCTCGATGAAATCGCCGAGGTGACTATCTTCCTCGTCGCCGATCGGCGTTTCGAGGGAGATCGGCTCCTTGGCGATCTTCATCACCTTGCGCACCTTCTCCAGCGGCATGGAGAGGCGCTCGGCCATCTCTTCCGGGGTCGGTTCGCGGCCCTGCTCGTGCAGGAACTGGCGGCTGGTGCGGACCAGCTTGTTGATCGTCTCGATCATATGGACCGGGATACGGATGGTCCGCGCCTGATCCGCGATCGAACGGGTGATCGCCTGCCGGATCCACCAGGTCGCATAGGTGCTGAACTTGTAGCCGCGGCGATATTCGAACTTATCGACCGCCTTCATCAGGCCGATATTGCCTTCCTGAATAAGATCCAGAAATTGCAGGCCGCGATTGGTGTATTTTTTGGCGATCGAGATGACGAGGCGCAGATTGGCTTCGACCATTTCCTTCTTGGCGATGCGCGCTTCGCGTTCGCCCTTTTGCACCATGTTGACGATGCGGCGGAATTCGCCGAGCGACATGCCGGTCGCCTGCGCGATTTCGCTGACTTCGTTGCGGATGCGTTCAACCGCGCGCGCTTCGGCGGCGGCGAAGGCGGCCCATTTCTTGTCGATGCCGCTGACCCGGTCGAGCCAGGCATCGTCCAGTTCGAAATTGACGTAGCGGTCGAGGAAGTCCTTTCGGCTGACCTTATGGCGCTCGGCCAGACGCAGCATCTGCCCGCCCAGCGCGGTCAGGCGCCGGTTATAGGCATAAAGCTGATCGACCAGATATTCGATCTTCTGCTGATGGAACTGGACGCTCTCGACCTGCGCGGTCAGGCTTTCGCGCAATTCCTGATAATCATCCTCATCCTTCTGGCTCAGCACTTCGCCCGTACCCATGGCGAGCATGCGCGAGGATTGAATGGCCGAGAAGGCGCGGAAGATTTCGGTGATGGTGGCGAACTTCTCCAGCGCGATCGGCTTGAGCGTTTCTTCCATCTGGGCGAGGGAGAGGGTGTTGTCCTCTTCCTCTTCCTCTTCGACGCGGCGGGGGCGGCGTTCATTGCCGTCCTCATCCTCATCGGCGTCGGCGGATTCTTCCTCTGGCTCTTCTTCTTCCTTGAAGCTGGGACCAGCGGTCTTCTCGCTGATCTCGCCATCATCATCCTCGGCGCCCTCCTCCAGGCTTTCCGGGGCAGGGTCTTTGGACAGCATGGCGTCAAGATCGAGGATTTCGCGCAGCTGCATTTCGCCATTGTTGAGCGCAGTCGACCATTCGATGATCGCGTTGAAGGTGGTCGGGCTTTCGCACAGACCCAGGATCATGGTGTCGCGGCCAGCCTCGATCCGCTTGGCGATGGCGATTTCGCCCTCACGGCTGAGCAGTTCCACCGCGCCCATTTCGCGCAGATACATGCGAACGGGATCGTCGGTACGATCGACCGTTTCCTTCTTCTTTTCAGTGACCAGGCGCGGCGAGCCATCGTCATCGTCCGCCGCCTCGTTGGCGTCGTCGTTGTCGTCCTCGCGCTGCTGGTCCTCGCCATCTTCGCTGGCTTCTTCATTTTCGACGATGTTGACGCCCATGTCGTTGAGCGCGGACATGACATCTTCGATCTGCTCGGAGGACATCTGGTCCTGCGGCAGGGCGTTGTTCAGCTCGTCATAGGTGATGTAGCCACGCTTTTTGGCGCGGGCGAGCAGCTTCTTGACCGAGGCTTCGTTGAGGTCGAGCAGGGGCGCATCGCCACCTTCATCCCCACCATCGCCTGCACCCGCCGCATTCTTGCTGTTCGCCTTGGTCGCCATTTATTCGCCTTAACTCCGCCGCTCCCTCTGGCGGGAGCGATCAATTCCAATGCATCGTCCGCCAAAGGGACGCTCCGTTCAAACCTTGCCGCCCCGCTAGGGAACGACCCGTTCAAACAATGTCTTCGGGCTGCGCCAGTTCCGCCAGTCGACGGTCATGGTCGGCCTTGAGCGCCAGCAAGCGCTGTTGCTCAGCGAGATTTTCCTCGCTGACGTCGCTCTTGAACCGCCGTGTCGCCTCCGCCAGCGCTGCCTCAAGCTCCGGTCCCTGCGCCATCACCCGAATGGCCTCCTCCAGATCGCGCGCAAGGCGATCCGGGTCAGCGATCATCTTGTGAGGGGTGAGTGTGAACGTGTCGGCCCGGAGCATCCCTTTAGCCATATTATACACTTCACCTGCCCCCAATATGGTAAGGAGGCCCTGTGTTTCAACAGTTTCTTTGCGTAGCGACGCACTAATCATCGAATCGGCCAGCCGGGCGAGGATGGGATCGCCGATCGGCAGGCCCGCCAGCGTCTCGCGATGCAGCGCAATCTGGTCGGGATGGCGCAAAAGGCCCGCCAGAATCGCGCGCAAAAGCCGCTGTTCCATGCCGCTGGCACCGATGGCGCGGACCTCATGGCCCGCCGGGCCGATCGGCGCTTTCCAGTTTCCGCGCTTGTCGCGCTGCCAGCGGGCCGCGCCGTTGCCGCCGCCGGAGCCGCGCGCCGTGGGGGTGAAAGCGGGGCGGGCGAAGAAGAGCGCGTCATAGCGTTCGCGAAACGCGTGCGCGTAGTGGGCGCGGACGTCGGAGTCCGCGATCGCATCGGTCAGCGCGCGCAGCCGCTGTTTGAGCGCGGCTTTCTGCTCCGGCGTGTCGAGTGGGGCGATGCTCTGCTCATGGCTCCACAGACGCTCCACCAGCGGCTGTGCGGCGTCCAGCACCGCGTCCATCGCCGCCGGGCCGCTGGCGCGCAGCAGGTCGTCTGGGTCTTGCCCCTGGGGCAGGGTGGCGAAGGCGAGGCTGTGGCCGGGGCGCAGCAGCGGCAGGGCGCGGGTGGCGGCACGGATCGCCGCCTTCTGCCCCGCCGAATCGCCATCGAAGCACAGGATCGGCACCTCGACCATCTTCCACAGCCGTTCGATCTGATGCTCGGTCAGTGCCGTGCCGAGCGGCGCGACGGCATCGCCAAAGCCGGCCTGCGCAAGCGCGATCACGTCCATATAGCCTTCGACCACGATCACGCGGCCGGTCTGGCGACTGGCGGGGGAGGCGCGGTCGATATTATAGAGGGTGCGGCCCTTGTCGAAGAGCGGGGTGTCGGGGGAGTTGAGATATTTGGGCTCACCCTGACCCAAAATCCGTCCGCCAAAAGCAATCGTCCGCCCGCGAATGTCGCGGATCGGCAGCATCAGGCGACCGCGGAACCGATCATAGGGTTCGCGCTTTTTGGCCCGGTCGCTGTCCGGTTCGGCGGCGTCGGGGTCGATCAGCAGCCCCGCTTCGACCAGCATCGGATCGCCATAATCCTTGAGCGCGGTGCGCAGCCGCCCACGACTGTCGGGCGAATAGCCAAAGCCGAAGGCGCGGCGGGCGGCGTCGCTGATGCCGCGCTTGCCGAGGTAAGCGCGCGCCTCCGCCCCCTCGATCGCGTCGAGTTGCGCGGCGAAGAAATCCTGCGCGGCGGCCATCGCGTCGTGCAGGCCCTTGGCCGCTTCGGCGCGTTTGGCGGCGCGCGGATCGGGTGCGGGCACATCCATCCCCGCCGCCTGCGCCAGTTCCTTCACCGCCTCCATGAAGGGCAGGCCGCGCTGATCGGTCATCCAGCGGATCGCATCGCCATGCGCGCCGCAGCCGAAGCAATGGTAGAAGCCCTTTTCATCATTGATCGTGAAGCTGGGCGTCTTTTCATTATGGAACGGACAGCAGGCCTTATACTCGCGCCCGGCCTTCTGCACCTTGATGGTGCGGCCGATCAGCGTGGACAGTGACGTGCGCATGCGCAGTTCGTCGAGGAAGGCGGGGGTTAGCGACATGGGAGATTAAAGCCCCTCCCTACTTAGGGAGGGGTTGGGGTGGGTGATCTTCTGCCTTGGCGGCAAGCCATTCGCCCGATCAAGAATGACGCTCAGCACCCCTTCCATATTGTCACGCACATCCGCATTGGAAAAGCGCAACACCAGATAGCCTTGATGGGCAAGATCGAAATCGCGGTCCCTGTCCTTGATTGCATCGTGGCGATCATCGTCGACTTCGACGATCAGGCCGATCGACGGGCAAAGGAAGTCGCAGATATAAGGCTCCACCACCGCCTGGCGCCGAAATTTGAAACCGCCCAGTTGGGACGCGCGCAGGGCGCTCCAGAGGCGGCGTTCATAGTCGGTGGGTTCGCGGCGCATGTCGCGGGCATATTGGCCTAGTCTGGCATTGATGCGTAGCGCCATCACCCACCCCAACCCCTCCCTAAGTAGGGAGGGGCTTTCAAGTCAGCCCAAAGCCGCCTTCACCATGCCGCTCGCCTTGCTCATGTCGATCACGCTGCCGTGGCGTTCTTTCAGCACGGCCATGACCTTGCCCATGTCCTTGAGGCTCGCGGCCCCCACTTCCGCTTTGATCGCGTCGATCGCCGCCCTGGTCTCGTCCTCGCTAAACTGCGTCGGCAGGAAGCTTTCGATGACGTCCAATTCGACCTGTTCCTTGGCCGCCAATTCGTCGCGGCCGCCGCTGGTGAACATCTCGATCGATTCGCGGCGCTGCTTGACCATCTTTTGCAGCACTTCGACCACGGTGGCGTCGTCGTCCGGCACGGTCGATGCGGTGCGCAGTTCGATGTCGCGGTCCTTGAGCTTGGCCAGGATGAGGCGCACGGCGGCCAGGCGTTCCTTGTCGCCTGCTTTCATGGCGGTGATCTGGGCGCTCTTTATCTGCTCGCGAATCATGGCGAAGCGAATCCTCGTGTCTTTGCGGAAAGCGACAGATATAATGCGAAAAGAGATTTTTAACAGACGTTGACCCCAAGCGCGCAGAGGCATAGGTGACCGGCCGTTTAACCCGCATCAGACGGGTTCCAAAGCCAACGCAAAAAAGGACGCTGATCTCATGGCTGACGCCAAGACCCTTACCGTGCCCAAAGGAGCGACCGGGGTCGTGGTTTTCGCCGATGGCAGCGCCGTGTTCGGGCGCGGTTTTGGCGCGGTCGGCGATGCGGTCGGCGAACTTTGCTTCAACACCGCGATCACCGGCTATCAGGAGATCATGACCGACCCCAGCTATGCGGGCCAGGTCATCACCTTCACCTTCCCCCATATCGGCAATGTCGGCACCAATCTGGACGATGTCGAGGCGACCAGCCCCTACGCGCTGGGCTGCGTGGTGCGCGAGGATGTGACCGCGCCGTCCAACTTCCGCAACGTCATGGCATTCGACCAGTGGATGGCGGATAATGGCCGCATTGGCCTCGCCGGGGTCGATACCCGCGCGCTGACCCGGATGATCCGGGAAAAGGGCGCGCCCAATGTCGTGATCGCGCATGACCCTGATGGCGCGTTCGACCTGGCCGCGCTGGCGGCGAAGGCGGCGGGCTGGCCGGGGCTGGAGGGCATGGACCTCGCCATCGAAGTCACGGGGCAGGAAACGCGGCTTTGGCAGGATGGCGGCTGGACGCTGGGCAAGGGCTATGGCCTGAACGCCGTGGGCGAAGGCGCGCCGCATGTCGTCGCGATCGATTATGGCGCGAAGAACAACATCTTCCGCAATCTGGTGCAGGCCGGGGCGCGCGTGACCGTGCTGCCCGCGACCGCGAGCGTCGAGCAGATCATGGACCTGGCCCCGGATGGCGTGTTCCTCTCCAACGGCCCTGGCGATCCGGCGGCGACCGGTAGCTATGCCGTGCCGGTGATCGCCGCGCTGCTGGCGCGCGACGTGCCGATCTTCGGCATTTGCCTGGGTCATCAATTGCTGGGGCTGGCGGTGGGCGCCAAGACGATCAAGATGCATCAGGGGCATCGCGGCGCGAACCATCCGGTCAAGCGGCTGAGCGATGGCCTGGTGGAGATCACGTCGATGAACCATGGCTTTGCGGTCGATGCCGAGACGCTGCCCGCCAATGTCCGCACGACCCATGTCTCGCTGTTCGATGGTAGCAATTGCGGCATCGAACTCACTGACAAGAACGCCTTTTCGGTGCAATATCACCCCGAAGCCTCGCCGGGGCCGCAGGATAGTTTCTACCTGTTCCAGCGGTTCGTCGATGGCCTGAAAAAGCCGGTGGCAGCATGAGCATCAAGCTGCCCCCTGTCGATGAAGCCCGCCTTGCCGCCGAATGGGAAGCGGACCGCGAAGTCCTCGCCAACCTTGCCGCCAATGGCGACAAGCCGATGATCCCGCGCGCCGTGGACGTCAGCTTCAAGGGCAATGACAAGGATTTCGACCGCGTCCTCGAAATCGCCAGCCAGTTCGGCATGGTCGAACTCGACCGCGAAGAGGATGAGGATGGCGACCTGTTCCTGTTCCTCGAATGCGAACAGGCGGTGGACGAGGCGTCGATCAAGGCGTTGACGAAGAAGTGCCTGCAGATCGAGATATTGTGTGGCGTTGAGTATGACGGCTGGGGGTGCGAGGCCCGGACGGGGGCGGTGCATTGATGGATTTAATCCACTTAGACAAGAACTTTTATCCGTACATCTGCTTCACAGGGGCAGTACTGTGAGTGCAGAAAATTACGCAGATTATCTGTTCTTCAATTACGTTGTTCGGTCTGATTTTGATGAAGAAATCGGTCGGGGATGGATTGCAGAAGAAGATGTCCTTAGTTTCTTGACGTCGACTATGAGGCAAGTATTTTTGCCTTATGGTTATAACGTTACATCGAAATTTGATGATCTAGTGATTACTCATCTGAATTGGATGAAAGGCAATGGAATTTTTGCCGTAGATGGAGATCAATACACGGGAACCTATCTTCGTCTCATTACAACGAAAAAAACGAAGATATTGGACGATCTTTTAAAAGAACACGAAATTCAAAAGCGCATTGCACGGCTTGGGCCAGTTGCATTGGCACGCGCTTTGGAAAAATTGTCTATTGAAGGTGGATGGTTAGCTAGCGCTGACGGAATTCAGTCGATGGATGTCGCAATTGCTAGGTTTGATGCGGTCCCAGCTTCAGATCGAATTGTAAATTTTTCAGATAATCAGAGCATAGACATGCAGGAAGGTTTGGCACAAGTTGTCAACGAATTGCGTTCTGGTTCTAACGAAATAGGTAACGCAATAGGTGATGATGCTCCACTTATTGCTGTGGAACTTGAAGCTGCAGCCGTGTTGGTTCGTTCTAAGTCTGCTCGCCTCGCTGCAGTAATGGTTTTGCTCATAAAACCGCTCAAATTTATCGCTGATAAATTCGCAGGTGCGGCCCTTGGTGAGCTTGCTAAGCGGCTGATTGCCGAACTTTTGAAGCTGATGAACTAATGCCTAAAAGCATCGACATCTCGTCCACCCGCAGCATAGGTGCTGGGCACGCCCGGACTCCCTCTCCCCTGCGGGGAGAGGGTTGGGGTGAGGGGGATCGGCGTTGATGGGATATTCGACAGTCGCCGCACACCCTCATCCAACTTCGCCTAGCCAGCAAGCTGGCAAGGCTTCGTATCCTTCTCCCTCAAGGGAGAAGGGGGCCGCGGTTGCGTGCCAGCATCAATTCGGCGCGGATACTTTCCAGCACGCCGTCCATATTTGCCAGGACATCATGGTTCCAGAAGCGGATGACGCGGTAGCCATGCGCTTCGATAAGCGCGGTGCGCGGGGCATCGCTGTCGCTGCTCGCATGTTGTCCACCGTCCAGTTCGATGACCAGTCTCGCCCCCCGGCAGGCGAAGTCCGCGACATGTGCCCCGATCGGAAACTGGCGGACGAATTTGAAGCCGTCGATCTGCCCCGCGCGCAGCCGCGTCCACAGCATCTTTTCCGCTTCGGTCGGGTCGCCGCGCAGTTTGCGCGCGGTGCCGGTCAAGCGTTTCTCCACCACCGTCTCACACCCTCACCCAACCTTCTCCCTCAAGGGCGAGGGCTTTGGAGCGCATCAGTCAATGCCTAAAAGAACCGACATCTCCTCCATCCTCATCATCGGCGCTGGCCCGATCATCATCGGCCAGGCGTGCGAGTTCGATTATTCGGGCACGCAGGCGGTCAAGGCGTTGAAGGAGGAGGGCTATCGCATCATCCTCGTCAATTCCAATCCGGCCACGATCATGACCGACCCGGAATTTGCCGACGCGACCTATGTCGAGCCGATCACGCCCGAAATCGTGGCGAAGATCATCGAGAAGGAGCGGCCGGACGCGGTGTTGCCGACGATGGGCGGGCAGACGGCGTTGAACACCGCGCTGGCGCTGTTCAACGACGGCACGCTGGCGAAATATGGCGTCCAGATGATCGGCGCCGATGCGGAGGCGATCGACAAGGCCGAGGACCGGATCAAGTTCCGCGATGCGATGGACAAGATCGGGCTGGAATCGGCGCGGTCGCGCATTGCGCATACGATGGAAGAGGCGCTGGAAGGGCTGGAATTTACCGGGCTTCCCTCGATCATCCGCCCCAGCTTCACGATGGGCGGCACCGGCGGGGGCATCGCCTACAATCGCGACGAGTTCATGACCATCGTGCGCGGCGGACTGGATGCGTCGCCGACGACCGAAGTGCTGATCGAGGAATCACTGCTCGGTTGGAAAGAATATGAGATGGAGGTCGTGCGCGACCGCAACGACAATTGCATCATCATCTGTTCGATCGAGAATGTGGACCCGATGGGCGTCCATACCGGCGACAGCATCACCGTCGCGCCGGCGCTGACGCTGACCGACAAGGAATATCAGATCATGCGCAACGCATCCATTGCGGTGCTGCGTGAAATCGGCGTGGAAACAGGCGGTTCCAACGTACAGTTCGCGGTCAATCCCAAGGATGGCCGCCTGGTCGTCATCGAGATGAACCCGCGCGTGTCGCGTTCGTCCGCGCTGGCATCGAAGGCGACCGGCTTCCCGATCGCCAAGGTCGCGGCGAAGCTGGCGGTGGGCTATACGCTCGACGAGATCGAGAATGACATTACCGGGGCGACCCCGGCCTCGTTCGAACCGACGATCGACTATGTCGTGACCAAGATCCCGCGCTTCGCGTTCGAGAAGTTCAAGGGTGCCGAACCGCTGCTGGGCACGGCGATGAAGTCGGTCGGCGAAGTCATGGCGATCGGCCGCAACATCCATGAATCGATGCAGAAGGCGCTGCGCGGCCTGGAAACCGGGCTGTGCGGCTTCAATGATGTCGACCATCTGGCGGGTGCGCCCAAGGACGACATCGTCGCGGCCCTGGCGCAGCCGACGCCCGACCGGCTGCTGGTCGCGGCGCAGGCGTTGCGCGAAGGGCTGACCGTCGCGGAGATCCACAATATCGCCAAGTTCGATCCCTGGTTCCTGGAGCGGATCAAGGAAATCGTCGAGGCCGAAGCGCAGGTGCTGGAAAATGGCCTGCCGCGTGATGCCGATGGCATGCGGCACCTCAAGTCGATGGGCTTTTCCGACAAGCGGCTGGCCTATCTCGCGCTCAAATCCGCCAATTTGCGCGGCATGGAGCGGGGCATTGCGCGCGGGTCGGGCCTGATCCACGAAGCGGTCAAGGCGATGACCGGCGGCGTGACCGAAGCGGAGGTGCGCAAGCTGCGCCATAAGCTGGGCGTGCGGCCGGTGTTCAAGCGCATCGACACCTGCGCGGCCGAGTTCGCGGCCAAGACGCCCTATATGTATTCGACCTATGAAGCGCCGATCTTCGGGGAAGCGGAGAATGAATCCGCGCCGACCGATCGCGAAAAGGTCGTAATTCTGGGCGGCGGGCCGAACCGGATCGGGCAGGGGATCGAGTTCGACTATTGCTGCGTCCATGCCTGCTTCGCGCTGTCGGAGGCGGGCTATGAAACGATCATGGTCAACTGCAACCCGGAAACGGTGTCGACCGACTATGACACGTCGGACCGGCTCTATTTCGAGCCGCTGACCGCCGAGGATGTGCTGGAAATCCTGGCCATCGAAATGACCAACGGGACGCTCAAGGGCGTGATCGTGCAGTTTGGCGGGCAGACCCCGCTCAAGCTGGCGCAGGCGCTGGAGGATGCGGGCATCCCGATCCTGGGCACCTCGCCCGATGCGATCGACCTGGCCGAGGATCGCGAGCGGTTCGCCGCGCTGATCGACAAGCTCAAGCTGCGCCAGCCTGCCAACGGCATTGCGCGCAGCCGGGAGGAGGCGATCGCGGTCGCCAACCGCATCGGCTATCCGGTGCTGATGCGGCCAAGCTATGTGCTGGGCGGTCGGGCGATGGAGATTGTCGACGGGCAGGCGCAGCTGGAGGAATATATCACCACCGCCGTCCAGGTGTCGGGCGAATCGCCGGTGCTGATCGACCAATATCTGCGCGACGCGATCGAGGTCGATGTCGATGCGCTGTGCGATGGCGAGGATGTCGTGGTCGCAGGCGTGTTGCAGCATATCGAGGAGGCCGGGGTCCATTCGGGCGACAGCGCTTGCTCGTTGCCGCCCTACAGCCTGTCGGACGAGATCATCGCGGAGATCGAACGGCAGACCGAGGTATTGGCCCATGCGCTGTCGGTGCGCGGCCTCATGAACATCCAGTTCGCGGTGAAGGATGGCATGGTCTATCTGATCGAGGTCAACCCGCGCGCCAGCCGCACGGTGCCCTTCGTCGCCAAGGCGATCGGTACGCCGATCGCCAAGATCGCCGCGCGGGTGATGGCGGGCGAGATGATCCGCGATCTGCCCAAGATCGACCGCAATGCGATCGACCATGTGGCGGTCAAGGAAGCTGTGTTCCCGTTCGGGCGCTTCCCCGGTGTCGATCCCGTCCTGTCGCCGGAAATGAAGAGCACCGGCGAAGTCATGGGAATCGATAGCAATTTTGCTACTGCCTTCGCCAAGGCGCAGATCGGCGCGGGGACGCTGCTGCCGACGAGCGGCACGGTGTTCATCTCGCTCAAGGATAGCGACAAGCCGGTGATCCTGCCCGCCGCGCGCAAGCTGGTCGATATGGGCTTTACGCTCATCGCGACGGGCGGCACGGCCGATTATCTGGCGGACCATGGTATTGCGGTGGAAAAGGTGAACAAGGTGGCCGAGGGGCGTCCGCATATCGTGGACAAGATCACCGATGGCGATGTGCAGTTGATCTTCAACACGACCGAGGGCTGGCAGTCGTTGAAGGACAGCAAGGCGATCCGCACCAGTGCGCTGCGCGGCAAGGTCGCGAGCTTCACCACGGCCGCCGCCAGCGTCGCTGCGGCCGATGCGATCGAGGCTTTACGGGAGCATCCCCTTGAAGTGCGCTCGCTCCAGTCCTATTATCCCCTGTCGCACGCCTGATCCCCTGCACAAGGAAGCATGCTGCGGGCGGCCCGCTGTTCGGGCCGCCAAAGGGAAGTTTTGACGAAGGATTTGCAAAATGGCGACCGTTGAGAAGATGCCGATGCTGCAGATGGGCTATGAAAAGCTCAATGCGCAGTTGCGCGAACTCAAGGCCGAACGGCCCCTCATCGTGGACGCCATCGAGGAAGCGCGCGCCCATGGCGACCTGTCCGAGAATGCGGAATATCACGCCGCCAAGGAACGGCAGGGCCAGGTAGAGGCCACGATCAACGATCTGGAAGACAAGCTGTCGCGCGCGCAGATCATCGATCCCGCGACGCTGTCGGGCAACAAGATCGTGTTCGGCGCGACCGTGACCCTGCTCGATGAAGATGACAAGCCGGTCAAATATCAGATCGTCGGTCAGGCCGAGGCGGATGCCAAGGCAGGTATGATCTCGTACAACAGCCCACTGGGGCGCGCGCTGATCGGTCGCACGGTCGGCGAAGATGTCGAGGTGTCGGTGCCGTCGGGCGACAAATTCTACTCGGTCGAGAAAATCGAGTTCATCTGATCCCGTGAAATTGCCCGCTGGCCCCATGACGAACGGGATCGCGGCGATCAGTTTCGCCGTGTTCCTGATCCTGTATCTGACGGGTCATATCGACAATGCCGCCGTGTTGGGCGGGTTCATTCCCGCGCGCGTGGGCGATGCCGACCTGCTGGCGGGGCTGGCGGCGGTGCCGTGGTGGCTGACGCCGCTCACCTGCACGCTCATCCATGCCGGGTGGCTGCATGTCGGCTTCAATATGTTGATGCTCGTCTTTTGCGGGCGGCATGTCGAACATGTGCTGGGCAAGGGGCCAACGCTGCTGCTCTATGGCATGGGCGCTTATGCGGCCTGCGGGGCGCAGTGGCTGATCGATCCGGGCTCGACCGGGCCGATGGTGGGCGCGAGCGGCGCCATTTCGGCTGTCGTGGCGACCTATGCCTTGCTGTATAGCCAGCAGCAGGTACGACGGATTGGGCCGTTTTCGGCCAATATCGTGCGTCTGGCTTGGCTGGCTGGCGGCTGGATCGCATTGCAACTGATGATCGGATTTGCCACCGCCGGGGGCATGGGTGATCTGGGACAGATTGCGGTCGCCGCGCATATCGGCGGCTTTCTCGCCGGGCTGGCCCTGACCCGCCCGCTGCTCCGCTGGCGCTTCCGCAAAAGGCCGCGCGCGGTTAATTAGTTACTAGAAAATAGCCGTTCCCCGGTTTCATCCGAGGAACGGCTATGGTCAGTTCTCAGTCCGCCTTGGGCAGTTCGGGTTCCAGCAGGCGATGCAGATGCACGATCACATAGCGCATTTCAGCGTCGTCCACCGTGCGCTGCGCCGCTCCGCGCCAAGCCTTTTCGGCCGAGGCGTAGTCCGGAAACACGCCGACCAGGTCGACTTTGCTGAGGTCTTGAAATTCGAGCGTCTGCGGATCGGTTACGCGACCGCCCAGCACCAGATGCATTTTGCTCATGGCGTTTTATTATCTCCCTTGGGTGGGCGGCGACCCTAGCAGCGCCGCACGCCCCGTCCAAGGGGGACTAAAGCCGTGTTGGCATGCTTTTCACGTCGTCGCGATTAGCTTTTGGGCAACCGCGCCTTGATCGCATCACCCAGCGCTTCGATGCGGTGCGCCACAAGCGAGGTCACGTCATCGGCTAGCTTCGATGCCTTGGCCGATAGATCGGCCGAAGCGAGATTGTCGCGTGCATGCGAGGCGGCGTCGCCCGCGCTGTGCAGGGCATGGGCGGCATTGGTCTTCACCGTTTCAGCGCCCTCGGCGGCCGCCGCGCGGGCGGCGAGCGCCGCTTCGGCAACCCGCGATCCGGCGGTAATGGCAAGACCCGGCAGCGCCTTCATCATCGCGCGGCTCTTGGGGAACATCCACGCCACGACCGCGCCGACGGCGATCGCACCAGCAACCGCAGCGACCGGATGGTCCTGCACAATCTGGTTGGCACGGGTTGCGGCGCGCTGCGTCTTGTCGCGCGCGTCGCCATAGGCCATGCCCGCCTTGTCGCGTCCGGTCTGGACCAGTTCGCCAGCGCCTTCGCGCGCCTTGGCGGTGGTTTCACGGATGCGGTCGGTTGCGGTCGAGGCGGCGTCATTCGCCGCTTCACGGGCACGGTTCACTTGGGCACGAATGTCAGCCATGGTCATTCTCCGGCATATCTGTTGGGGTGTTCCTGAAACGAACGTATAAGCGTTGGAAAAGTGCCGTGATCGGCCGCCGCGCCAGAAAAAGCGCGAATGCGGCAGCGGCTGCACCGACGGCAACGGGGCGTTGCTGCGCCTTGGCTGCGCCGAGAGCTACCGCGCTCGATACAGCGCCAGATACGCCGTCGATCGCCTTGTCCTTAGCGTCCTGAATCAGAAGTGCAGGCGCGATCCGCGCCTTCGCTTGCGCGGCACTGATCTTCATCTGCGCGCGGGCCAGGTCGGCGCGGGCGCAGGCCTCTCGAAAGGCGAGTTCCTGCGTCATGGCGTGATCGCCTTCTTCATGCGAGTGATGCAGCCCTTGGCCATCAGCAGCAGCAGGATCGTCACGAGCAGCCCGCCGCCTGCCACGATAAGCGTCGCCCACAAAGGGTCGAGATGGCGGGACAGTGCCACGACAAGACCGACCAGCAACGCCACGATGCTGGCAAAGGCGAGCATGAGCGCGACTAGTCCCAGCACCGCGGCATTGCGAATGCCGACGCCGACGATGCTGAGCCGCAGCTTTTGCTTGTCCGCTTCGGCCGAAGCATAGGCCCGGCCATCGGCGTAAAGGCGGGCGAAGGCGTCGCGCACGCTTTCGGTGCGTGCGCCCTCTTGCGGACCGCCTGGCTCCAATCCTTCGGCGTGCGGCGTAACCGCCGTTTCCGTTGGCTCTTGTGTCAATAGATCCTCCGCCCCGAAACCGGAGCCTTTCGTTTCAGTGACGGGAAAGCCGGAAAGGCAAACCCTCAGGCCTTGTCGTCCGACCCTTTAGCGAGGCGCATCAACACGAAGCCGACAACGGCGGCTGCACCAATCGCAACAGCCGGACTCTTGCGCACGAAATCGCGCGCTTCGGCCATCAACTGATCGACATCCTTGTTGTCGAGGCTGTCTGCGGCACCGGCAACCTGTTCGGCGGCCTGACGAGCATAGTCACCATATTGCGGGCCGAGTTTGGCATCGACCGTGGCGGCCGTGTCGGCGATAAGCTTGGACAGGCTCTGCATGGCCGTCCCGGTCTTGTCCTTGGCGACGCCCGCGGCGGACTTGGCGGTCTTGCCAGCCTGTTCCTTGATCGGGTCGATATGGGCTTTCCAATCAACCGCGTTCAACTTCTCGGCCGCAGCCTTGGCAGCCTTCTCGGCCTGCTCCTTGATCGGCTTGATCTGTGCGCTCAGGCCCTTTGCAGCGCTCTCCACGTCAGCGGCGGCGTCAGACGCAGCTTCCGTCGCGGCGGTCTTGAGCGGCTCGGCCTTCACGGCGACGGCGCTGGCGGCGGTGTCCAGGGTCTTGGCCTTGGGGGGGCGTCCGCGCTTGGCGGCCGGCGTTACCGGGGTATCAACCATCGTCCTCAATCTCCCTCTTGATGCAGCATGGTGCGCCGCACGAGGCGGCAGGTGGTTATATTCCAAATGCTCCGCAGCGGCATGCAGTTCCGTTGCCGTCACATTTTCGACCATCGGCATTTTTCCGATGCGTGCAAGCCCTGCATTGCCAATAGCCGGGCTGCTGGCTAAGCGGAGCGCGGAAAAACAGGGGAGGGGCCGCCATCAGGGTTGCCCGCCCATTGTCAGTGCAGGGAGCGATCATGACCGCCATTCTCGACATTCACGCCCGCCAGATTTTCGACAGCCGTGGCAACCCCACGGTCGAAGTCGACGTCATGCTGGAGGATGGCAGCTTTGGCCGCGCGGCGGTGCCGTCGGGCGCATCGACCGGCGCCTATGAAGCGGTGGAAAAGCGCGATGGCGACAAAAGCCGCTATATGGGCAAGGGCGTGTTGAAGGCGGTCGATACCGTCAATGACGAGATTGCCGGCGAACTGATCGGCTTCGATGCCGAGGATCAGGGCGAAGTCGATGCGGCGATGATCGCGCTCGACGGCACCGACAACAAGTCGAACCTGGGCGCCAACGCGATCTTGGGCGTCAGCCTGGCGGTGGCGAAGGCCGCTGCCGATGCGCGCGGCCTGCCGCTCTATCGCTATGTCGGCGGCGTGTCGGCGCATGTGCTGCCAGTGCCAATGATGAACATCATCAACGGCGGCGAACATGCCGACAACCCGATCGACTTTCAGGAATTCATGATCATGCCGGTCGGTGCCGAAAGCATCGCCGATGCCGTGCGGATCGGGTCGGAAATCTTCCACACGTTGAAGAAGGGCCTGCATGACAAGGGTCTGGCGACGTCGGTCGGCGATGAAGGCGGCTTTGCGCCCAACATCGCTTCGACCCGCGATGCGCTCGACTTCATCATGTTGTCGGTCGAAAAGGCGGGCTACAAGCCGGGCGACGACGTCATGCTGGCGCTCGATTGCGCCGCGACGGAATTCTTCAAGAACGGCAAATATGAGATTTCGGGTGAAGGCCTGTCGCTCAGCCCCGTTGAAATGGCCGACTATCTCGCCGCCCTGTGTGCTGACTATCCGATCAAGTCGATCGAGGACGGCATGAGCGAGGATGATTTCGAGGGCTGGAAGGCGCTGACCGACAAGATCGGTGGTTCGGTGCAGCTGGTCGGCGACGACCTGTTCGTCACCAATCCCAAGCGTCTAGCGATGGGCATCGACATGGGGCTGGCCAATTCGCTGCTGGTCAAGGTCAACCAGATCGGCACGCTGACCGAGACGCTGGCCGCGGTCGATATGGCGCACCGCGCGCGCTACACCGCCGTCATGTCGCACCGGTCGGGCGAGACGGAGGACGCGACCATCGCCGACCTCGCCGTTGCCACCAACTGCGGCCAGATCAAGACCGGTTCGCTCGCGCGGTCCGACCGGCTCGCCAAATATAACCAGCTCATCCGCATCGAGGAAGAACTGGGCGACGTCGCCGTCTATGCCGGACGTTCCATCTTCCGCTGATCGGCTTTCCTTCGGTTGGCCGCAAGTTCGACAGAATTCGCTTGCGGCCGATCTTTTCTTGTGATTCTTGTGGGCGATGGCGCACATCGCGAAGCTACGTCTCCTTTTATTCTCGGCCCTTGGCCCTGCGATCGCGCTGCTTCTGCTGCTGTCCTTCGCGGGCTACGTCGTCGTGGGGTCGAACGGCATTCTCGCCTGGGGCGATTATTCGCGGCAGCTCGGCGCGGCCAAGGCGGAACTCAAGCGCGTGCAGGAAGCACGCGCCGACTTGCGCAACCGGGTCGACCTGCTCAATCCGCGCCGCGTCGATCCCGATCTGTCGGACGAACTGATCCGCCGCCAGCTTGGCGTCATCCACCATGACGAAGTGATCGTGCCGCTCAACTGAGCCTTCGCCGCGACCAATATTAGCCCAAGATTATAGCTTTGGCCTGGATTCCGTCGGGTCCGCCGTTGCAATATATGCAACTCTGCCGCTATATCGGGCTTCCTTCCATCCTACCCCACGCAAGAGGATAAGAGCCTTGGCGAAACCAACGACGCCGCGCCCGACCCGCGCAGAGGCCGAGACGAAAAGCCCGGTCGGCGCGGACCATAACCGGCCTCGCCCCGACACTCCGACCGATTATAAACCCAGCAAGGAAGAATTGCTGGAATTCTACCGGCAGATGGTCCTCATCCGCCGCTTCGAAGAGAAAGCGGGCCAGCTATATGGCCTCGGTCTCATCGGCGGCTTCTGTCACCTCTATATCGGCCAGGAAGCGGTTGCGGTCGGCATCCAGTCGGCGCTCGTGCCCGGCAAGGACAGCGTTATCACCGGCTATCGCGACCATGGCCACATGCTGGCCTATGGCATCGATCCCAACGTCATCATGGCCGAACTGACCGGCCGTGGCGCGGGCATTTCGCGCGGCAAGGGCGGTTCGATGCATATGTTCAGCGTCGAACATAAATTTTTCGGCGGTCATGGCATCGTCGGCGCACAGGTGTCACTCGGCGCGGGCCTGGGCTTCGCGCACAAATATAATGGCGATGGCGGCGTGTGCGTCGCCTATTTCGGCGATGGCGCGGCCAACCAGGGCCAGGTCTACGAATCCTTCAACATGGCCGAACTGTGGAAGCTCCCGATCATTTTCGTCATCGAGAATAATCAATACGCCATGGGCACCAGCGTCAACCGCTCTTCGGCGGAAGACCAGCTCTATCGCCGGGGCGAAAGTTTCCGCATCCCCGGTATCCAGGTCAACGGCATGGACGTGCTGGCCGTGCGCGGTGCGACAGAGGAAGCGTTGAAGTGGGTGCAGGGCGGCAACGGCCCGATCCTGCTGGAAATGAAGACCTACCGCTATCGCGGCCACTCCATGTCCGATCCGGCCAAGTACCGGTCGCGCGAAGAAGTGCAGGCGATGCGCGACAAGTCCGATCCGATCGAGGGGGCTAAGGCGTATCTCGCCGAACATGGCGTGGGTGAGGACGAACTCAAGAAGATCGACCAGGACATCCGCAAGATCGTCAGCGAAGCGGCCGATTTCGCCGAATCTTCGCCTGAGCCGGACATGGCCGAACTCTATACCGACGTGCTGGTGGAGCAATATTAATGGGTATCGAAATCAAGATGCCGGCGCTCTCGCCGACGATGGAAGAGGGCACGCTGGCCAAGTGGCTGGTGAAGGAAGGCGACGAAGTGAAGTCCGGCGATATTTTGGCCGAGATCGAAACCGACAAGGCGACGATGGAATTCGAAGCCGTCGATGAAGGCAAAATCGGCAAGATCATGATCGCCGAAGGGTCTGAAGGCGTGAAGGTCGGCACTGTCATCGCAACGATGGCCGGTGAAGAGGGCGAGGACGAAGCACCCGCACCCAAGGCGGCAGCGCCCGCAAAGGCCGAAGCTGAAGCCCCCAAAAAGGCCGAAAGCGGCACCGCCAAGCTCGCGTCGGAAGCCAAGGCGACCGTCGCCGACCCGGATCTGCCCGAAGGCACCGAGTTCGTCAAAACGACGGTCCGCGAAGCGCTACGCGACGCGATGGCCGAAGAAATGCGCGCCGATGAGCGCGTGTTCGTGATCGGCGAGGAAGTCGCCGAATATCAGGGTGCCTACAAGGTCACCCAGGGCCTGCTGGACGAATTTGGCGGCAAGCGCGTCATCGACACGCCGATCACCGAATATGGCTTTGCCGGCATCGGCACGGGCGCGGCGATGGGCGGCCTGCGCCCGATCGTCGAGTTCATGACGTTCAACTTCGCCATGCAGGCGATCGACCACATCATCAACTCGGCGGCCAAGACCAATTACATGTCCGGCGGCCAGATGCGCTGCCCGATCGTGTTCCGTGGTCCCAACGGCGCGGCCAGCCGCGTCGGCGCGCAGCATAGCCAGAATTATGCGCCCTGGTATGCCGCGGTCCCCGGCCTGATCGTCATCGCGCCCTACGACGCGGCTGACGCCAAGGGCTTGCTCAAGGCGGCGATTCGCTCGACCGACCCGGTCGTGTTCCTGGAAAACGAACTGCTCTACGGTCGCAGCTTCGACGTGCCCAAGGTCGATGACTATGTTCTGCCGATCGGCAAGGCGCGGATCATGCGGCCGGGCAAGGATGTGACACTGGTCAGCTATTCGATCGGCGTGGGCCTTGCGCTCGACGCGGCCGAAACGCTGGCAGGCGAGGGCATCGACGCGGAGGTCATCGACCTGCGCACGCTGCGTCCGCTCGACACCGCGACCGTGCTGGAAAGCCTCAAAAAGACCAACCGCATCGTCGTGGTCGAAGAAGGCTGGCCAACCTGCTCGATCGCGTCGGAAATCGCCGCCGTCGTCATGGAAAAGGGCTTCGACGATCTCGACGCCCCGGTGCTGCGTGTCACCAACGAAGACGTGCCGCTCCCTTATGCCGCAAACCTCGAAAAAGCCGCGCTGATCGACGCCGCGCGCGTGGTCGAGGCGGCGAAGAAGGTCTGCTACCGCTGAACCGAAATACCTACGTCGCCGTCAGGCGGCGTAGGTGGTGCAGGGCGAATTGGTGCCGTTCGTCAATATATCGTTGGCCGTCCGTTCGCGGACGGCCATAGCGGCATAGGCCGACATTTGCGGCGTGCCGAAGAAAGAATCCGAAATAAGCGGTCGATAGGTATAATAGACCTCGACGAAGATCAGTTCGCTACCCTTTGTGGCGGCGATTTTTCGGTTTTCCGGTCCCATACCGTCGACGCCGATATTGCTATTCTCCGTGGTCGCGAAGGCCGATGTCTTGACCAACGCCCCGGAACAACGCTGCCAGCGCAGCTTCTGGTTGGTGACAGTGTTGGAATTGTCCAGCACTGGCGCGATGCTGGACACGATGATCCGACCATTATTGCGCAGATCGATGCTATCGCCCAATATTTTGATGCCGCCTAGAGCATCGGACACGTCGCCGTTCGAGATGCTGAGCCGAATGCGGGAAATGCTGTCCGCGGTCAGGGTCGCAATGTCGCCTATCTTTTGCGAGGTGTAGGCCATATTCGCCGCCTCGGCCCCATAGAGGGTGAGGCCCATGAGAACGGGCAGCGCCAGCGCGAACTCAATCGCCGCAACCCCTGTGATATTGCGCCTAATCTCGCGATAGGACCGGCGAAGCCGCTTGTCGATGGCCATGGTCATGCCTTGCACTTGGGGGTTAGGACGCTCTGCAATTCATAGGGCTGCCGGCGTGTCATCGTGGTCGCTGTCAGCGTGACGCTATTGCCGATCCCGACGAAACGATAGATCGGCACGATGCGATCGTAGGTGACAACGGTGTTGTACCGGACGATGTCGTCCGCGCCGCCGATGCCGGTCTTGCCCTCCGTCACCACATTGCGCTCGCCATTATCATCGACATCTTCCCAGCAATCGCCGCTGTCGAGCGTGCCATTATTGTTCGAATCCTTGGTCAACCGTTCCATCGCGTTTATCTGGCTATATTGCAGGAAACTGCCCTTGGTCGTGCGGACCGTCGCGTTAGGAGCCAGGCGCTGGACGGTTGCTTCAATGTCATCCTCGACCGCTGTGCTGTCCACGGTCTGCAATGTCGTGAGGCGGGTCGCGCGCTCCATCGCGCCCAGTAGTACCGACCGCACATAGATTTGATATCCCATGTCCAATCCGCCGAACAGAATCAGGCATAGCGGTATCAGGATGAGCGCGAATTCCGGCACGGACGCGCCCCGCTGATCTTGGGACAGCCTAGGCGAAAGGCGGGAGAAAACGGTCACTGCGCCAACCTCAAAGACCCGATATTTTCGCCGATGTCGCGGAAGACATTGTTCAGATCGGAGGCATTGGCCGCCTCGAACGCATATTCATTTTTTGCGCCGGATGAGCAGTCGATGAGATCCTGACTGAGCGGTGCTCCGGCACCGAAGGAGATGGTATAGATTTTTGTGCTCGCCATATTCTTGATGGCGGCACAGGTGATGAGCATGCGGGCGGTGTGATTGGTGTTGGAAGTCGCTACGGTGCCATTGGCCGCGACCCGCCGCCATGTCGTTTCCTGCGCATATGCACCATAGCCTGTATTACCCGTGTCCATCTGACCATCAGTCATGAAAATGACATAGCGATTCACGGGATAAGTATTGTAGGTGGCTGGATTGTCCGACGCCCAATTGCCATTGCGCGATAGCAGTCGGGCCGCCCACAACAAACCGATGTCAAGATAGGTGCCGCCATTGGCCGCGAAGCCATTTGTCAGACTGAAATAATCGTTGAACTGGGAAGCCGTCATTTGCTGCATTTCGCGCATGGCTTTAGGGCACGCATATTGGGCGGTGCCGACTTTTGAAGGATCGGCAACCGTCCAGCGTGTGGCGGTAGATGTCGGCACCGTATTGTAGTTCATATCATAGGCCGTCGCAGGAACCGTGCTGGACGTCGATGTGATGCTATTGCTGGTGCTTTGTTCTTCGACGCAGCCATCCCAGGTGTCGCGCATCCAAGTGCTGCTATGTCCTTCCTCATCTTCGATATAGCCGCAGCTACGTCTGCCGCATGTATAGGCGCGGTAGGTGCCGGTCGTGTTGAACCAAGTTGGATAACGAGTGTAGAGCGTGGTGCCAGCGGTGCCGGTGCTGAAACCGGGATTTACCATCTGGGAGAAGGGAATGATCGACCAGCGCACGCGCTTGCGCTTACCCTGTTCGGTCATGTTGAACTGGCTTTCGATCGTAGCCATCTGGGTCTGCAAATTAGCCAGGGCGGTGCGCAGCGCCTGCATCCGCGAAATATTTGCGCCGCTATTTGTTTGTTCGAGGACATAAGTAACGGTCTTGCCGTCCACCGTCATCGTTTGATCGGCCCGGTTGTTATTGTAGATCCAGTTTTTGCATTCGTCTGAGGTAAATTCCGGCTTGCACGCCATCGATCCGGTCGTATCCAGCACCAGCACGATATCGATGTTCGAATAGTCGTTACGCCCGCTGCAGGTCGCAGAAACGGTCATGTCGTCCTTGCCGAACAACTTCATGATGACGGTCGGAACGGTGGTGGAAACGGTCAGAACGATCTGATCGTTCGCGCCCAGCGTTGGTACGATATTGGCGTCTTGAAGCGTCGAACCCAGATAGTTGTTGGGATAGTTGAATTTCACATATTTGCGGACTTCATCCGTGACCGCGCTGGTTAACACGCCGCTGGTACCCATCAATTTGCGCCCTGCCAGTACGCCAGCGTCACAAGCCTGTTGCAAGCGGGTCTGGCCCAGATAGCCACGGCTGATGTCGAGTCCGCCACCGATCATGCCGGCGAGCGGAATCATCGCCGCCGCGACGATCGCCAGCGTATTGCCCGCCTGGTTCTTCCCCAGCCGTGCCAACAACCCTACAGGATGTTCGATCTGCTTGCCCATTTGTCCGCCATCACCCATGTCGTGCCCGTCGCCCCCCATTTCGGGCCGGACAGATTATTTTCGCCTATGCAGGCGCACTCGTTAGAATGTGTATGAGGAAGATGGTTAAAGGACCGATAACCCGCCAATCCCGCCTGCTCTGCGGCTGTGCGCACCGATGAGCGGCTTGGCGCAGGAATTGCCGCCGCTGGTCGACGTGCTGGCGGCGCATGCCGGGCCGGGGGCGGAGCGGCACCGCGCCCTCTGGGCGTTCGACGCGCGGCTCGCCCATGTCGCGCGCACGACCAGCGAGCCCGCGATCGGCCAGATGCGGCTGGCGTGGTGGAATGACGTCATCGATGATGCCGACGCGCGCAAGGGGCGGGGCGAGCCTGTGGTCGATGCGCTGCGCGCCACGGGCGCGATGGCTGCGCCGGGTCTGGTGGCAATGATCGATGGCTGGGAAATATTGGTGGTCGAACCGGAGATCGATGTGGAAGGCCTGCGCGCCTATGCTGTCGGTCGGGGCGGCGGCCTGTTCCGCGCGCTGACCGATGTCGCCGATGCGCCGGACTGGCTGGACGCGGCGGGGCAGGTCTGGGCTTTGTGGGACATGGCCGGGCATGTCGGCGACGCGGCGCTCGCCGACGCTGCGCTAGCGCTGGCGCGGGAAATCGCGCCACGGATGGACGGCGCGCGCTGGCCCCGTGCGTGGAAACCGGTGCGGATAGTGGCCACGCTGGCGCAACAGGATGTGCTGGCCGGACGGCGCGCGCCGCTGGGGATGCCGCGTTCGCTCGCCTGGCGGCTGCTACGGATCGCGCTTGTCGGGCGATAGGCTGACGCGATAGGCTGCGCGTCGCAGGAGCGAAGGAGCGGGCATATGGGGCGATTGCTGGCAGGGGGCATGGCGGCGCTGCTGCTGGTCGCAGGCGGCCTGTTCTGGTGGTCGGGCCAAGCGAGCAGCGACCCCGCACCGCAACTGGCCATGGCCGCGCCCCCGCCACCGGCTATGGAGAGCTTGCCGGAGGGCGATCCCGATACCGTGGGCACCGCGCCGCCCATGCCCGCCGAGGCCAGCCCGCAAAGCCGCGAAGAACGACGCTTCGCCCGCTATGACCGCAATCGCGACGGGGTCATCACCCGCATCGAGATGCTGGGCAGCCGGACCAAGGCGTTCAAGGCGCTCGACAAAAATGGCGACAACCTGCTGTCCTTCGAGGAATGGGCGGTGGCGACATCGGACCGCTTCGGCGCGGCGGACAAGGATGGCGACGCCAAACTCACCCCCGCCGAATTTGCCACGACCGCCCCCAAACGCGCCGCCAAAGCGAAATGCCGCTGCTGAGCCGTTCAGGCCTCAGGCCGGGTCCATATCCACGTTCCGCCGATCAGCGCGGCGGCGATCGGGATCAGGAACCAGGGAAAGGGCGAGAAGATCAGCGCCAGCACGATGCTGAAGGCAAAAGCGCCCAACGCAGCCTTCTTGCCCCGCCGACTGATCGCTCCGCCTTCGCGCCAGCGGCGGATATGCGCGCCGAAATGCTTGTGGTCGAGCAGCTTGGCCTCCAGCGTCGGGCTGGACCGGGCAAAGCAGAATGCGGCGAGGATCATGAACGGGACGGTCGGCAGCAACGGCAGGAACGCGCCGATCGTGCCGAGGCCCAGCGACGCCCAACCAGCGATGAAATAAAGATATCGCCGCATGATCGGTCCTGTGGGAGCGGGGGTGTTGCTATTGTCTCGCAACTGCGACCCGTGATGGCAAGGGAAAGATCAGGCCGCAGGCAAGCGCAAACGCGCGAGCAACCCGCCCAGATCCTCGCTTTCCTCCAATAGCACCGACCCGCCATAGATTTCCGCGACATCGCGCACGATGGCGAGGCCAAGGCCGGTGCCGGGCTTGCCCGAATCGAGCCGCACGCCGCGATCGAAGATGCGGACGCGCTCTTCCAGCGGAATGCCCATGCCATCATCCTCGACCAATATCTCGACCATGTCGCCCGCGCGCTTCACCGTCGCAAACACCGATCCGCCGCCATATTTGGCCGCATTTTCGATGAGGTTGCCGAGCATTTCGTCCAGATCCTGCCGCTCGACGCGCACCGCCGCGCCCTTGTCGCCATCCATGTCCACTCGCGCCTGCGGATAGAGGCGCTGCACCGCGCGCTCGACGGCGGTCAGGCTCGCCCAGACCTCCGCCCGGCTCTGCGCCGCGCCGCGTCGCCCGACCGCGCGGGCGCGGGCAAGGTGATGATCGACCTGCCGCCGCATCGTCGTCGCCTCGCGGATGACCGCTTCGCCCAGGTCGGGCGACTGCGCGGTCGCGGCGTTCATGATGACGGTCAGCGGCGTCTTGAGCGCATGGGCGAGATTGCCCGCATGGGTGCGCGCCTCCTCCGCCTGCCGCTCATTATGAGCGAGCAGGGCGTTCAATTCCTCGACCATCGGCAGCACTTCGGCGGGCATCGGTTCGGTGAGGCGGCTTTTCTGCCCGTCGCGCATCCGCACGATTTCCTGCCGCACCTTGCGCAGTGGCCGCAGCCCGTAGAAGGTCTGCAGCGTCGCCAGCACGAAAAGGCCCAGTGCCAGCAGCGCGAAACTCTGAAACAGCGTGGCGCGCAGCGTCTTGATCTGCGCATCCAGCCCGGATCGCGCCTGGCCGACCATGAACAGCCAACGGCTGTCGGAACCGGGGAGCACCACGGTCCGCTCCATGATGCGCAGATCCTCGCCGGGGAATTGCTTGCTGTCATAGACATGGAGGTGCCGGTCGCGATGCTCCTCCGGCACTTTGAGCGCGCGGTCCCACAGCGAGCGGGAACGCCAATCCTCATGCCCCTTGGCGCTCACCTGATAATAAAGCCCGCTATTGGGTTCGAGGAAACGCTGATCGGCGAGTTCGCGGTTGAACAACACCTCGCCTTCCGGCCCGATCTCGGCCGCCGCGATCATCGCCGTCAGCACATAATTCATGCCATCGTCGAAATTGCGCGTGATCGCATCGCTCAACACCCGGTCCAGCGCCACCCCGCCGCCGATCAGCAACAGGCTGATCCACAGCGCGGCAATGCCCATCATCCGGCGGCTGATGGACCCGGTGGAGCGGACGGGGGGAGGGGGTTGGGAATCGGTCATGCTATTATCAGACGGCCCCATGTCCCTTCGGCCCCATATCCGTTCGGGCTGAGCCTGTCGAAGCCCTCACCTGAGCGGAGCGAAGGCGCCTCACTGCGTTCGGTGGAGCCCTTCGACTTCGCTCAGGGCGAACGGGACAAGAAATCAGATCAGCGCCCCGGCTCGTCGAGGCTGTAGCCCAAACCGCGGATGGTGGTGATCACATCAGCACCCAGCTTCTTGCGGATGCGCGTCACGAACACTTCGATCGTGTTGGAATCGCGGTCGAAATCCTGGTCGTAAATATGTTCGATCAATTCGGTGCGGCTGACCACCTTGCCCTTGTGATGGAGCAGGTAGGACAGCAATTTATACTCCTGCGCCGTGAGTTTGACCGGATCGCCGGCCAGCGTCACCTTGCCCGACCGCGTGTCGAGCCGCACGTCGCCCGCCGTCAGTTCGCTCGACGCATTGCCCGATGCGCGACGGATCAGCGCGCGCAGCCGGGCGATCAATTCCTCGCTCTGGAACGGCTTGGCGAGATAGTCGTCCGCGCCTGCGTCCAGGCCCGCTACCTTGTCCGACCAACTGTCGCGCGCGGTTAGCACCAGCACCGGAAAGGCGCGGCCTTCCTTGCGCCAGCGGTCCAGCACCGTCAGCCCGTCGATCGTCGGCAGGCCAAGGTCCAGCACGACCGCGTCGTAATTTTCGGTGGAGCCGAGGAAATGGCCGTCCTCGCCATCGGTGGCGAGGTCGATGGCATAGCCTGCGCCCTCCAGCGTGTTCCTGAGCTGCTGGCCCAGATTCGGTTCATCCTCGACGATCAGCAGACGCATGGGCTTTCCGTTTCTATTATAAAGCGAGCGCGGTCAGCGCGCCCAGCCGATGATATCGCCTGTCCGGCCGTCGGCATCAACCCATACCACCTTGCCGTCCTTCACATATTTCAGGCGATAGCGGTTGGCACCGGGGTTGAATTCGCTGCCGACATAGGTGGCCCCGCCCATCTGGGCATCGACCCGCCGCTTGATCATGGAAAAGGGCATGACATGCCCGTCCAGCATCGCGCGCCGGGCGGCGTCCTGTTCGTCCCGGCGGCCGCCCGCTTGTGCGACGGGCATCGTCGCCACCAGCGCGAGCGCCATGCCGATCCCGATCATCATGGAGGCTGGCCGGATTTTCCACTTCATAAGCATGGGCATGGCATAGGCGCAGGGCATTGAACAGGTGGTGAATGATGGGATTGTTTCGCGGCGTGCCCGTCACGCCTGCGGATGCAGGCATGACGGGATAGACGAAACCTTATTTATCCAATGCATATTGCACGGTCAGCGTCACCGAAGCGCTGACCTGCCCAGGTTCGACCGGAGTCGTGGCGACCGAATCCGCCTTGAAACGGGCGGATTGCAGCATCGGCATGGGCGGCTGGCCACCGCTGTTGCTTTCGCTGATCGAAATCAGCCGCGCGGTGCGGAAACCGGCTGCCTGGGCGTAGAAATCCGCCTGCGCCTTGGCGCTCTTCAACGCCTGCCCACGGGCCTGGGCCAGCATCGGCGCGGGATCATCGATCGCGAAGCTCGGGCCATTGACGTTGGTGGCGCCCGCTGCGACCATCGCGTCGAGCAGCGTGCCGACCTTCTTCACGTCGCGCAGCTTGACGGTCAGCGTGTTGGAGGCCTCATAACCCAGAAAGCGCGGGCCGGTGGGTTCGCCGTCGCGCTGGTTATAGTCATATTGCGCGTTCAGGTTGATGCCGCTGGTCTGAATATCCTTCTTGGCGATGCCTGCACGGGCCAGCGCCGCGATCAGCTTCTCCGTCTTGGCGGCATTGTCCTGCATCGCGGCCTGCGCGGTCGGCGCGCGGGTCTGGACGCCCGTGCCCACGGTCGCGATGTCGGGCGATCCTTCCACGCTTTCGGTGACGTTCAACGTCACGACCGGCGCGGTTTCGGCGATGGTCACATTGGTCTGGGCAGCCGCGATGGCGGGCAGGGCGGCACTGGCCAGGGCCAGAAGAACAAGGGCGGATTTCATGAAGGGTAACTCTCCTGTGGGGATGCCGGTCTTTTGTATCGGCTGCGATGAACGGACGCTGACATGCGTTGAAAGCCGTGGGACAGCTTCCGGTTCCTTCGCCCTTGCCCCCCGGCGCGCTAACGCCTAGCTGCACGGCCATGGCAGCACCTCTTCTTTCCTATGAAAATCTTGGCCTCTCCCAAGGCTCCCACTGGTTGTTCGAGGGGATCGACATTCATGTCGGCCAGCGAGACCGATTGGCGCTGATCGGGCGCAACGGCGCGGGCAAGACGACCCTGTTGAAACTGGTCGCGGGCTTGATCGAGCCGGACCGTGGCACGCGATCGGTGCAGCCGGGCGCGCGGGTCATCATGCTGGAGCAAGATCCCGACGTCACGCCCTTCGCCACGCTGCATGATTTCGCGCTGGCGGGCGAGTTTGCGCCGGCACCGCATGAGGTGGAGGCGATCGCCGACCAACTCGGCATCGATCTGTCGCGCGAAGCGAAGACGGCAAGCGGCGGCGAACGGCGCCGTGCGGCGATTGCCCGCGCGCTGGCAAGCGAGCCGGACCTGCTGCTGCTGGACGAGCCGACCAACCATCTGGACATCGCCGCGATCGATTGGCTGGAAAACTGGCTGGCGCGCTATAATGGCGCGTTCGTCGTCATCAGCCATGACCGCGCCTTCCTGACCCGGCTTACTCGGCAGACGCTTTGGCTCGACCGGGGCGTCATGCGCCGCAGCGAAATCGGCTTCGGCGGCTTCGAACAATGGATGGAAGCGGTCTATGCCGAAGAGGCGCGCGCGGCGGAAAAGCTGGACGCGAAGCTGAAGATCGAGGCGCACTGGCTCGAACGCGGCGTCACCGCGCGGCGCAAGCGCAACCAGGGGCGGCTCGCCAAGCTGTGGGAAATGCGCGAAACCCGCGCCGCGATGCAGGGGCCACAGGGCACCGCCAAGATCGCCGTGGCGAGCGACGACAGCAAGACCAAGAGCGTCATCAAGGCCGAGCATGTCACCAAGCGCTTTCCGAAATCTCCGTTCGCTTCGAGCGAAGTCGAGAAGCGGCAGCGCGAAGGTGTCTCGACGTCGCTCGACACGAACGGAAGTGACGATAGGGTCATCATCGAAGACTTCACCCTGCGCATCCAGCGCGGCGACCGGATCGGCATCGTCGGCGGCAATGGCGCGGGCAAATCGACCTTGCTCAAGCTGCTGACCGGCGAACTCGCGCCCGACAGCGGCAGCGTGACGCTGGCCCAGACGCTCGACATGATCTTCATCGACCAGCAGCGCAGCCTGATGCAGGGCGACAAGACGGTGCGCGACGTGCTGGCCGAAGGCGGCGACTGGATCGACGTGCGCGGGGTGCGCAAGCATGTCCATGGCTATCTCAAGGACTTTCTGTTCGATCCCAGCCTTGCCGAAGCGAAGGTTGCGACCCTGTCCGGCGGCGAACGCTCGCGCCTGTTGTTCGCGCGCGAATTTGCCCGCGAATCGAACCTGCTGGTGCTGGACGAACCGACCAACGATCTCGATCTCGAAACGCTCGATCTGTTGCAGGAAGTGATCGCCGATTATGACGGCACCGTCCTGATCGTCAGCCATGACCGCGACTTTCTCGACCGCACCGTGACGGTCACGCTGGGGCTGGACGGCACTGGCGTTGTCGATGTGATCATCGGCGGCTATGCCGACTGGATCGCCAAGCGCGACCCGCGCAAGGCCGCCAAGGCCGAGAAAAAGGCCGCCGCCGCGCCCGCGCCACCCAAGCCCGTCTCCGCCAAGCTGACCTATAAGGACCAGCGCGACCTGGAACTGCTGCCCAAGCGGGTCGAGGAACTGGAAGCGGCCATCGCCCGCGATGAAGAGGCGCTGGCCGACCCCACGCTCTACACCCGCGACCCCAAGAAATTCGCCGCGCTGACCGGCGCGATCGACAAGGCGAAGGCGGAGAAGGAGGCGGCGGAAATGCGCTGGCTGGACCTGGCGGAAAAGGCCGAAGGGTTGGCGGGGTAAGCCACCTGTTTCCGTTCGGTTCGAGCGCAGTCGAGAACCCATGGCGCAAACGCTTCTCGACTTCGCTCGAAGCGAACGGCAGGTATGGGACAGGATCGAAACGGGGACGGACCGATGAACGCACAGACCGACATGGCAATCGACCAGCCCCACCACGCCGTCCATTATGTCAACCGCGTCGGCTGGCTGCGCGCCACCGTGCTGGGGGCCAATGACGGGATCGTCTCCACCGCCAGCCTGATGACCGGCATCGCCGCGTCGGGCGCGAGCAGCCAGACGATATTGCTGACCGGCATCGCCGCTTTGGTCGCAGGGGCGATGTCGATGGCGGCGGGCGAATATGTCTCGGTCAGCGCGCAATCGGACACCGAACGCGCCGATCTCGCCAAGGAACGCAAGGCGCTCGCCACCCAGCCGCACGCCGAATGGATCGAACTGCGCGACATCTATGTCGAACGTGGCCTCACCGCCGATCTGGCGGGACAGGTGGCGGAACAGTTGATGGCGACCGATGCGCTGGGCGCGCATGCCCGCGACGAACTGGGCATTTCGGACATGGCAACCGCGCGCCCGGTACAGGCGGCGCTGGCCTCTGCCGCCAGCTTTGCCGTGGGGGCCACGCCGCCGGTGCTGGTCTCCGCGATCGTCCCGGCTGGCAGCGCGCTGGTCGCGATCGTGGGCCTGTGCCTCTGCTGCCTGGCGCTGCTCGGCTATGTCGGCGCGCGGCTGGGTGGGGCGAGGCCGCTGCGGTCTATCCTGCGCACGCTGTTGTGGGGCGCGCTGGCGATGGCGATGACCGCTGGCGTAGGCCATCTTTTCGGCGCGGCCATATAGTGGCAGGGTTCGCGCCAACCATAGGAGACCAAGCATGACCGACATTCAGCAAATCCCGCTCAAGACGATCAAGGGTGCCGACGCCAGCCTCGCCGACTATGCGGGCAAGGTGATTCTGGCCGTCAATGTCGCCTCCAAATGCGGCCTGACCCCGCAATATGAAGGGCTGGAGCAGTTGTACGCCGCCTATAAGGATAAGGGGCTGGTGGTCGCGGGCTTCCCCGCCAATGATTTCGGCGCGCAAGAACCGGGCAGCAATGACGAGATCGCCACTTTCTGCACCACCAATTTCGGCGTCGATTTCCCCATGTTCGAAAAGATCGTGGTCACCGGCCCGGACAAGCATCCGCTCTACGCCGCCCTGACCAGCGCGGTGCCGGAAGCGCAGGGGGAGGGCGATGCCTTCCGCGAGAAGCTCAAGGGCTATGGCATGACCCCTAATCCGGTGCCCGAAGTCTTGTGGAATTTCGAGAAATTCCTGATCGCCAAGGATGGCAGCGTCGCCGCCCGCTTTGCGCCCACCACCGCGCCCGACGATGCGGCGCTGGTCGCGGCGATCGAAGCGGAACTCGCCAAGTGATGCGGGCAGGCCTGATCGCGGGCGCGCTGCTGCTGGCGGGCACGCCCGCCATGGCGGCGCTGTCGCCCGCCGAACGCGCTATGACGCAAAGTGTCGAGGCGGGCTATGAACCCGCGATCGGCCTGCTCGAAACCCTGGTGAACCAGAATAGCGGATCGATGAATTTCGCCGGCGTGAAGGCGGTGGCCGACATGCTGCGGCCGCAGTTCGAGGCGCTGGGCTTTACCGTGACCTGGCAACCGATGGACGCCGCCAAGCGCGCCGGGCACCTGATCGCGGTGCATAAGGGCCGCGCCGGGACCACCAAGATGCTGCTTATCGGCCATCTCGACACGGTGTTCGAACCCGACTCGCCCTTCCAGACATTCGAGCGCAAAGGCGATCTCGCCAAGGGGCCGGGCGTGGCGGACGACAAGGGCGGCGTCGTCACGATGCTGCTGGCGTTGAAGGCGATGCAGGCGGCGGGCACGCTCAAAAATGCCAATATCGAAGTCGTGCTGACCGGCGACGAGGAAGATGCGGGCGAACCCATCAGCGTCGCCCGCGCCGACCTGATCCAGGCGGGCAAGCGCGCGGACGTGGCGCTCGATTTCGAAGGGCTTTCTGTCGAGGACGGCAAGGATATGGGGTCGATCGCACGGCGATCCTCCAACAGCTGGACGCTGACCGCGACCGGCAAGTCTGGCCATAGTTCGGGCATCTTCTCCGCCAGTGCGGGCGATGGCGCGGTCTATGAACTGGCGCGGATCATCGTCGCCTTCCGCAAGGAATTGCCCGAACCCAATCTGACCTTCAATGTCGGCCTGATCGGCGGCGGCCAGAGCGCGGACGTGGACAAGGACGGCGTGCGGATCGCGGTGACGGGCAAGACCAACATCATCCCACCGATCGCCGTGGCCAAGGGCGATTTCCGTACGCTGAGCGAAGAGCAGACCGCCCGCGTGCGCGCCAAGATGCAGGCGATCGTCGGGGCAGGGCATCTCCCTGGCACCTCAGCCAGCATCGCTTTCGACATGGGCTATCCCTCCATGGCCCCAACCGCGGGCAACCGCGCGTTGCTCGCCAAGCTCAACGGCGTCAACGCCGATCTGGGGCTGGCGACGATGCCTGAACTCGATCCGCTCAAGCGCGGCGCAGGCGATATCAGCTTCGTATCGCAGGATGTGGACGGCCTGATCGGCCTGGGCGTCACATCGACCGGCGACCACAGCCCGGCGGAACAGGCCGACCTGTCGAGCATGAAACGCCAAGCCAAGCGCGCCGCGATATTGATGAGCCGCCTCGCGACCGAAAAAGGGCGGAAATAGACTCACGAAACCGAACGTCGTCATCCCCGCGTAGGCGGGGACCCATCTCCCAACCTCACGCCTGACGATAGCGTAGGAGATGGGTTCCCGCCTTCGCGGGAATGACGGAAATATGATGAGGTTCGCTCGACACAAGCGGGTGAGCAGCGTTAGATCGCGCCATGCTTCCCCCCGTCGCCTCGCTCGCCACCACCATCGGCCCGGTGCTCGAAACATTGAGCATCGTCGGCACCTTCGTCTTCGCCGCATCCGGGGCACTGGCCGCCGCGCGGTTGCAGCAGACGCTGGTGACCTTCGCTTTCTTCGCGCTGGTGACCGGCGTTGGCGGCGGCACGGTGCGCGACCTGTTGATCGACGCGCCGGTCTTCTGGGTCGCTGATCCCATACCCGCCATCGCCTGCATGGCCGCGGCCTTGATGGTCTGGTTCACGCCGCGCAAATTCTGGAGCGAACGCGCGCTCGACTGGCTCGATGCGATCGGGTTGGCCGCCTTCGCCGTGTTCGGCGCGGCCAAGGCGATGAGCTTTGGCGTGCCGCCCTTCGTCGCCGGGATGATGGGCGTCGTCACCGGCTGCGTCGGCGGCATCATGCGCGATCTGCTCGCGGGGGAGCCGTCCATCCTGCTGCGGCCCGAACTCTATGTGACAGCAGCCGCCGTCGCCTCCGGCCTGTTCGTGCTGCTGCGCGCCATCGGTCTGGACGTGCCCGTCGCAGGCCTGATCGCCGCGCTGATCGGGTTCGCGCTTCGGGCGGTAGCGATCCGGCGAGGACTGGGATTGCCGGTATATCGGGATGGGGAAAGCCAAGACTAAACATCAAAATTATCAATGCAAATCAACACGAGGCGCAAAAGCACATGCTTGGAAGCGACAAGAAAAGCTAGCACAGGACGCCCGTGCTTTAGAAAGGCTTTTACCTGCTCCGTGGTTGGGTCTGGCCGTCGCATATAGGTCTCCATTGATCGCCGAAATCTCAGCGTGGAGCCTATGTTTGAAATTAGCAGACGTTTATAACCCTCAGGCGTGTGGCGGCGGACGTTACCGCCACAACCCAGCCAGCATCGCCATCACCCCGCGCTCCTCCGCCACATTGCGCGGCTTCGGCGCGCCATAGCCACGGCATTCCAGGCAGTCCGCCCGCACGCCTGCGCCCATCACCAGCGCCTTGACGTCCGCAACCGCCTGCATCGCCCAGCCACGTTGGACCATCGCCTGGCGCGCCAGCATGTCGCGCGGCGCGTTCGCATCGTCGCTATCACGCTCCGCCATCGCTTCGATCCATTCGGCCCATTTGTCCGGTGCCTTCTCGATGCGATAAGCGCGCGCCGTCTTGGGGTCGATCTTCGCCCGGCGCGCCGCTTCGGCAATCGCGTCCTCCAGTCCACCGAAGCGATCGACCAGCCCGTTCTGCCGCGCGGTGCCGCCGTCCCAGACGCGCCCCTGCGCGATGGCGTCGACCTGCTCGGGTGTCTTGCGGCGCGATTGCGCAACCACGCCGACGAAGCGGCGATAAATATCCTCGACCCCCATTTGCATGATCGCGTCGAACTGCGGCGATGTGCCGCCGGCCAGGTCCGGCTGGCCCGACAGTGGCGTGGTCGTCACGCCATCGGTGGTGACGCCCATCTTGGCCAGCGTCCCTTCAAAGCTCGGCAAAATGCCGAACACGCCGATTGATCCGGTAATGGTATCCGGCTCGGCAAAGATCATGTCCGCCGGGGTCGACACCCAATAGCCGCCGCTGGCCGCGACATTGCCCATCGACACGACGATCGGCAGCCCGTCCGCCTTGGCGGTCATGATGGCGCTGCGGATCTTCTCCGACGCCATGACCGATCCGCCCGGCGAATCGACCCGCACGACCAGCGCCTTCAACTCCTTTTCGTTGAGCGCGGTCAGCAGCAGGTCGGAGATGGTATCCCCCGCCGCCGTGCCGGGGCCAGCCTCGCCATCGACGATATTGCCTGCGATCGTCAGCACGCCGATCTGCCCGTCATTGGCGGGCTTGCGCGCCTTCACATAAGCGGCCAGGTCGATCTTCGCGAAGGCACCGGCCTTGGCGTCGGACGCCTCGCCCGCAATCTCCGCCACGCGCGCACCAAAGGCGGTCGCGTCGCCCAGCTTGTCGACCAGCCCAGCGGACAGGGCGGCGCTCGCCATATTGCCCCCTGCGGCGCGGGCGGCGGCAACCGGGTCGGCCGCATAGGCGGCGATCTTCGCCTTGGGCCGTGCCTTGGCGACATCATCCTGCCAGTTGCGCCACAGCACATCCGCCAAAGCCTGGCTCGCCTGCTTGGCTTCGGGCGACTGGTCGGCGCGGATATAGGGTTCGACGAAACTCTTATAGGTGCCGACGCGATAGACATGGGTGTTGACGCCCAGCTTGTCGATCAGCCCCTTATAATAGAGGCCGGAGCCGCCCCGTCCCATGATCGCGACGCCGCCCAGCGGATCGCTCCACGCCTCGCTCGCATGGGCGGCAAGCTGATAGCTGTCATCGGTATAGAGGGTGGCATAGGCCAGCACCGGCTTCTTGGCGGCGCGAAGCCCGTCAAGTGCCTCGCCGACCCGCGCGATGGCAACCTGTCCGCCACCCATGAAACCGTCCAGATCCATCACCACAGCCTTAACCTTCGTATCGGTCTTGGCCGCTTCCAGCGCCGCGACGATATCCGAAAGGCGATATTCCTTCATGTCGGGACCGGAACCGGACAGCAGCGAGAAAGGATCGACCTCGGCGGGTTGCTCGACAATCGTGCCATCCAGATCGAGCAACAGCGCGCCTGCGCTCACGCTGGCGGCGGGCTTGGGCGAGAAGGAGAGGGCGGCATAAAGCGCGCCAAAGAACAGCAGCAGGAACAGCAGGACCAGCCCGTCCTTGATCGCCACCAAAATGCGCCACGCGCCCTTCACAAATGCCAAATGCCGGTTCCTTCTGCCCTGTGCGCCATGGCTACCCCATCGCCCGATCGACTGCAATGTGGGCGCGATGCGGGCGGCTGCAACCTTGCGCCCCCGATTTTGGTTGCTATGGGGATCGTTGCATAATCGCGGCCTACCTTTCCCCGTTCGCCCTGAGCCTGTCGAAGGGCTGCACTTCTTGAAGAGAAGGACAAGGCTTCGACAAGCTCAGCCCGAACGGGTTTAGGGGGGGGGCGATTTATGCGATAATCCCGTCATGGGACTTACATGTTCGCTATCGTGCAGGAGACGCGCCCTATGCCCACTCTCGTCCTTATCCGCCACGGCCAGTCGTCGTGGAACCTGGAAAACCGCTTCACCGGCTGGTGGGACGTCGATGTGACCGAAAAGGGCGTGGGCGAAGCGCGCGCTGCGGGCCAGTTGATGAAGGAGAAGGGGCTGGATTTCGACCAATGCTACACCTCGCTCCAGACCCGCGCGATCAAGACGCTCAATCTGGCGCTGGAGGAAATGGGGCGGCTGTGGCTGCCGGTCGAAAAGGACTGGCGCTTGAATGAGCGCCATTATGGCGGCCTCACCGGCCTCAACAAGGCGGAGACGGCGGCTAAACATGGCGACGATCAGGTCAAGATCTGGCGCCGCAGCTTCGACATTCCGCCGCCAGCATTGGAAGCAGGCAGCGAATTCGACCTCAGCCAGGACCGCCGCTATGCGGGCATCGCCATCCCCGCGACCGAAAGCCTCAAGGACACGATCGCCCGCGTCCTGCCCTATTGGGAAGCGACGATCGCCCCCGACCTCAAGGCCGGCAAGCGCGTGCTGATCTCCGCCCACGGCAATTCGCTGCGCGCGCTGGTCAAGCATCTTTCCAACATCCCCGATGACGAGATCACCCATCTGGAAATCCCCACCGGCCAGCCCATCGTCTACGAACTGGCCGACGACCTGAGCGCTATCGACCGCTATTATCTCTCGGAACGGTAATCCTCCCCTGGCAGGGGAGGTGGCTGCGCGCAGCGCAGACGGAGGGGTGTCACGCTCTCGATAGGGTGACACCCCTCCACCACTTCGTGGTTCCCCTCCCCTACCAGGGGAGGATTTGCGGTTTGATCAACGTCTCGACTGCCGCTAAGGGCCTTTGCTTTCCGGGCGGCACCGTAACGGCCGCGCCATGAGGGGAACGCAGGGCATGAGCGGGGCAATCGAGGTCGGCATCATCATGGGCTCGCGGTCCGATTGGGACACGATGCGCCACGCCGCCGACACGCTCGCCGCGCTCGGCGTCGCCCATGAATGCAAGGTTGTGTCGGCGCACCGCACCCCCCAACGCCTCTATGATTACGCCACCAGCGCGGTCGGCCGCGGCCTCAAGGTCATCATCGCGGGCGCAGGCGGCGCGGCGCATCTGCCGGGCATGTGCGCATCGATGACGCGGTTGCCGGTACTGGGGGTGCCGGTCGAATCGAAGGCGCTCAAGGGCATGGATTCGCTGCTGTCCATTGTCCAGATGCCCGGCGGCATCCCCGTGGCGACGCTGGCGATCGGCAAGCCCGGCGCAATCAATGCCGGGCTGCTCGCCGCCGCCATCCTCGCCACCAACGATCGGGCGCTTGCCGATCGGCTCGACGCCTGGCGCGCCAAACAGACCGACGCGGTCGCCGAAACGGTCGAGGACTGATCGCGCCCATGACGACCATCGCGCCCGGTTCGACCATCGGTATCCTCGGCGGCGGCCAGCTCGGCCGGATGATCGCCATCGCCGCCGCGCAGCTTGGCTATCGCACCCACATCTTCGCGCCGGAAGAGAGCGGCCCCGCTGCCGACGTGTCGCCGCGCTGGACGCGGGGCGCGTATGACGATCCGCACGCGCTCGCGGCCTTTGCCGATAGCGTCGATGTCGTCACTTATGAATTCGAGAATATCGCCCCCTCGGCGGTCGAAACACTGGCGGGCCATGGCCTCGTCCGCCCCGGCGCGCAGGCGCTGCGCGTGGCGCAGGACCGGCTCGCCGAAAAGCGCTTCGTCTGCGACCTCGGCGGGCTGACGGCACCCTTCGCGCCGGTCGACAGCCTGGACGATCTGGAAGCGGCGATCGCGACGATCGGCAGCCGCGCGATCCTGAAAACCAACCGCATGGGCTATGACGGCAAGGGCCAGGCGCGCCTGAACGAGCCGGGCGACGCGGTCGGCGCCTGGAACGCGATCGATCGCCAAAGCGCGATCCTCGAAGGCTTCGTGACCTTTGCGGAGGAATTTTCGGTCATATTAGTACGCGGCGTCGATGGTGAAGTGCGCTTCTGGGACAGTTCGGCCAACGTCCATGTCGATGGCATTCTCGACACGTCGATCGCGCCCGCCGGGCCGCTGATCGAGGGGCAGGTGCCCGCCGCTCGCGCCCTGGCGCGCCAGATCGCCGATGCGCTCGACTATGTCGGCGTGCTGACCTGCGAATTTTTCGCCAGCGCCGACGGCCCCGTCTTCAATGAAATGGCCCCGCGCGTCCATAATAGCGGCCACGGCACGATCGAGGGCGCTCTGACCAGCCAGTTCGAAAATCACGTCCGCGCGATTTGCGGCCTGCCGCTTGGCGACACCGCGCTCGCCGCGCGCCGCGTGGAGATGCGCAACCTGATCGGCGACGCCGCGCATGATTGGCGCGCGATCCTCTCCGATCCCGCCAACCATCTGCACCTCTACGGCAAGGACGAAGCCCGGCCGGGGCGCAAGATGGGCCATGTGACGCGGCTGACGCTGTGATCGACATCACCCTCATCCTCGCCCGCGCCGACAATGGCGTCATCGGCCGGGATGGCGACCTGCCCTGGCGACTGCCCGCCGACCTCAAGCGCTTCAAGGCGCTGACGCTCGGCCATCCGATGGTCATGGGCCGCAAGACGTTCGACAGCCTGCCGGGCCTGCTGCCGGGCCGCCGCCACATCGTCCTGACCCGCGACCGGGCGTGGACCGGGGCAGGGGCCGACGTGGCGCATGATGTGGACGGCGCGCTGGCGCTGGCCGATGCGCCCACCGTCATGGTCATCGGTGGCGCGGAAATCTACCGCCTGTTCCTGCCACTCGCGCACCGGATCGAACTGACCGAAGTGCATCTGGAGGCGCAAGGCGACGCCAGCATCGCCTATCCCGACCCGGCCGACTGGGTGGAAGTCGCGCGCGACCACCATCCCGCACTAGACGGTCGCCCCGCTTATAGTTTCGTGACGTTGGTGAAAAATAGCGAACCGTGAAAATCCGTTCGGGCTGAGCCTGTCGAAGCCTTCTGCCGAGCGCAGCGAGGTCCAAGCCCCATCGCCAGGCGCAGGGCGAACGGAGCGCAGTGGATCACCAATTGCCACGCCCATCCCGCCCCCCTATAGGCCGCGCCATGGAGCGGCTGACAAGCAGCGCCCCGGTTCCGGCGCATCTGCGCGGGGCCGTCATGGCGCTGGGCAATTTCGATGGATTTCATGCCGGGCATCAGGCCGTGGTCGGCCACGCGGTCGCGCGCGCGCGCGCGGAAGGCCGTCCGGTCATCGTCGCGACCTTCGATCCGCACCCGATGCGCCTGTTCCGGCCCGACACCCCCCATTTCCGCCTGACCACGCTGGACCAGCGACAGGCGCTGTTCGCCGCCGCCGGGGCCGACGCGATGCTGGTCTTCGCCTTCACGCCGGCGCTTGCCGCGCTCGACCCGCAGGCCTTCGTCCGCCTCCTGGCCGAGGATATGGGCGTGGCGGGCGTCGTCACCGGACAGGATTTCACCTTCGGCCGTGGCCGGACCGGATCGGTCGCGGTGCTGGCGGAACTCGGCGCAGCTTCGGGCCTATGGACGCAGGCGGTGGCTCCGGTCGCCGACGCCAGCGGCGACATCATATCCTCCACCCGCATCCGCACCGCGTTGCAAGCGGGCGATTGCGCCACCGCGACCCGGCTGCTGACCCGGCCCTTCACCATCGAAGGCGTGGTGCAGCATGGCGACAAGCTCGGCCGCACCATCGGCTTCCCCACCGCCAATATCGACATGGGCGACTATCTGCGCCCGGCCTATGGCATCTACGCGGTGCGCGGGCTGCTGCCGGACGGTCGGATTTTGGACGGCGCGGCGAACCTCGGCATCCGGCCTATGTTCGACCCGCCCAAATTGCTGCTGGAACCGCATTTCTTCGATTTCGCTGAAAATCTCTATGACCAGCGGATCGCGGTGCAACTGATCGCCTATCTTCATGCCGAACGCGCCTATGACGGGTTGGACGCCCTGATGAACGGCATTGCCCAGGACTGCGCCGATGCACGGCAAATCCTTGCGGGCCAAAACCTTGCGGGAACGCCCCACCTCGCCTAATGCGGCGAGCTATTCCTAACCCCGTTCGCTTCGAGCGAAGTCGAGAAGCGATACGCGCCGTGCCAGCGTTTCTCGACTGCGCTCGAAACGAACGGATGTTTGCAGATACCGGAACCCCATGACCGACGCACCCGACTATAAGTCCACCGTATTCCTGCCGCAAACCGACTTCCCGATGAAGGCGGGCCTCGCGCAAAAGGAACCGGCGATCGCCGCGCATTGGGAGGCGATGGACCTCTATGGCAAGCTGCGCGAAAAGCGCGCCGGGCGCGAACGCTTCATCCTGCATGACGGCCCGCCCTACGCCAATGGCGACATCCATATGGGCCATGCGATGAACAAGGTGCTCAAGGACATCATCGTCCGCAGCCAGTCGCTGCTCGGCAAGGATGCGCCCTATGTGCCCGGCTGGGACTGCCACGGCCTGCCGATCGAATGGAAGATCGAGGAAGAATATCGCAAGAAGAAGCTGAACAAGGACGAGGTGCCGGCGCAGGAATTCCGCGCCCAATGCCGCGCCTATGCCGACCGCTGGGTGGGCGTGCAAAAGGAACAGTTCAAGCGCCTCGGCGTCATGGGCGACTGGGCTGATCCGTACCTCACCATGAAGTTCGACGCCGAAGCGACCATCGTCGGCGAACTGCTGAAATTCGCGGAAAGCGGCCAACTCTATCGTGGCGCCAAGCCCGTCATGTGGTCCCCGGTCGAAAAGACCGCGCTGGCCGAGGCGGAGGTCGAATATGAGGACGTGACGAGTACCCAGATCGACGTCGCGTTCGAGATCGTGGAAGCACCGAACGCGCCGGAACTGGTTGGCGCGTATGCGGTGATCTGGACGACGACGCCTTGGACGATCCCGGTGAACCAGGCGATCGCCTATGGGGAAGAGATTGAATATCGTCTTGTCGAGTGGGAGGGTAAGAGACTTCTCATCGCCGAATCTTTGGTGACAGAAGCATGGTATCGGTTGCGCGGCTCCAAGACGGTCAGCACAGTCTCTGATGAAGCTGGCCCATACCTCGAAATCGTTAAGTACAACGAATCTGATCCTTTGCCCCTCGGCAACAAAATCAAAGGTACCCAACTCGCCGGAGCCATAGCGCGCCACCCCATGGCCAATTCCCTCCGTCATCCCGGCGAAAGCCGGGATCCCGCTTCTTCTTTTAACGGCGGCGAAGGCAGCGGGACCCCGGATCAAGTCCGGGGTGACGACAAAGCGCAACTCGGCTTCTTCGATCGCCCACGCCCTTTCCTCCCCGCCGACCACGTCACCACCGACGCGGGCACGGGCCTTGTCCATATGTCCCCGGACCATGGCGAGGAGGATTTCATCGCCTGCAAGAAGCTCGGCATCGACCCTGTCTTCGCGGTCAATGACGCGGGCTTCTACCGCGACGATTGGGAATGGCTGCCGGGCCAGGGCAGTGTCATCAACACCAAGTTCAACGGCGTGGACGGCCCGATCTGCTCAGACCTGCGCGCCGCCGGTGCGCTGCTCTCCGCCAGCGACTTCCGCCACAGCTACCCCCATAGCTGGCGGTCGAAGGCTCGGATCATCTACCGCTGCACCCCGCAATGGTTCATCCCCATGGATAAGCCATCCGGCAACACCATGCCCGACTATCCGCTCCCGCCGCTGGAGCCGATCACCGGCGCGCTGGCGACGGCCCTGCCGACCAACGGCCCGACCCTGCGCGGTGTCGCGCTCGACGCCATCCAGAACACCCGCTGGGTGCCGGAACGCTCGCGCAACCGCATCAATGCGATGGTCAGCGACCGCCCCGACTGGGTCATCTCGCGCCAGCGCGCCTGGGGCGTCCCGATCGCCCTCTATGTCCATCGCAAGAGCGGCCAGTATCTCGTTGATCCGGCAGTCAATGCCCGCATCATCGACGCCTTCAAGGCGGCGGGTGCCGACGCCTGGTTCGGTGCCGATCATCAGGCGCTGCTCGGCCCCGATTATGACCTGGCCGACTATGAAGTCGTGACCGACATTCTCGACGTCTGGTTCGACAGCGGCTCGACCCACAGTTTCGTCGTGGAGGCCCGCTATGGCGAAGGCACCCGCGCCGACCTCTATGTCGAAGGGTCCGACCAGCATCGCGGCTGGTTCCAATCCTCGTTGCTCGAATCGAGCGGCACGCGCGGCCGCGCACCCTATGACGCGGTCCTGACCCACGGCTTCGCGCTCGACGGCACGGGCAAGAAAATGTCCAAGTCGCTCGGCAATGTGGTCGATCCGCTCAAGATCATGGCCGAAAGCGGCGCCGACATTTTGCGCGTCTGGGTCGCCAGCACCGACTATTTCGACGACGTCCGCATCGGCAAGGAAGTGCTGGCCGGTTCGTCCGACGCCTATCGCAAATTGCGCAATACATTCCGCTACATGCTGGGCGCTCTTGCCGATTATGATGAAGTGAGCGAAGCCGTTTCCTACGCCGAAATGCCGGAGCTGGAACGCTATATGCTCCACCGGCTGGCGGCGCTGGATGCGGAATTGAAGTCGGTCGTGGACCAGGCGGCGGACAGCGACAATTGGCTCGAATTCAGCCGCTACACCCGCGCCTTGTTCGACTTCGCCAATAGCGACCTCTCGGCCTTCTTCTTCGACATCCGTAAGGACTGCCTCTATTGCGACGCGCCGTCGGACCCCAAGCGGCGCGCCTATCGCACCCTGCTCGACACGCTGTTCCACGCGCTCGTCCGTTACGCCGCGCCGATCATCCCCTTCACCGCCGAGGAAGTGTGGCAAAGCCGCTTCCCAAGCGACGAAGATAGCGTCCATTTCCTGGAATGGCCGGAGATCGACCATCATTGGCTCGACCGCGACCTGGACGACAAATGGCGCGAATTGCGCACCCAGCGCGAACAGGTGAACGAAGCGATCGAGCCGCTCCGCCGCGAAAAGATCGTCCGCTCCAGCCTGGACGCCGACGTCACCATGGGCGAACTGCTTGCGGTGGGCGATGTCGATTTCGCCGAAGTGGCGATCGTCGCGCGCGTGACCATGGGGCAGGGCGACGGCATCACCGTCCAGCCAAGCAGCTGGCATAAATGCGGCCGCTGCTGGCGCAAACTGCCCGAAGTCACCACCGACGGCACGCTCTGCGACCGCTGCGACGCGGTGCTGGCGGGCTAAGCGATGTTCCTCCATGTCGTCATCCTGAAACAAGTTCAGGATGACGACAGTTTTTTAGGCTAGAGAGCGCAGGCATGCCCACCCCCATCAACCACCGCCCGCTGGGCCTGACCGTGGCGATCGTGACCCTCGCGCTCGACCAGCTCATCAAATATACCGTCACCTATCCGTTGGCGTTGAAAAGCCGCGCGGATATCGGCATCGAAATCCTGCCGATCTTCCGCTTGCGCTGGCTGGAAAATCGCGGTGTGTCGATGGGCTTCTTCCACGCCGATACCGACCTGATGCGCTGGGCGCTGGTGGGCATGACCATCCTGATCGCCGGGTTCGTCGCCGTGTGGATGTGGCGGGAAAAGGCGCGGCAGGATGTCGCCGCGCTGGGGCTGGTGCTGGGCGGGGCGATCGGCAACATCGTTGACCGGATGCGGCTCGGCTATGTCATTGATTATGCCGATTTACATTTTGGTGAGTGGCGGCCCTTCCTGATTTTCAACCTGGCCGACGCGGCCATCACCATCGGGGTGCTGATCCTGCTTGCGCGGGCGTTGCTGCTGCGCGACAAGGACGCAAAGACGGAGACTTTGAAGTAATGCGTAAATTGATCCTCGCCGCCGGTTTGCTTACCACCCTGTCCGCCTGTGGCGGCGGCGGTGGCCTGTTCAACCGCGAGCGCCCCGACGAATTCGCCGTGTCGCGCCAAGCGCCCTTGGTGATCCCGCCAGACTTCGCGCTCGTTCCGCCCGCGCCCGGCTCCCCGTCGGCCGCCTCGGTCGATTCGGGCAAGGCCGCGATGGACGCCATGTTCGGCGGCCCCGCTCAGCGCAGCGCCACCGAAACCGCGACGCTCGACGCCGCCGGCCGCGCCAACGCGGCAGCGGGCATCCGCTCCTCGGCCGGCGACCCCGCGACTGAAGTCGTGGAAAAGGGCGCCACCACCCGCGACATCATCGCCGCCCCCGAAGGCGACGGCCAGGACGCCAGAGCGGTAACGCCGCAGCCGTAAGCGACAAAAAAAAGGGGCCAATCGGCCCCTTTTTCTTATCGGCTGTAGCGTGAGCCTTAAGCCCGCGCTTCCGTGCCAATCCCCGCACTATTATGCCGCAGCGCCGTCAGCACCGTGTCGATGATCGCATCGGCATCCAGCCGCGCATCGGCATATTGTTTTTCGGGCTTGTCCTGATCCTGGAAAATGTCGGGCAAGCGCAAGGTGCGGATCTTCAGCCCCGCATCGGTCAGCCCCAGGTCGCTCGCCAGCGTCAGCACATGCGCGCCAAGGCCGCCGATCGCGCCTTCCTCGATCGTCACGGCGACCTCATGGGTCGCCAGCAACCGGCGGATCATCGCTTCATCGAGCGGCTTAGCGAAGCGCAAATCGGCAACGGTGGTGGACAGCCCCTTGGCCTCCAGCACCTCTGCCGCCTTGAGCGCTTCCTCTAACCGCGTGCCGAGCGACAGGATCGCAACCTGCCGCCCTTCGCGCATGATCCGGCCTTTGCCGATTTCCAGCCGTTCGGGCGTCTGCGGCATCGCCACCCCGGTCCCATTGCCGCGCGGATAGCGCAGCGCGATCGGCCCGCTATCATGCATCGCGGCGGTATGCGTCATATGCACCAGTTCGGCCTCATCCGCCGCCGCCATCACCACCATATTGGGCAGGGTGGCGAGGTAGGTGACGTCGAAACTGCCCGCATGGGTCGATCCATCCGCGCCGACCAGCCCGGCCCGGTCGATCGCGAAACGCACCGGCAGGTTTTGGATCGCGACATCATGCACCACCTGGTCATAGGCGCGCTGCAGGAAGGTCGAATAAATGGCGCAGAAGGGCCGCATCCCCTCCGCCGCCAGCCCCGCCGCGAAGGTCACCGCATGCTGTTCGGCAATGCCGACGTCGAAGATGCGATCGGGGAAGGCGAGGGCGAATTTGTCGAGCCCCGTGCCCGATGGCATCGCGGCAGTAATCGCGCACAGCTTCGGGTCGCGCTGCGCCTCGGCGATCAACGCCTGGGCAAAGACATTAGTGTAGCTTGGCGGGCCGGGCGGGGCTTTCGCCTGCGTGCCCGTCACTACATCGAATTTCTGCACGCCATGATATTTGTCGTCGGCGGCTTCGGCCGGGGCATAGCCCTTGCCCTTCTTCGTCACGACATGGACCAGGCATGGCCCCTCGGCCGCGTCGCGCACATTTTCCAGCACCGGGATCAACTGGTCGAGATTATGACCGTCGACCGGGCCGACATAATAGAAGCCCAGTTCCTCGAACAGGGTGCCGCCCATCGCCATGCCGCGCGCAAACTCATCGGTCTTGCGCGCCGCATTGTGCAGCGGCCGGGGGAGCTTGCGTGCCAATTTCTTCGCGAGGTCGCGCAGGCCGAGAAACTCCCGGCTCGACACCAGCCGGGCGAGATAGCCCGAAAGGCCGCCCACCGGCGGCGCGATCGACATGTCATTGTCGTTGAGGATGACGACCAGCCGATTGCCCGCCGCCTGCGCATTGTTCATCGCCTCATAAGCCATGCCCGCGGACATCGCGCCGTCGCCGATGACGGCGATGCCCTTGCCCGGCCGGTCCTGCATCTGATTGGCGATGGCAAAGCCCAAAGCCGCGCTTATCGAGGTCGAGCTATGCGCCGCGCCAAACGGATCATAGTCGGATTCGGCCCGCTTGGTGAAGCCCGACAACCCGCCGCCCTGGCGCAAGGTGCGGATGCGGTCGCGCCGCCCGGTCAATATCTTGTGCGGATAGCATTGGTGGCCGACATCCCACACCAGCTTGTCGCGCGGCGTGTCGAACACATAATGGATCGCCGTGGTCAGTTCCACCACGCCCAGCCCCGACCCTAGATGGCCGCCCGTCACACCCACGGCGGAAATCACTTCCTGCCGCAATTCATCGGCCAGCTGCCGCAATTGTTCGGGCTTCAGGGTGCGCAGGTCGGAAGGCCAGATAACCTGGTCGAGCAGAGGCGTTTGCGGGCGATCATTCATGAAAGGTATAGACTCATATAGGCGCTGGGGCGGGTGGGCGAACGGCGCGAAGCCGCGGTCACGCCGCGCATTTTGCGCAGGTGCCCAATATCTCGATGACCGGTCGTTCGGGCTTGAAGCCTTCCTGCTCGGCGACGGCACGGACCTGGTTGGTCACCTTGTCGTCATCCAGATGGGTCGCCTGCTTGCAATTGCGGCACACCAGGAAGATGCAGTCGTGATGACAGCCCGGATGCGCGTTGGCGATATAGGCGTTGGCGCTTTCCACCCGCATCGCGATATTGTTCGTCACGAACAGGTCGAGGATGCGATAGACGCTGTTGGGCGCCACCCGCTTGCCCCGCGCCTTAGACACCGTATCGGCAATGTCATAGGCGGATGCGGGCTTTTCCTCGGCCGACAGTGCATCGAAAATGGCGGCGCGCATCGGCGTCCACTGTTCGCTCTGGGCTTCCAGCGTGCGGCGCGCGGCGTCGGCCAATTTGGTGCCGGTCGGCTCAATATGATGATGTTTATGGTCGGCCATCGGACCAATCTAGGCCGGGGCGGGGCCGGGGGCAAGGGCAGGCTGTCAGCGCTGCCCGAACTGCCATGCCGCCCATAGCCAGCCGCCGATCATCAGCACGCCGCCGATTGGCGTGATTGCCCCCAGCCAGCGTGGCGCGCCCAGCGCCATGGCATAGAGCGTCAACGCGAAGATTGCCGCGCCGATCAGCAGCAACACCGCCGCCCCGCGCGCCACGCCCATGATCGCGATCGCCGCGACGGCATGGATCAACTGATAGGTGCCACCGGTGCGCAGCCACTCGACCGCCTTGGGATCGCTCACCCCATGCGCGCCGAACGCGCCCGCGCCAATGGCGAGCGCCGCGGACAGGGCCGCCAAAACAGCAATCATGTCTTTTCTCCATCGCCGCGGGTCAGCAGCCGCATCCCCTTGCCGGGGCGGTAGATCAAATCCTTGGCGGCGATCAGGTCGCCATGCTCGATCTGCAACGCCAGCCGCTGTTCGTCATTGGCGCGATATTGGCGCTCGACCTCCTCGACTTCCTCGTCAGGCACGCCCAGCGCCTGCATCGCCTGCACCCCCATGCAGATCGCCGATTCATAGACTTCGCGCACTACCCCGGCGAGGTCCATATTCTGCAGCGCCAGCAATTGCCTGCGGTCGAAAGCGCGCACCATCAGCGCCGCCTGGGGAAAGGCCTCGGCGATCGGCTGCAGCGCGCGGCTGTCGAGCGAAGGGTCGTCGATGCAGAAGGCGATCAGCCGCGCATCGTCGGCCCCGGCGCGGTGGAGCAGGTCGATGCGCGTGCCGTCGCCATAATAGACCTTCGTATCGAACCGCTGCGACACTTCGATCTGCGCGGGCTTCTTGTCGATCGACACGACGGCAAAGCCATGGCCGATCAACATCTGCGCCACTGTCTGGCCAAAACGGCCATAGCCGACGATGATCGCGGTGCCGCGCGGTGCCTCGTCCGGGCCGGGCAAGTCAGCGCCATCGCGCGACGCGGCGAATTCGAACCGGCGGGCGAACAGCATCAGGAACGGCGTCGTCGCCATGGAGAAGGTGACGATCGCGCTGAACAGGCTCGACGCTTCGGGCGCGATCAGCATCGCGCTCTGCGCCTGCGCAAACAGCACGAAGCCAAATTCGCCGCCCTGCGACAAGAGCAGCCCCGCGCCCAGCGCCGGTCGCCAATCCATGCCGAACAATCGCGCCAGGCCAGCGATGATCGCCGCCTTGGTCGCCACCAGAATTAGCGCCATGCCGATGACGAACACCGGATTGGCCGCAACGGTCTTGAGGTCCAGCACCATGCCGACCGCCAGGAAGAAGAGGCCAAGCAGGATCGAGCGGAAGGGTTCGACATCGGCCTCTATCTCATGCCGATAGGGCGAATCAGCCAGCATCACGCCCGCCACGAACGCCCCAAGCGCGGTCGACAGATGCAGGCTGTGCATCAACGCCGCCGCCGCCAGCACGGTAAACAGCCCGACCACGACGAACAATTCGCGCTCACCCAGCCGCCCGACCAGCCCCAGCAAAGGCCGCAGGATGAACCGCCCTGCCAGTACGAGGCCCGCAATCGCCGCGACCGTATAGCCCGCCAACACCCATCCGGGCGGCCCGGCCGCATCGGCCGGATTGCGCGACAGCGCGGCGATGATCGTGATCAGCGGCACGATCGACAGATCCTGGAACAGCAGGATCGAAAAGGCTTTCTCACCAAAGGGCGAGTTGATCCGCCCGCTCGATTTGAGGCCCGGCAACACCTGCGCCGTGGATGACAGCGCCAGCGGCAGGCCAAGCGCGATCGCCGCACCCCAGGTGAAGCCGGTGGAATAGAAGATGATCGCCGTCAGTACGCAACCGCACAACACCACCTGCGCCAGCCCCAGCGCAAAGATGTCACGCTTCAATCGCCACAGCCGCGCCGGATGCAGTTCCAGGCCGACGAGGAAGAGCAGCAGCACGATGCCGATTTCAGCAATCGCCAGCTTCGATTCGCCGCCGCCGACCAGCCCCAGCCCTTGCGGCCCGACGAGCGCACCCGCCACCAGATAGCCCAACACCGCACCCAGCCCGAACCGGCGGAACAGCAGGACGAACAGGACGGCGGCCCCCAGCAGGATGACGCCTTCCGACAACAGCATGTCGGTGGCGCTGACCGGAACGGGCAGGGGGGCAGGCACGCTCTGCATCAGGCGTCCGCCATCCGCGCGGCTTCGGCTATCGCTTCAAAACCCAGGCGAATGGACGCATGGCGCGCCGGATAGCCGCGCGCCGGGGCCAGCACCGCCAGGCCCGGCCAGAAATCCAGATCCTCGCTCGCGCCCGAAAGATAAGCGGCCAACTTGTCGCGCGCCTCGGCGAGTTCATCCGCGCTCATCCCGATCGCCTGCGCCGCCATCAGCGACGCCGACGCCTGCCCCAGCGCGCAGGCCTTCACGTCCAGCCCCATGTCAGCGAGCCTCCCATCCGCCATCGCCACATCGACCACGATCCGCGATCCACAGGTCGGCGACCGCTTCTCCACACTCGCCTGCGGTTCGGGCAATCGGGCATGATGCGGGATGCTGGCGGCAAGCCGCAATATATCTTTGTTATACAGGGGAGCGCTCATCCCGTCCCATGTAGGACAGGATCGTCGCGGGGTGAAGGCGGGGAATAGGGATGCGGGAAATAAGCCGGCAACACGCAATCCTGATGGCCCCTTCCAATGTAGGAAAATCCCTGATCTAACCCGCCGGTGCATCAGCCGCCCGCCACCATCAGACCCCAGTCAATCCTTGTCGCGTCACCGCCGCGTCACCGTCACCCAACCGGCGCGTCACAGTCGCAAACCTGTCGCGTTCCGGTGGCTTCCCCGTAGCAATTCGCTCGAATCCTCCCCAAAAATCACGCCTGCGACACTGTTGCGACACTGTGAACTTCGCCCTGTCGCGTCAGCGGCGCGCCGCGCACATCCCTTCTTGCCGCCCCCCAAGCAAATCCATCGCTTGCCTGCGCGCCGTCACCGCCTATCTCTCCCCTCACCACGAATCGCAGCCGGAAAGCCCCGTTCATGACCGCCACCCACTCGACCCGCATGCTCATCCTTGGTTCCGGCCCCGCCGGCCTGTCCGCCGCCATCTATGGCGCGCGCGCTGGCCTTGCGCCGATCGTGGTGCAGGGGATGCAGCCGGGCGGTCAACTCACCATCACCACCGATGTCGAAAATTATCCCGGCTTCAAGGATGTGATCCAGGGGCCATGGCTGATGGAACAGATGCAGGCGCAGGCCGAACATGTCGGCGCCAAGATGATGTATGACCAGATTGTCGATGTCGACCTGTCGCAGCGTCCCTTCCGCCTGACCGGCGATGGCGGCATCGTCTATGTCGCCGACACGCTCGTCATCTGCACCGGCGCGCAGGCGAAATGGCTGGGCGTCGAGGGCGAGGAGCATCTGCAGGGCAAGGGTGTGTCCGCCTGCGCCACCTGCGACGGCTTCTTCTATCGCGGCAAGAAGGTGGTGGTGATCGGCGGCGGCAACACCGCGGTCGAAGAAGCGCTCTATCTCACCAACCACAGCCATGACGTCACCCTGATCCACCGCCGCGACACGCTGCGCGCCGAAAAAATCCTGCAGGAACGGCTCTTCGCCCATCCGAGCATCAAAATATTGTGGAACAAAGCGGTCGATAAATTCGTCGGCGGCGGCACGCCCGAAGGACTGGTCGGCGTCGACCTCATCGACACCGTCACCGGCGAACGGTCGCACGAACCCACCGACGGCGGTTTTGTCGCGATCGGCCATCACCCCGCGACCGAATTGTTCACCGGCAAGCTGCCGATGGACGAAGGCTATCTGCTGGTCGACAAGGGCACCACCCACACCGCCATCCCCGGCGTCTTCGCCGCGGGTGACGTCACCGACAAAATCTACCGCCAGGCCGTAACCGCCGCCGGCATGGGCTGCATGGCCGCGCTTGATGTCGAGAAGTTCCTAGCCGAAGCGGACTTCGAAGCGATGGTGGAGGCGTAACCTACTGCCGTTCGCCCTGAGCGAAGTCGAAGGGTTCCGCCGAGCGAAGCGAGGTGCCTTCGCCTCCGCTCAGGCAAGGGCTTCGACTTCGCTCAGCCCGAAAGGGCCTTATTGGGAGACCTTGCCCCGCGCAAAGGCCACCAGCGACCCGAACGTCTCGAACGTGTCACCGTCGATATCGTCATCCTCGATCAGGATATCGAAGCGATCCTCCATCTCGGTCAGCAGCCCTGCGACCGCCATGGAATCCAGTTCCGGCAGCGCGCCGAACAGCGGCGTGTCCGCCTCGAACGCATCGACCCGTTCCTGGGACAGGCCCAGAACGTCGCGAAGCAATGTCCGCGTCAGGGTGTCGATGGTATCGGCCTGACCGACCGGCGAAGGATGATTGGCCCGCATAAGGGCGCTTTCCTAGTCATTCGCGCTCTATCCGACAAGCGCGGAAATGGCCGTCCGCGCCGCCGGGAGCCAGCTCGACGCATAGCGGGGATTGAAGGCGTTGATCCGGTGCAGCGCGATCCGTTCGTCCATCCAGTCGGCCTTATAGCCATTGTCGCCAGTGCCATAGTCGATCAGATCGACCCGATCCTGGTCGATGGCCTGCGCAAACATGGCGTGGCTCAGCAAGGTGCCGGGGGAACCGGCATCGTGGGCGCGATCATGGGAGAGTTTGTGAATGAGGGCGACGCCATGCTCGACCGTCCAATACTGCGTCGCAACCGCCCGCCCATCGAGCCGCGCAAAGCCCAGCCGCAACGTCCCCGCATCGCTCTCCTGTTCCGCAAGCGCGCGCAGGAAGGCCAGCCCCGGCTCCGCCGCCTTCCAGCTACGGTCATGCACATCGACATAGTCCTGCCACAGATCGTCGGTCAGCCGGTCGCTGATGGAGAGCGTATAGGGACTGTTGCGCGCCTTGCGCCGCACCAGCGTCCGCAACCGCCCCGGCCGCGCCGCCCAATAGGTCGCGAAATCCCGTCCCGCCGGGCGCAGCAGATAGCGCCCACCCATCGGCCGCGACAGCGCAAACCAGCCTGCCCGCCGCAAACTGGCGCGCAACGCGCCGCCATCTTCCAGCGGATAGAAATCGATCTGGCTATTGCCCGCCAACAAATGCCGCGACAGCGCATCGAGCAACCGACGCTGTTGCACCGCGTCGGGGTCGCCCACAAATATCGGCGCCCAGGCAAAAGTATACCAATTGGCCAGCGCTGCCACGCGCCGGGCCTCCGGCTGCATCAGGACCATCCACGCCTGCGCGCCCCTCTCTTCCGCCACCAGCACGCGAACCGGCGCGGCGGCAAAGCAATGCTGGTGCAGCAGCGCATACCAGTCGAACCGGTCGAACAGGGAAAGCATGGCGATGCGATCGGCACGGCCCTGCAGCGCGTGCCCGACTTCGGCCAGGCTGTGATATTCCCTTGTCGTCGGCAACCGACTATCTCCGCAACCAGAAGAGGAACGCTTAGGTGCAAAGTCTGGAAATGGAGTTAAGCCCGGCAGGTCCGTCTGCGGACAGCCTGCCGATCGATCATGTCCTGCTGCGTGGCGATCCGCTCCGCCCGGCGCTGGACGGGCGATCGGGCACTTATACTTTCGCCGAACTGGAAGAAACGCTGGGGCGGCTGGCGGGCTGGCTGGCCGGGTTCGGGCTGGAGCCGGGCGCGCGCGTCGCGAGCTGGATCGCCAAAGGGCCGGTCGCAGCCTTGATGCCACTGGCCGCGCCGCGCGCCGGCCTCGTCCATGTACCGATCAACCCGCTGCTCAAACATGCCCAGGTCGCCCATATCCTGTCCGACAGCGGGGCCGCGATGCTGATCGGCACGGCGGCGCGACTCGACAGCCTGCAGCCCGGCGACGTTCCCCCCGATTGCCCGCTGCATCGCGAAGATGATGCCGCCTGCGCCATGAGCGGCGGCGACCCGATCGGCCCGTCCGACGCTGCGCCCGACACGCTGGCCGCCATCCTCTACACCAGCGGATCGACCGGACGGCCCAAGGGTGTGATGCTCAGCCACGCCAATCTCTGGCTGGGTGCGGTGGCGGTGGCCGATTATCTGGGGATGGGCGCGGACGATCGCACCGCCTGCGTCCTGCCGTTCAGTTTCGACTATGGCCAGAACCAACTCTTCTCCACCTGGATCGCGGGCGGCTGCGTCTATCCGCTCGACTATCTGACCTCGCGCGACGTGATGAAGCTGGTCGACCGGCGCAACATCACCACGCTGGCAGGTGTGCCGCCGCTCTGGGTGCAATTGACCGAACTGGATTGGCCACAGGAGATCGCCGCCAAGCTCAAGCGCCTGACCAACAGCGGCGGCGCACTGACCCGGCCTTTGGTTGCGAAACTGCGCGCGCTGTTCCCCCGCGCCGACCTCTATCCCATGTATGGCCTGACCGAAGCCTTCCGCTCCACCTATCTGCCGCCCGCCTTGGTGGACAGCCACCCCGATTCGATGGGCCGGGCGATCCCCTTTGCCGAAATCCTCGTGCTGCGTCCCGATGGCTCCGTCACCGACGATGATGAGCCAGGCGAACTCGTCCATTGCGGCCCGCTAGTGGCGCAGGGCTATTGGCGCGACGCCGCCCGCACCGCCGAACGCTTCAAGCCTGCGCCTGCAGCCTCCCGCTATGGCGGCATGGCGGTCTGGTCGGGCGACACGGTGCGGCGCGATGCGCAGGGTCTGCTCTATTTCGTCGGTCGCGACGATGCGATGATCAAGTCGGCGGGCAACCGCATCAGCCCGACCGAGATCGAGGAAGCCGCGGTCGCCGTCGCCGGTGTCGCCGAAGCGGTGGCGCTGGGGGTGAAGGATGACCGGCTGGGCCAAGTGGTCCGGCTGCTGCTGCGCGCCGACGATCCTGCCGTCGCGCAGGCGGTCGCCGCGCACCTCAAAAGCGAACTGCCCAATTATATGCAGCCAAGGGATATCCTTGTGCTGGACGAATTTCCCAGCAATCCCAACGGCAAGACCGACCGAGTCGCCCTCGCGCACCAACATGGCGCGCCTGCGAAAGCAGGAGCCTAGGGTGAGGCGGGTGACCTATCGCCCTGGACTCCTGCTTTCGCAGGAGCACGTATGAAGCTGAGAGGGTTTTACAGATGAAGCCGATGGGACCGATCCCGCCCTGGTTCGCGGGCGAGGAGGGCATGTTGCTGATCGGCGGCTATGGCGCGGCCAGCCTGGTGGATGAGGCAGGCGACACGCCGCTCTTCGCCTATGATATGGCCATCGTCGAAGCGCAGGTCCGGCGCTTCCGTGCCGCCATGCCGCCCGCCCTGCACCTCCATTATGCGATTAAGGCCAACCCCTACGCCCCGCTGCTCACCGGCATGGCGGCGCAGGTCGACGGCTTCGATATCGCGTCGGGCGGCGAACTGGACATGGCGCTGGCGGCCGGGATGGACCCGGCGCGGATCAGCTTTGCCGGGCCGGCCAAGCGCAATGACGAACTGGAAACCGCGATTTTCGCGGGCGTCACGCTGAACCTCGAATCCGAAGGGGAGGGGCGTCGCGCGCTCGCCATCGGCCACCGCATCGGCAAGACGCCGCGCGTCGCGGTGCGGGTCAACCCGGACTTCCATCTCAAGGGGTCGGGTATGCGGATGGGCGGCGGTGCCAAGCCGTTCGGCGTCGATGCCGATCGCGCGGCGGCGCTCGCCCGCACGATGATCGACGGCGGGGCCGACTGGCGCGGCTGGCACATCTTTGCCGGCTCGCAAAATCTCGACGCCATGGCGATCATCGAGACGCAGGCCGCCACCCTCGCGCTGGCGGCGCGGCTGTCAGAGGCAGTCGGCTTAGCGCCGCCGCTGGTCAATCTGGGCGGCGGCTTTGGCCTTGCCTATTTCCCCGGCGACGTCCCGCTCGACATCCGCCCCATTGGTGTCGCCCTCGAAAGCGCGCTGGAGGCGCTGCCCGACATCCTCAAACCCACCCATTTCGCGATTGAACTGGGCCGTTGGCTGGTCGGGGAGTGCGGCGTCTATCTGACCCGCGTAATCGACGTAAAGGTCAGCCAGGGCGAAACCTTCGTCGTCGTCGATGGCGGGTTGCATCATCAACTCGCCGCCAGCGGCAATTTCGGCACCGTCGTCCGCCGCAACTATCCGATCGCCATCGCCAACCGTTTCGGCGCGGACCCGGCGGCCGATCCCGTGACGGTCGTCGGCTGCCTCTGCACGCCGATCGACCGGCTCGGCGACAAGGTGGCGTTACCGCCGGTGCAGGAAGGCGACCTCATTGCCATCTTCCTTGCAGGGGCCTATGGCGCGTCGGCCAGCCCGACCGCTTTTCTTGGCCATCCAAGTCCTCGTGAAGTTTTACTTGGCTGAATTACTCTACACATAACTCCTAACGGTATCTTTACCCTTTGACGGCATGAAGAGGTCCGAAGCCCTGTGCTGAACGGCCTTGCCACCCCTCTTTGGCGGCCGGTCGCGCAAGGCCGCACAAAGAGGTGAGAATATGCGTTTCCTGTCCGTTTCCAGGCTCCTGATCGGTGCATCCTTGCCCGCCGTCGCCCTGTCGGGCTGCGCCACGGTGCCTGCCGGGCCGCAACTGCCCCCGGCATCCTTCGTGTCGACGCAGGAAGGGCCGGGCGAGGAATATATCATCGGCCCGCTCGATGACCTCACCATCTTCGTGTGGCGCAACCCCGAACTAGGGGCCAAGGTGCAGGTGCGGCCCGACGGGCGCATCACCACGCCGCTGATCACCGACATGCCGGCCGTGGGCAAGACGCCCCGGATGCTGTCCGACGACATCAAGCTGGCACTCACCAAATATATCGAAAATCCGCTCGTCTCGGTCATCGTCAACAATTTCAGCGGCACGTTCAGCCAACAGGTGCGGATCGTCGGCGCGACCGACAAGCCCGCTTCCATTCCCTATCGCGCCAACATGACCTTGCTCGACGCAATGATTTCGGTCGGCGGCCTGTCCGAATTTGCCGCAGGCAACCGCGCGCGGCTCGTCCGCTTCGACAAGGATAGCGGCAAGCAAAAGGAATATCAGGTCCGGCTGAACGACCTTCTCAAGAAGGGCGACACGCGCGCCAATGTCATGCTCGCCCCCGGCGACGTCATCATCATCCCTGAAAGCATGTTCTGATATGGCCGGTCTCTACGACGAATTGCTGGTCCTGCTCCATGGCATATGGAGCCGCCGCTGGATCGCGCTGGGCGTCGCCTGGGGCGTGGCAATGCTCGGCTGGCTCGGCGTGGCGCTGATCCCCAACAGCTATGAGTCCAAGGCGCGGGTCTATGTCAGCACCCAGTCGCTGCTTGAGGACAAGGTCGGCATCACCCAGGTCCAGTCGCAGCAGGAACTGGAGCGCGTGCGCAGCACGCTCGCCAGCGCCGAAAATCTCGAAAAGGTCGTGCGCGAAACCGATCTGTCGCAGGGCGTCTCCGGCCCGCGCGATGTCGCCGCCAAGATCACGACGCTGCGTGAAAATATCACCGTGATGGCGCAGGCCGACCCCAGCATGATCGACATCAGCGCCGTGTCGGCTGATTCGAGCCTGTCGGACGGTGCGAATGCCCGCATCGCGCAGCAGGTGGCGCAAAAGCTGATCGACATCTTCCAGGAAGAAAATCTCTCCGGCGACCGCACCCAGACCCGGCAGAGCCTTGCCTTCCTTGACCAGCAGGTCGCCGCTCGCGGCAAGCAGATGGAGGCCGCTGACCAGCGCCGCGTCGAATTTGCCCAGCGCTATGTCGGGCTGCTGCCCGGCGCAGGCTCGATCAGCCAGCGCATGGACGCCGCGCGCATGGAGATCAACCAGATCGATTCGCAGCTGGTGCAGGCGCAAAGCGCTTTGAGCGCGATGAACGGCCAGCTGGCGGGCACACCGCAAAGCCTGCCTGGCGTCGGCGCTGCGGGCGGCCCCTCGGCGCTCAGCCAGGCCCAGTCGAACCTTGCGGGCATGCGCGCGCGCGGCTGGACCGCCAACCATCCCGACGTGATTGCCGCCCAGCGCGAAGTAGATGCGCTGCGCCGTCAGGGTGGCGGCGGCAGCGCGGGCGGCGGCGGTGGCACGCCTAACCCCGCCTATCTGTCGATCAAGTCGATGCAGGCCGAACGCGCCGCCACGGTGCAGGCGCTCTCCACCCGCAAGGCACAGCTCCAGGCCGATCTCAACGCCATGATGGCGAAGCAGGTCGACGAGCCGGGCATCGCATCGGAGCAGGAAAAGCTCGATCGCGACTATGAAGTGCTCAAGACCCAATATGACAAACTGCTCGCCGACCGTGAGGAAATCCGCCTGCGTGGCGAGGTGAAGTCGGAAACCGGATCGGTCCAGTTCCGCGTCATCAACCCGCCCAGCGTCCCCACCGCGCCGACCGCGCCCAACCGGCCGCTGCTGCTGCTCGGCGTGCTGATCGTCGGCATCGGTGCGGGTGTTGGCGTCGCCTTCGCCATGGGCCAGCTCAAGGGAACATTCCCCACCGCCGCCCGTCTGGAACGCGCCATCGGCCTGCCGGTCGCCGGGTCGATCAGCCAGGCGGTCAGCGCGACGCAGGTCGCCGTCGAAAAGCAGCGGATGAAATGGTTTGCGGGCGCCAGCGGCGGGCTGGCGGCGGTCTGCCTGCTGTTGATCGTCGTCGAATTTGTCCAGCGTGGCATGGCTTGAGATGTGGGCGTGAAGGAACCAGGAAACATGAACCAGCATAGCCCCATCAAAGGCGGTTCGCTGATCGAGCGCGCCACCGAAATCTATGATTTCAGCGCCGCGCTGCGTGGCCGCGCCGCGCCTGCGGTCGAAATGCCCGCCGATGCGCCGCCGCTCGCCGAGCCGGTCGCCGTCGCGTCCGCCGCCTTGGCTCCCGCGCCGACAGGCTTCCGCGCCTTGCCCTGGACCGGCCCTATCCAGCCAATCGACCGCATCGCGCTCGCCGAAGCCGGCCTGCTCCAGCCCGACGGCCCCGTCACCGCGATGAGCGAGGAATTCCGCCTGCTCAAGCGCGACCTGCTGGCGCAGCTACAGGATAATAAGCGCGGCAACCGCATCCTCGTCTGTTCGCCCCATAGCGGCGACGGCAAGAGCTTTTGCGCGATCAACCTGGCGCTCAGCCTCGCGGCCGAAAAGGACCGCGAAATCCTGCTGATCGACGCCGATTTCGGCAAGCCCGGCATCCCCGCCGCGCTGGGGCTGGAGGCTGGCCCCGGCCTGATGGACGCGCTCGCTGATCCGATGGTGGCGATCGAGGATTGCGTGATCCGCACCGACATCCCCTCGCTCTCGATCCTGCCCGCCGGACAGCGCAGCAATGCGGACACCGAATTTCTCTCCTCCGCCCGCACCGAACAATTGCTCACGCGTCTGACAGAAGGCCGGCCCGACCGCATCCTCATTTTCGATTCGCCGCCGCTGCTGGCGGCTTCGCCCGCCGCCGTGCTGGCCAGCCATGTCGCCATCGCCCTGCTGGTGGTGCGCGCAGACAAGACCAGCGAAGCCGCCGTGCGCGACGCGATCGGCCTGCTGAAGGGCGGAGCGCAGGTCCAGCTTCTGCTCAACGCCGTCCGCTTCACCGGCGGCGGTCGTCGTTTCGGCAGCTATTATGCCAAGGGGGAACCCCGCTCATGACCCGTTTCTGGATCGGCGGCGCATCGCTCGTCGCGCTGGCGACCGCCGCCGCGCCTGCGCTGGCGCAGGATACGGATCGCCGCATGGACGTCACGCCCTATATCGGCATCGATCAGGTCGTGACCGGCCCGCTCAAGGGCGGTGGCGATGTGCTGACCTATACCAATGTCACCGCTGGCCTGACCGCCGAAGTGCAGAACCGCCGGGTCGAGGCGGTGGTCGACGTCCAATATAATCACAGCTTCGGCTGGGGCAGCCAGGCACCGGACCAGGACGTGTTGAGCGGCATCGCGAGCGCGCGCGTCAATCTGGCGCGCGGCCTTTCGCTCAATGCGGGCGGCTTTGCAACGCGGGTGCGGACTGATGGCCTGTCGGGCGCGACATCGCTCAACGACAATAGCTTTACCAGCCAGGTCTATGCCGGTTATGTCGGCCCGTCCTACACGACACAGGTCGGCGACTTCACCGTCAACGGCTCCTATCAACTGGGCTATGCGCGGGTCGAAGACAGCGTCAATGCCGATTTCCTGGGCGGGCAGGGCGGTTCCTTCGCCGATAGCTGGACGCACAGCCTTTTGGGGTCGGTCGGCTTTGCCCCCGGCACGCTGCTGCCTGTGGGCCTGACCGCCAGCGCAGGCTATAATCGCGAAGAGGCGAGCCAGCTCGACCAGCGGTTCGAAAATGCCTGGGGTCGGCTCGACGCCACCCTGCCGGTCTCGCGCACCGTCGCGTTGATCGGTGGCATCGGCTATGAAAAGATCGAGATCAGCCAGCGCTCGCCGCAACGTGCGACCGATGGCACGCCGCTCATCCGCAACGGCCGCTATGTTACCGACAAAAGCTCGCCGCGTGCGCTTATCTATAATTTCGACGATATCATCTGGGATGCAGGCGTCCTGTGGCGGCCCAGCCGCCGCACCTCGCTGACCGCGCGCGTGGGTGAACGCTATGGCGGCATGACCTATCAGGGCAGCTTCACTTGGCAGGGGCAGGACAGCAGCTTCGGCGTCATGGTGTTTGACGGCATCGACAGTTTCGGCCGCATGATCATGGCCGATGTAGCGGCCGTGTCGGGCAGCAGCCTCAATGTCGTGCGCAATCCCTTCACGGGAGACCTCACCGGCTGCGCCTTCTCGACCACCGGCGGCGGCCAATGTTTCAACGACTCGCTGTCGGGCATCACTGACGCGAATTTCCGCTATCGCGGCGTCGCGGCGCAATATGCCCTGCGGCGCGGGCCATGGGGTTGGGGCCTTGGCGCTGGCTATTCGCAGCGCAAGTTCATCACGCCGCAGGGTCAGAGCGTGTTGATCAGCGGATCGCGCGACGAAAACTGGTATGGTAACGGTTCGGTCAGCTACATGTTCAACGACAGCGACAGCATGGATCTGGTCACCTACATCAACTATTTCGATGCCAGTGGCGATCGGCCGGACGTGCTGAATTTCGGTGCGTTCACCAGCTATTATAAGAGCCTGACCCGGCGCTTGTCGGCATCGGCCTCGGTCGGTGTGGACGGCGTTCAGGCGGACGATTTCGAAACCATCATCAGCGCGTTGGGCCAGGTCGGCCTGCGCTACAGCTTCTAACGGGTCGGCCTGGGGAGACGAAGATATGTACGATCAATTCTACGGATTGCAGGGTCGCCCGTTCCAGCTGACGCCGGACCCGCATTATTATTTCGAAAGCGCCACCCATCGCAAGGCGCTGTCCTATTTGGGCTATGGCCTCGCCCAGGGCGAAGGCTTCATCGTTATCACCGGCGACATCGGCGCGGGCAAGACCACGTTGGTCGGCCATCTGATGCAGACGATCGACCCGTCGCGGCTCACCGCGGTCAAGATCGTCTCGACCCAGGTGCAGGGCGACGACATGCTGCGCCTTGCCGCGCAGAGCTTCGGCCTCGCGACCGAGGGGATGACCAAGGCGGCGACGCTGCAACAGGTCGAAGCCTATCTCCACATGCAGGCGCGCGCTGGACGGCGCACCCTGTTGATCGTGGACGAGGCGCAGAATCTGGCGGTCTCGGCGATCGAGGAACTGCGGATGCTGTCCAATTTCCAATTGGGCGGCCAGTCGCTTCTCCAAATTTTCCTGCTCGGCCAGCCCGAATTTCGCGACCTGCTCAAATCGCCTCAGCTCGAACAATTGCGCCAGCGGGTCATCGCGACCCATCATCTCGAACCGATGATGGCCAATGAAGTCGAACCCTATGTCATCCACCGCTTGACCGTGGCGGGCTGGGACGGTCGCCCGATCTTCAGCCGCGATGCCTTCGCCGCGCTCTACGCCGCGACCGGCGGCGTACCGCGTCGCCTGAACGCGCTGGTCAGCCGCGTCCTGCTGATGGGCGCGATCGAGCAATTGGAAGCGATCGACGCCGATGTGGTGCAGGCGGTCGTCGCCGACATGGGCTTGGACATCGACGTCACGCCAGCGGCGATGACGCCGTCCGCGCTGGACGATGTCCAAGATGTCGAGGGCGATAGCACCCAAATCGCGGCGGAAGTCGAAGCAGAAGCCGAAGCGGACGTGGCAGACGACATGGCACCGCTCGAACTGGAAACAGTCGAAGCGACCGACGAGATCGTGGCCCAAGTCGAGGAAGAGCAAGATATGATCGACGCGACTTGGCCCTTCACCTCCGACACACAGGATGCCGAGATCGAAGACGCGCCGGTCGCGCTCGAAGACAGCCCCGCACAGGATGACGCCACCCTTGGCGACTTCACCTCGCCATACGACCAGCAGGACTGGTCGATGCAGCGTGCGCCTTTCGCGCCGCCTGTTGGGGTGGAAGCCATAGAAGAGGATGACGATCAGCTCGAAGCCGACGTCGTCGAGGAATTGGCCGAAGCACTGGACGCCAAGATCGCCGACCTGCACGAAGCCGAGGCCGAACAGCCCGACACCATAGACGCCCAGGCCGTCGAAACGCTGCGCCACGACATGCTGGGCGAGATCGAAGCGCTGCGCGCCGAAATCGCTTCGCTGCGCGCGGTGCAGGCGCATGTGCCCTTCGTCCCCGCCCAGACCATCGATCCCGAAGCGCTCAAGGATTGCTTCACCCTGATCGAGGAACGGCTGTCCTCGCTGGAATTTCGCGCCGAGGAACAGGACACCGCACTGCGCCGTGTCCTGACCCTGCTGGTCGATTGGGTCGAACGCGAAGATCGCATGGCGGGGGTGACGCAGGATAGCGTCGCCGCCTGACTGCAAGACGCGCTGGGATCACCGGAATGATGCAGAACGCCCTGTCGGTCGATGTCGAGGACTGGTTCCAGGTCGGCGCGTTCGAGCGCACGATCCGTCGCGCCGATTGGGACGGGCTGACTCACCGGGTCGAGGGCAATACCGACGCGGTGCTTGTCTTATGAGAATCCCTGGCTCCTGAGGCAAAAGGGAGCCACTACCCGGCACCGCAGCTGCGGTGCCGGGTAGTGGCGGGGGCGGCGCCGTGCGGAGCTTGGTCTTGCAGGACCGCGGTCGAGTTTGGCGAGCCCCTGTCTTTTCTTACGACCTGAACGGATACGTGGGCTCCGGGCCCGAACGACAAGCAAAGGTGGATAGAAAAGATGGCAAAGGATACCATCGGAATCGATGTGTCGAAAGACCGTCTGGACGCTTTCTGGCACTCCCATGACGTAGCGCTCAGCCTGCCTAATACGGCTGAAGGTTTCGCTCAGCTATGCGCCTGGCTGGGCGAGAATGATGGGGTACTGTTCGTTTTTGAGGCGACCGGTGCCTATCATCGCGGGCTTGAGCGATATCTCAGTTTGGCGGGGCACCCCTTCATCAAGGTCAATCCGAAACAAGCGCGACGATTTGCACAGGCTATCGGCCGACTGGCCAAAACCGATAGCGTTGACGCCAAAATGCTGGCTCGCATGGGGATCGTTCTGGATTTGACCCCTCAAGGCATAGAAGGTGAAGATGTTCATGATCTCAGGGAGTTGCTGACAGCACGGCGTGCCTTGGTCAAAGATCAGATCACGGCAAAGACACGCCTTGCTACAGCAACCAACCCTTTGGTGAAAGACCAACTCTGCCGCCGGATCAATGACATCGACACCGACATCAAAGCCTTGGATGAAGTCATTGCCCAGATCGCCAAACAGCGTGGAACCCTCGACGAGCGCATCAGGCGCCTGATGACCATTCCGGGGATCGGCAGATTAACCGCGACCATTTTGGTGATCGACATGCCGGAACTTGGGTATCTCGACAGCAAAAAGATAGCCGCGCTGGCTGGGCTTGCGCCTATGACGCAACAGTCAGGCAAGTGGCAGGGCAAAGAGCGGATTATTGGTGGCCGGGCGTCACTTCGGCGGGCAATCTACATGCCTGCGTTGGTCGCCATTCGCTTTAATCACGATCTCCGCGACAAATATCAGCTGCTCGTAAATGCAGGAAAGGCGAAAAAGGTCGCCATCACCGCCGTCATGCGTCGCATCATCGTTCTGGCAAACACGCTGCTGCGTGAAGGGCGTGATTGGCAGCCAAAACGACCTTGACCAAGACGGATACTCGACCTGTTCGCGCAGGCGGACGTCAAGGCGACCTTCTTCACCCTGGGCTGGGTAGCGGAACGCTATCCCGCGCTGATGCGGCGTATTGCGGACGCGGGGCATGAAGTCGCCAGCCATGGCTATGACCATGCCCGCGTCTTCACCTTCACTCCCGAAGCCTTCCGCGCCGACCTGCGCAAGGCGCGCGCCATATTGGAAGATGCCAGCGGCCAGGCCGTAACCGGCTATCGCGCACCGAGTTTCTCGATCGACACCCGCACCCCTTGGGCGCATCCCATATTGGCGGAGGAAGGCTATCGCTATTCCTCCAGCGTCGCGCCGATCCGCCACGACCATTATGGCTGGCCGGAATCGCCGCGCTTCGCCTGGAAACCCGTGTCGGGGTCCGATCTGGTCGAATTGCCGGTAACGACGGCGAAACTGGGCAATCGCACGCTGGCGGCGGGGGGAGGGGGCTTTTTCCGCCTGCTCCCCTATGGCTTTTCGCGCTGGGCGATCCGGCAAGCCAATCATCAGGCCGGGCGGCCCGCTATCATCTACTTCCATCCTTGGGAAATCGACCCGGACCAGCCGCGCGTCGCTGAGGCGCCGTTGCGCTCGCGCCTGCGCCATTACAGCAACCTGTCGGTCATGGCCGCCAAGCTGCGCCGCCTGACGCGCGACTTCGCCTGGACGCGGGTCGATGCGCTGGCCGACGCCGAAGCGGCACGCGCGTCCTGACCATGGGGCAGTCCGCCACCCTCTTCGTCACGATCATGGACCTGGCCGACCCGGCACAGGCGCGGGCGGTTGACGCCTATGTCATGGCTCATGCCGACGGCACCCCCTTTCACCGCCCGGCCTGGTTGCTGGCCGTGCAGGACGGCACCGCCAATCCGGCCCTGCTACTCGCAGCGGTCGGCCCTTCGGGCGGCATCAGCGGGCTCTTGCCGCTGCATCATGTGCGCAGCCGCCTGTTCGGCCAAGCGCTCGTTTCGACCGCCTTCGCCGTCGATGGTGGTATATTGGCTGACAATGATCGCGCCGCCACGGCCCTCGTCAGGGCGGCGGAAGATCTGGCGCGCGATCGCGGCGGCCTGTCGCTGGAACTGCGCGGCGGCCCGGTGCCCGGCGGAGCCTGGGAACAGCGCGCCGACCAGCATGTCGGCTTCGTCCGGCCGATCGCCGCCGACGACGACGCGGAACTGCTCGCCATACCGCGCAAGCATCGCGCCGAACTGCGCAAGGCGCTGGCGAACCCCGCCTTGGCGATCGACATCGGCCGCAGCCGCCAACATCTGCGCGACCATTATCGCGTTTACGCCACCAGCGTCCGCAACCTCGGCACCCCGGTCTTCCCCGCGCGCCTGTTCCGCGCCGTGCTGGAGCGGTTCGGCGAGGATGCGGACATATTGATCGTGCGCAATGGCGACCGGCCGGTATCCGCCGTGCTGACTCTCTATCATCGGGGGCGGGTGATGCCCTATTGGGGCGGTGGCCTCGCCGACGCACGGCGGCTGCGCTCGAACGAACTCATGTATTATCGCCTGATGGGCCATGGCCGCGCACGCGGCATGACGATGTTCGATTTTGGCCGGTCAAAGGTCGGCAGCGGGCAGGCGGCCTGGAAAAAAAGCTTCGGTTTCGCGCCCCATCCTCTGGTCTATCATGAATGGGCACCCGATGGCGCGCGGCGGGACGTGAACCCGCATAGCGAAAAATATCAGCGCCGCATCGCGCTGTGGAAACGGCTGCCGTTGCCGGTCGCCAATCTGGTCGGCCCGCTCATCGCGCGCGGCCTGGGATGATATCTGGGATTTATGCTATGCCGGTCCATGGGGTCGGCTGGGGTCGGGGGGATTAGGACGCCGTGTTCATGCAAGGGATAACCGAGGTCGGCCTCATCGTCGAAGAGGCGTGCCTTGCCGACTTGGCGGAGGTCGCGGCGATCGACGCCTGGGTGCGCGCGCATCCGGCATCGACGCCGTTCCAGCGCCCCGGCTGGATCATGGGCGTCGAACATGGCACGGGTCAGAAAGCCCGGATGCTGGTCGCGCGGCTCGGCAGCCAGATCGTTGGCGTCCTGCCGCTCACCTATATCCGCTCGATGCTGTTCGGCCGCGCCCTCGTTGGCAGCGGCTTCGCGGTCGACGGCGGCATCCTCACCACGCATCGCAAGGCAGGCGAGATGCTTGGCGATGCGGCCTGGACACTGGCGGAGAAACTCGGCTGCGCGACACTCGAACTGCGCGGCGGCGAAGCGCCAGCCGGTCTCGCCTGGCAGGCAAAGGCCGACGCCTATCTCGGCTTCTCGCGCCCCCTCGCTGCCGATGACGAAGCAGAACTCAAGGCCGTGCCCAAGCGCCACCGCGCAGAAATCCGCAAAGGCCTAGCCAACGACCTGACCTTCGAGAGTGGCCGCGACAAGCGGCTGCGCGACATCCATTACCGCCTCTACGCCCATAGCGTCCATCATCTGGGCACCCCGGTTTTCCCACGCGCCCTGTTCGACGGCGTGCTGGATCGCCTTGGCGGCGACGCCGACATCGCCCTGGTGTCAAAGGACGGCAAGCCCTTGTCGGCGGTCATCAGCCTCTATCATGGCGGCGCGTGCATGCCATACTGGCATGGCGCGGCGGATGGCGCGCGGACGATGCGCTCGAACGAAGCGCTCTATTTCCTGCTGATGCGCCAGGCGCGCGAACGCGGCTGCACGACCTTCGATTTCGGCCGGTCGAAGGTCGGCACCGGCCCCGCCGCCTGGAAAAAGACCTGGGGCTTCGAGGGCGAACCGCTCGGCTATCATCTGCGCACCGCGCCGGGCAAGGAGACGCGCGACGTCAATCCGCTCTCGCCCCAATATCGGCGCAAGGTCGAATATTGGAAGAAACTGCCCGAAAGCCTCGCGACGCTCATCGGCCCGCATATCGCGCGGGGCCTTGGATGACGGGCGAGATCCTCTTCCTCTGCCATCGCATTCCCTTTCCGCCGGACAGGGGTGACAAGATCCGCTCGTGCAACCTGCTCAAACGCTTGGCGCAGGTCGCCCCCGTCCATGTCGGCTGCTTCGCCGATGATGATCGCGACATGAGCTTTGCCGGGGAACTGGCCGCCGTCGCAGAAAGCCACTGCCTGCTCCGGCGCGACAGGTCCAGGATCGTCGCTGGCCTCACCGGCCTCGCCAAGCGCGAACCCTTGCTCGTGTCGCTGTTCGACCATCCCGCCCTGCACCAATGGGTCGCGAAGACTCTGGCCGACCATCCCATTCGCGCCGTCGTCGCCTATTCGGCGCAGATGGCGCATTTCGTCCCCGCTCTCCCGCCAGGCACCCGCTTCCTGATGGATTTCGTGGATTTCGATTCGGCCAAATATGCTGCCTATGGCGCGCAGGGGTCTGGCCCGATGGGCTGGATCAACCGGCGCGAAGGCCGCGTGCTGCTCGACTTCGAACGCCGCGTCGCCGCCCGCGCCGATATCTCCACCTTCGTCAGTGAAGCCGAAGCCGCCCTGTTCCGCACCGCCAGCGGCCTTGGCCCCGACCGGATCATGCCGCTCGAAAATGGCGTCGCGCTCGACTATTTCGACCCCGCCGCCACCTTCCCCCCGGTGGATCATGGCGACGGCCCCTTGCTCGTCTTCACCGGCCAAATGGATTATCGCCCGAACGTCGAAGCTGTCGAAAGTTTCGCGCGCCAGACCTTGCCCGCCATCCGCACCGTCCATCCCAACGCCCGCTTCGCCATCGTCGGTCGCAATCCGTCCAAGGCCGTCGAAGCGCTCGCCGCCCAGCCCGGCGTGATCGTCACCGGCGGCGTGCCCGACGTGCGCGGCTGGCTGGCGGCGGCTGACATCGTCGTCGCCCCCTTGCGCATCGCGCGCGGCATCCAGAACAAGGTGCTGGAAGCCATGGCAATGGCCCGCCCGGTCGTCGCCTCGCCCCAAGCCGCCGAAGGCATCGACGCGCAGGATGAAATGCACTTCCTGATCGCTGCCAACCCGGCCGAAGAAGCCGCCAAGATCAACACCTTGCTCGCCGATCCCGGCCGCGCCGCCCAGCTCGGCATCGCAGCCCGCGCCCGGATGGAGGCACGCTACCGCTGGTCCGCCACGCTCGCCCATCTGCCCGACCTGCTATTCGGTCCCCAAGCGGACAGCCGCGCCGCATGACCGGACAGACGCTGCCGATGGCGCGCACCCCACTTGTCGACCTGACCGGTTGGCGCGGCCATCTGACCGCGCTTGGTGTCGTCGCCTTCGCGATCCTGACGCTGTTCTTTGACGATGTGCATTCGATGGTGTCGATCTGGTGGAATTCCTCCACCTTCGGCCATTGCCTCTTCATCCCGCCGCTCATTGCCTGGCTGGTGCAGCAACGTCTGCCCAGTCTGCGCCAGCTGGAGCCGGTGGCCTGGGCACCGGGCCTCATCTGGCTGGGGCTGGGCGCGCTCGCCTGGCTGCTCGGCGCAGCGGCGGGCGTGGCGATGGTCCGCCATGGCGCGCTCATCCTGATGCTTCAGGGCGCGACCGTCGCGCTGCTCGGCCCCGCCGTCGCGCGCGCGCTCATCTTCCCGCTCTTCTACGCTTTCTTCATGGTGCCCTTCGGTGAAGAACTCGTGCCGCCGCTGCAACTGGTGACGGCGCATCTGACGATGTTCTTCCTCGACCTGTCGGGCGTGCCCGCCCATATGGAGGGCATCTTCATCACCACGCCAACCGGCTATTTTGAAGTGGCGGAGGCCTGTTCGGGCGCGAAATTCCTGATCGCCATGACCGCCTATGGCGTGCTGGTCTGCAATGTCTGTTTCAAAAGCTGGCCGCGTCGCATCATCTTCATGGGCGGCGCGCTGCTGCTCTCCATCCTCGCCAACGGCGTGCGCGCCTTCGCCACCATATTGGTCGCGCATCTGACCACCATCGACGCCGCCGTCGGCTTCGATCATGTCGTCTATGGCTGGGTCTTCTTCGCGATCATCATGATCGTGGTGATGGCAACCGCCTGGCCCTTTTTCGATCGCAAGCCCGGCGACCCCTGGTTCGATCCGCATCGCTTGCAAAGCTCCATCTCGAACCCTGGCTCGGCAGGCCGGGTCGCGGGCATTGCACTGGCCCTGATCGTCGCCGCACCGCTCTGGCTCGCCGCCACCGCCGCCAATGCCGATCCCTTGCCCGCGCGCATCGACTTGCCTTCGGTCCCCGGCTGGACCCGCAGCGCGACGCCGATGGCCTATCCCTGGAAGCCGCGCTTCGATGGCGCCGACCATGCCACTCTGGGGCGCTATCGCAATGCCGACGGCCAGATCGTTGACCTCGCCATCATCGCCTATGAACGGCAGGATGAAGGCCGCGAACTGGTCGGCTTCGGTCAGGGCGCAGCCGATCCCGATGGCCAATGGGTCTGGTCCTCACCCGCCACCGCGCCACAGGGTGCGCGCGGCGAACAGATCACCGCCCCCGGCCCGGTCGTGCGGCAAGTGGTGAGCTATTATGTCGTCGGCGGCAACGCGCCCACTGGCAGCCGCCCGCAGGTCAAGATCGCCACGATGAAAGCCCGTCTGCTGGGTCAGGATCAGCGCGCCGTCGCCATCCTCATCTCCGCCGAAGAAGGGCAGGGCGCGCGCGCCGATGCGGTCATCCGCGCCTTCCTGACCAATATCGGCGACATACAGCTTTTGGCTGACCGCAGCGCGGGCATCCGCTAGGGAGGTTCGCATGTGCGGCATAGCGGGTATTTTTCATCTGGAAACGGCCAAGCCGGTCGATCCCGCGCGGGTCCGCGCCATGCTCGATGCGATGCCGCATCGCGGCCCGGATGGCAGCGGCATCTGGACCGCGCCGGGCGTAGGCCTTGGGCATCTGCGCCTCTCGATCATCGACCTGGAATCGGGCGCGCAACCGATGCTGACCGACGACGAGGCGTTGGCGGTCATATTCAACGGGGAAATCTATAATTTCGCCGAAGTCCGCGCCGAACTGGAGGCGAAGGGCCATGTCTTTCGCACCCATAGCGACACCGAAGTCATCCTCCACGGCTATCGCCAATGGGGCGAGGAGTGCGTCCACCGTTTCAACGGCATGTTCGCCTTCGCCCTGTTCGATGCACGCGCCCAGTCGCTCTGGCTGGTGCGCGACCGGCTGGGGGTCAAGCCGCTTCATTATGCCTTGCTGTCCGACGGCAGCCTGATCTTCGGATCTGAACTCAAAAGCCTGCTCGCCCATCCGCTGCTGCGCCGCGCGCCGGACCTGTCCGCGCTCGAAGATTATATGGCCTATGGTTATGTTCCCGACGATGCCTGCCTGGTTGCGGGCGTGCGCAAGTTGGGCGCGGGCGAAACGCTCCGCCTGGTGCGCGGCCGTCCCTTGCCCCAGCCGCATCGTTATTGGGATGTCAGCTTCGCCGACCGCACCAAATCCTCGCCCCAGGAATCGGAAGAGGAACTGGTCGCCCTGATGCGGCAGGCCGTCCGCTCGCGCATGGTCGCCGACGTGCCGCTGGGTGCCTTCCTGTCGGGTGGCGTGGACAGCAGCAGCGTCGTCGCGTTGATGGCCGAGGCGTCGAGCCAGGCGGTCAAGACCTGCACCATCGGCTTCGACGTCGCCGCGCTCGACGAAACCGCTTATGCCGACCGCATCGCCCGGCGCTTCGCCACCGATCACCGCAGCCGCATCGTCTCCCCCGACGATTATGGCCTGATCGACCGGCTCGCCTTCCATTTCGACGAACCCTTTGCCGATGCCTCCGCGCTGCCGACCTTCCGCGTGTGCGAACTGGCGCGCGAACAGGTGACGGTCGCACTGTCGGGCGATGGCGCGGATGAAGCCTTTGCGGGCTATCGCCGCCACCGTTTCCAGATGCAGGGCGAACGCATCCGCGGCCTCATCCCCGCCTCGATCCGTGAACCGCTGTTCGGAACGCTCGGCAAATATTATCCCAAGGCTGATTGGGCACCGCGCGCGCTGCGGGCCAAATCGACCTTCCTCGAACTGGCGGGCGGCGGCGGCGAAGCCTATGCCGCGTCGGTCGGCATCACCCCCCACGCCCTGCGCCAACGCCTCTTCACGCAGGAGGTCAAGGGACGGCTCGGCGGCTATCGCGCCGAAGATCGCTATGTGAAGGCGATGGCCAACGCACCTGCGCGCGACGCGCTCGACCGCGCGCAATATGCCGACATCAAATATTGGCTGCCCGGCGACATCCTGACCAAGACCGACCGGATGAGCATGGCCGTCAGTTTAGAAGCGCGCGAACCCTTGCTCGACCATCGCCTCGTCGAATTTGCCGCGCGCCTGCCGGTCAGCCAGCGTATTCGCGGCAATAGCGGCAAATATCTGCTGAAAAAGGCGATGGAGCCTTATCTGCCGCAGGACATACTCTATCGCCAGAAAATGGGCTTCGTCACGCCGATCAGCGCCTGGTTCCGCGGCGCGCTCGCGGGCGAAGCCACTGCCATCGCGGGCGGATCGGCGCTGGCCCGCACCGAATGGTTCGACAGCGCCATGCTCGCCCGCATCGCCACCGACCACCGCTCCGGCGTCGCCGACCATGGCCGCCTGTTGTGGCAACTGCTGATGCTCGACAAATCGCTGACGCGCCTGTTCGGGGTGTAGAGCTAGGTTCTTCCTTGAAGCGGAGTTCCCAGATTTCGTCATCCCCGCGAAGGCGGGGACCCATCTCCCAACCTAAAATCAAGGGGATAAGGCGGGAGATGGATTGCCACCTTCGCGGCAATGACGAAGTGTATGTGATGACCCCATCGCGCACTGATCCCCTGCAAGGGAGGACCAACACAGGCCGACTCTCATCCCACCCCCTTGCAACCCGCGCCGCCCGGTGCCAACGGAGCGCATGGCGATGATCAGAGCGCAGCAGTGACAGTTTCCAAGGAAATCGTGCGGTTCCGGCTTTACGCGCTGTGCCTGGGTGGGGACATGGCCGGGCTGTTCTGCGCCTTCCTCGCCGCTAATTGGTTCGTGCTGGGCGCGCTATGGGGCGAACCGGGCAAGCCGCACGGCCTCGTCATGTTCGCGATGATCGCGCCCCTCTACGCGCTGCTGGCGGTGCAGGGCGGCGGCTATGGCATTCAGAGCATCAACAATGTCCGGCGCGGCATCGTCCGCGCGCTCTGGGCACTGGTCCAGGCGGCGCTGCTCATGCTGCTGATCGTCTACCTCGGCAAGATGGCCGAACAATTGTCGCGCCTCACCTTCGTAACCGGCCTTGGCCTCGGCGGTCTTGCCGTCGCACTGGTGCGCCTCGCGATCGCGCGGCTGGCGAGCCAGGTGCTGGGCGCCGTGCCCGACCTCACCGTCGTCATCATGGATGGCGTAATGATCGCCACCGGGCCGCACATGACCGTCATCGAAGCCGCCGCCATCGACCTTCGCCCCGAACGCCATGATGCCGACATGGCGGCGCGGCTGGCGAGCGCGGTCGGCATGGCCGAACGGGTGATCGTCGCCTGTCCGCTCGACCGGATGGCCGACTGGTCGGCGGCGCTCAAATCACTGTCGGCGCGCGGCGAGATCGTCGTGCCCGAACTGCTGCGTTTTGCGCCTGCGCGAGTCGCCGAATTTGACGGCCAGCCGACCATCATCGTCGCGGGCGGACCGCTGCAATTCCGCGACCGGCTGATCAAGCGGCTGTTCGACCTGATCGTCGCCACGCTCGCCACCATCCTGCTCTTGCCCATCCTGATCGGCGCGGCGCTGGCGGTGAAACTGACCAGCCCTGGTCCCATCCTCTTCCGCCAGCCGCGTATCGGCAAGGATGGCCGCTCCTTCTCCATCTACAAATTCCGTTCGATGCGGACAGAGGCCAGCGACGCGAAGGCCGCAACGCTAACCAAGCGGGACGATGACCGCGTGACCCCGATCGGCGCCTTCCTGCGTAGGACGAGCATTGACGAATTACCTCAACTTTTCAATGTGTTAGAAGGTGATATGAGCATCGTTGGCCCGCGCCCCCATGCCGCCGCCGCGCGGGCAGGGGACAGCCTCTATTGGGAAGTCGACCCCCGCTATTGGGCGCGCCACTGCATCAAGCCCGGCATGACCGGCCTCGCCCAGGTGCGCGGCCATCGCGGATCGACCGACCATCATCAGGATCTGATCGACCGGCTCCAATCGGACCTGGAATATGTCAGCGACTGGTCGGTCTGGCGCGACCTGCGCATCATCGTCGCGACCTTGGGCGTCCTCGTCCACCACAAGGCCTATTGAGCATGACCGACCTGCTGATAGGCGTTCTACTGTCCGCTTCGCTGTTCGCTTTGCTGTGGCCCTTCCTCTTCTACCCCTTGATTCTGCGCGCTTTACCGACGCTTCCCGAAGCGCGGACAGCGACCACGCCGCCCAGCGCCTCGCTGCTCTTCTGCGCCTTTAATGAAGCCCATGCGATGCCGGAAAAGCTCGCCAATATCGCGATGCTCAAGGCCCGCCATCCAGGGCTGGAATGCCTGGCCTTCGACGATGGCTCGTCCGACGGCACCGGTGATCTGATCGCGGCCCAAGGCGATCTCGTTACCGTGATCCGTGGCCCCGGCCGCAGCGGCAAGGCGCATGGCATGAAGCAACTCGCCGCCCGCGCCAGTGGCGACGTGCTGATCTTCACCGACGCCAATGTCCTGCTGGACGGCGACGCCATCGACAATCTGCTCGCCCGCTATGCCGACCCGGCTATTGGCGGCGTGTTGGGATCGCTCCACTATATCGGCGCGGATGAAAGCGCGACCGCTTCGGTCGGCTCGCTCTACTGGCGGATCGAGGAACGGCTGAAAGACGAAGAATCGCGCACCGGCAATGTGCTGGGCGCCGACGGTTCGATCTTCTCGATCCGCCGCAGCCTCTATCCCGATTTCCCCGACAGCGTGCTGGATGACCTCACCGTCTCGATGGCCGTCGTGTTCGCGGGCAAGCGCCTGATCAAGGCCAAGGACGTCATCGCCCGCGAACGGCTGGTGACGGGGCGCAAGGATGAATATCGCCGCAAGGTGCGCATAGCTGCCCGTGCCTGGCACACCCATGTCCATCTGCGCCCGCAACTGCGCCAAATGCGCGCGATCGATCGCTTCAAATATGCCTCGCGCAAGATCGTCCGCTGGTTCGGCGGCATCTTCATCCTGACCGGCGCGATTGCTGCGGGCACGCTGGCGATGCGGATTTCGCCCATGCTCTACATGGTCGGCGCCCTGGCCGTCGCTCTGACCATCTGGGCCGGTGTCCGCGCGAAAAGCGGGCCGTTCGCGGCGCTGGTCGATATCATGATCGCCTATGCCGCCACCTTGCAGGGCGTGGTCAAAGCCATGACCGGCCGCACCGTCACGACCTGGAATCCAGCCAAGTCACGCTGATCGATAAATCCTCCCCCGCCGAAGGAGGATATTTGAACGTCGCGACCTCTCCCGATCGGCCGAACGACAAAGCGGCGGTTGCCCCCGCGTCGCTTCGTCGCTATGTGCCCGGCAACGCCCTCCTTACCCGGACAGAAACCCGTCGCATGTTCACTTTTCTTCTCGTCGTGCAGGCCATCGTGGCCGCCCTGCTGGTCACCGTCATCCTGATGCAGAAGTCGGAAGGCGGCGGGCTGGGCGTGGGTGGTAGCCCGGCTGGCTTCATGTCGGCGCGCGGCGCGGCGGATTTCCTCACCCGGTCCACCTCCATCCTGGCGACGGTCTTCGTGCTGTTGTCGATCGCCATGGCGGTGATCGCGGCGGTGCGCCATGCCCCGACCGACATCGACACCTCCCTGGTGCGGCAGGCGCCGACGAGCCAAAGCGCGCCCGCGGCCGGCACCGTCGATCCGCTGGCCGGTGCAGCTGATTCGGTCGGCAATGGTGCGGCGGCCAACGGCGCGGTTCCCCTCGCCAACTAAACCGTTCATCGACATCGCTGATCTTTTTTAAGCGCGCGTGGATTCGCGCGCTTGCCCTTTGTTGTTCCGAAAGGCTAACCCTTCTCTCCCATGGCGCGGTATATATTCATCACCGGCGGCGTGGTCTCCTCGCTCGGAAAAGGCCTCATGGCCGCATCCCTTGCAGCGCTGCTGCAAGCGAGGGGCTATCGCGTCCGCATTCGGAAATTCGACCCCTATCTCAACGTCGATCCGGGGACCATGTCCCCCTATCAGCATGGCGAAGTCTATGTGACCGATGACGGGGCGGAAACCGACCTCGACCTTGGCCATTATGAACGCTTTACCGGCGTTTCCGCGCGCCAGTCGGACAATGTCACGCAGGGCCGCGTCTATCAGACGATCATCCAGCGCGAACGGCGCGGCGATTATCTGGGCGCAACCGTACAGGTCATTCCACACGTCACGGACGAGATCAAGGCGTTCGCCCTCGCCGATACCGACGGTCTCGACTTCGTCCTGTGCGAGATCGGCGGCACCGTGGGCGATATCGAATCGCTGCCCTTCATGGAGGCGATTCGCCAGCTGCATAACGACCTCGATCGTGGCCAATCGATCTTCGTCCATGTGACGCTGGTGCCCTACATCGCGGCGGCCGGCGAATTGAAGACCAAGCCGACCCAGCATAGCGTCCGCGAACTGACCTCGCTCGGCATCCAGCCGGACATCTTGCTGTGCCGCTGCGAACATCCCTTGCCCGAAAGCGAGCGCAAGAAGATCGCGCTCTTCTGCAACGTGCGTCCCGAAGCGGTGATCCCCGCGCTCGACGCCTCCAGCATCTATGCCGTGCCCCAGCAATATCATGCCGAAGGGCTGGACGCCGAAGTCCTGCGCGCCTTTGGCATCGATGATGCGCCTGAGCCCTCGATGGAGCGGTGGGACGACATCATGGACCGGCAGCAGAACCCCGAAGGCGAAGTGACGATCGGCGTGGTCGGCAAATATGTCGGCCTGCTCGACGCCTATAAATCGCTGCACGAAGCGCTCCACCATGGCGGCCTTGCCAATCGGGTGAAGGTCAACATCAAGTGGATCGACGCGGAACTGTTCGAGGAAGCGGATTCGGACATCACCGCCCGGCTCGAACCGATGCACGGCATCCTGGTCCCCGGCGGCTTCGGCGTGCGCGGGTCGGAAGGCAAGATTGCCTCGGTCCAGTTCGCGCGCGAACGCGGCGTGCCCTTCTTCGGCATATGCCTCGGCATGCAGATGGCCTGCATCGAAGGCGCGCGGAACACGGCGGGCATTGCCCATGCCTCGACCACCGAATTTGGCGAAACCAGCGAGCCGGTTGTCGGCCTCATCACCGAATGGATGAGCACCGAGGGCTTGCAGAAGCGCACCGCCGAAACCGACCTGGGCGGCACCATGCGGCTGGGCGCTTATCCCGCCAAACTGACCGGCAATAGCGTCGTCGCTGGCGTCTATGGCACCACCGAAATCAGCGAACGGCACCGCCATCGCTATGAAGTCAATGCCGGCTATCGCGAGCCACTGGAAAAGGGCGGGCTGCTCTTCTCCGGCATGTCGCCGGACGGCACGCTGCCCGAAATCGTCGAACGCCCCGACCATCCCTGGTTCGTCGGCGTCCAGTTCCACCCGGAACTGAAATCCAAACCCTTCGACCCGCATCCCCTGTTCGCCAGCTTCATCGAAGCGGCGGTCAAGCAGAGCCGGTTGGTGTAAAGAAAAAGGGAGCGCTTCGACGCTCCCTTTTTTTGTCGGCGTTCAGGGACGGGCGGCGTCGAACAGATGGCGATATTGGCGCGGCTGGCACCGCAGATATTGGTTGGGCGCCTTGACGGTGGCACCCAGATGCGCCGCCGCATGCCATGGCCAGCGTGGATCGTAGAGGATGGTCCGCGCGATCGCGATCATATCCGCGTCTCCCGTCCCGACAATCGCTTCGGCCTGCTCGAAGTCGGTGATCAGGCCGACGGCGACGACCGGTATGGACACGGCCTGCTTTACCGCGCGGGCCAGAGGCACCTGATAGCTTGGACCAACCGGTATCGCTTGATCGGGATGCAGCCCGCCGCTCGACACATGGATGGCCGCGCAACCCCGCGCCTCCAGCGCTTTGGCGAAGGCGATGGTCTGCTCGATATCCCATCCGCCCGCCACCCAGTCCGTGCCGGACACACGCATCGTCACCGGCTTGTCGGCAGGGAAGGCCGCGCGGACGGCATCGAAGATTTCCAGCGGTAGGCGCATCCGATTGTCCAGCGTGCCGCCATAATCATCGTCCCGCTGGTTGGAGAGGGGCGAGAGAAATTGATGCAGCAGATAACCATGCGCGCCGTGCAATTGGATGGCGTCGATGCCCAGATGATGCGCGCGTTTCGCTGCGCTCACAAACGCCTCGATCAGCTTGGCAATGCCATCGCGATCCAGAGCGCGCGGCGCAACGCTACCGGGCGTGAAGGGCAGGGCTGACGGAGCAACGGTCTGCCAGCCATTGACCGCGTCCGGCGCAATTTGCTTGCCCCCCTGCCAGGGGACGTGCGTCGATGCCTTGCGACCGGCATGGCCCAACTGAATCGCAATCGGCATGTCGGAATGGCGGCGCACGCTGTCCAGCACCTGTTGCATCGCCGCTTGGGTCGCATCATCCCACAACCCGACATCGGCATGGCTGATCCGGCCTTCGGGCAATACGGCACTGGCCTCGATCGTCAGCAATCCCGCGCCGGACAGCGCCAACTGCCCCAGATGGATCTGATGCCAATCATTCATCTGGCCATCGACGGCCGAATATTGGCACATCGGCGCGATGACGATGCGGTTGTCCAGTGTCAGGCCGCCGACCGTTATCGGCTCGAATAATTTGGGGCCACTCATGCGCTACCTTTCGAATGGTGAAGCCTTCCGGCACTTTGCCCTCGACCGCACGGATCGTCGATCGAGGGCATTGCGCTTATCGTCAGCGCTTGGGCGTCAGTTTCAACAACCGGCCTTGTGAGCCATCACCGCCATCCTCCAGCACCCACAGCGCGCCGTCCGGCCCCTGGTCGACATCGCGGATGCGCGCGCCCATGTCCCACTGATCGCCCTTGGCGGCATTGTCGCCGTCCAGCTTGACCCGGACCAGCGCCTTGCTCGACAGGCCGCCGATGAACAGCGATCCCTTCCAGGCCGGGAACATATCGCCCGAATAATAGAGCAGGCCACCCGGCGAAATCACCGGATTCCAGCTGACCTTGGGCGCTTCGAAGCCATCGCCCGGCTTATGGTCGGGAATGTCGCGGCCGTCATAATGGCTGCCGTTCGACACGGTGGGGTAGCCATAGTTGAGGCCCGGCTTGATGAGGTTCACCTCGTCGCCGCCCTTTGGCCCCATTTCCTGCTCCCACAGGCGGCCATCGGCGTCAAAGGCGATGCCGAGCAGGTTGCGATGGCCATAGGACCAGATGGCGGGATGAAAGCCCTTGGCCGCCAGCGGATTGCCTGCCGCCGGGGTGCCGTCGGGATTGAGGCGCAACACTTTGCCCAGGGTCGATTTGGGGTCTTGGGCCGGATCGAATTTCTGCCGCTCGCCATTGGTGAAGAACAGATATTTGCCGTCGGGCGAAAAGGCGACGCGCCCGGAATAATGGCCATTGCCCTCGACATAGGGGCTGGCGCGGAAAATTACCTGCACGTCGGTCAGGCTGGTCGTCCCGTCGCTCGCCTGCGCAAAGCCGCCCTTAGCCAGCGCGACGCCCTTGCCGCCGTCACGGCTTTCGGAAAAGCTGAAATAGACCATCTTGTCCTGCGCGAAGCCAGGCGACAGGACGACGTCCATCAATCCGCCTTGTCCGGCGCTATCGACGGTCGGGATGCCCGCGATCGGGATTTTCGTGCCATTCTTGGGATCGAACAACAGCATCTCGCCCGCCTTCTCCGTCACCAGCGCGCGGCCGTCGGGCAGGAAAGTCATCGCCCAGGGCGAATCGAAATCCGCGATGGTGGCGGTGGCAAAGGGCTTGTCGGCAGGCGCGGCCGCATTCTGGCCCGTGGCGTTTTCGGCCGAACAGGCCATGAGGATGAGGGGCAGGGCGGTCATGGCTATACGGCGCATCGCGATCTCCGGTTATGAGCGTTCACAGGTGGGTCTTGAGCGATAGAATGAGTGGCGACGATTAATGTTGCAGATTTAATGGTGTCCGCCTATATCGGCCTTGCTTCCTTACATCGTCAAACATGTCAGGGTCGCAGGCTACCAGCCTGCGGCAGCGAAAGCGCGCATATATCTGGATTTGGAGATCGCATGGCGGACATCGCCGCACTGACAGCGTTGATCGAACCTGAGGCGAAGGCTTTGGGCTTTGACCTTGTGCGGATCAAGCTGTTCGGATCGGGCGATGATCGCACGCTCCAGATCATGGCCGAACGGCCCGAAACCAAGCAGTTGGTGATCGAGGATTGCGCGGCTTTGTCGCGCCGCCTGTCCGATTTGCTGGATGAGGTCGATCCGATCGAGGAAGCCTATCGCCTCGAAGTCAGTTCGCCCGGCATCGACCGCCCGCTCACCCGCCTGCACGACTTTGTCGAATGGGGCGGGTTCGAAGCGCGCATCACCGTGACCGAGGCGATCGAGGGGCGCAAGACCTTCAAGGGCATCCTTGGCGGGGTCGAGGGCGAGGATATTCAGTTTCGCGATACCAAGGCTGGCGACGTCGTCATCCCCTTCGGCCTGATCGATGGTGCCAAGCTGGTGCTGACCGACGCGCTGATTTCTGCTACCATGCCGCTTTCCTCCGATGGGGCGGATGAATTTGAAACCGAAGAATAAGGGTTCATAAGTCATGGCCAACGCCATTTCCGCCAACCGGGCAGAACTGATCGCCATCGCCAATTCGGTGGCGTCGGAAAAGATGATCGACAAGGCCATCGTCATCGAGGCGATGGAGGATGCGATCCAGCGCGCCGCGCGCGCCCGCTATGGCGCTGAAAATGACATCC